>DASYAZ010000157.1:0-61355 GCA_036501085.1 Pseudonocardiaceae bacterium | reverse complement strand
TCCAGCCGCGGACCGGACGGTTCGGGGCGGGAGGGCGGCTCCACAACGGCGGGAGTGACCTGGTTTCTCGCCGCCGGTTTACGCCTGTGCGGCGTTGCCCGCGTCAGCGGCGCCGGATCCCGGACCTCGGGCTCCGGTTGCCCGTCACGCCACCGGGTCAGGATGGGCGGGAACCGAGCACCGGTCTGGCCCACCTGCGGCTGCTCGCCACGCTGGTGCCGAGCTCCGATCGTGCCCGCCTCCTGCTGCGGCCGCGGCGCAGCCCGCCTGCGACGCCCGGCCGCACCACCAAACCGGGCGCCGGTGAGTCCGACCACTGGACCCTCGGCGGAGCTGGGTTCCCCTGCGGAGTGATCTGTGGCCACGGCGCGGCAGATTAGGCTGCTCGTGTCAAGCCCCGTGACGGGGGGTGTTTGCCTGCTCGCTCCCGGTTAGTGGTATCCGGGAGCACTCAAGATCAGGACGGCTCGTTGCCGGGCTTCCACTTGATGCCGCAACCCACGCTGGGTGCCTGCGGTTCTGGTACCGGCTGCTCCGCCAGCACCAGGTCCAGCGCCGCCCGCAGCGCCGTGCCCGTGACCGGGGCGTCATTGCGGGGGCGGGACTCGTCGAACTCGCCGCGGTAAGCCAGCCGGCGCTGGGCGTCGTAGACGAAGAAGTCCGGTGTACACGCGGCCCGGTAGGCCAGCGCGACCTGCTGGGTGTCATCCACCAGGTAAGGGAAGCCGAACCCGGCGCGATGCGCCTGATCGACCAGACCGGCCGTGGCGTCGTCGGGATAGTTCTCGGTGTCGTTGCTGCAGATGGCCACGGCCTCGATCGCGTGGCTGTACTCGGCAACCAGCGAACCCAGCTGCCGCTCGATGTGCCGGACGTAAGGGCAGTGATTGGACAGGAACATCACCAGCACCGGCCGGCCGGTGTCCAATGCGTCCGACTCGACGAGTCGGCCATCGAGGGCCGGCAGCGCAAACGGTGGCGCCGGCGTGCCGAGCGGGACCATGAATGAGCTCACTGCCATGCCTCCAGTTTCCCATCGGTGGCGACCTGCCCGGGCATGGGGAGGTGGTGATGACGGGTGAGACCGTCACGCCTACCGGTAAGTTGGTCGGCCGTGGAGCTCTACGAGGTGATGCGCACGACGCCGGCAACCCGGGCGTTCACCGCTGAGGCCGTGCCCGATGCGGTGGTCTACCGCCTGCTCGACAACGCGCGGTTTGCACCAAGCGGGGGCAACCGACAGGGATGGCGCGTGGTTCTGCTCCGTGATGCCGAGACTCGACGCCGGATACGCGAGCTGTACGAATTGGGGTGGCGTGAGTACATGGCACATGTCGACGCCGGGCTGGTCCCATTCGGGCCGCGCGCACACGGCCGCTGGAACGGGCCGGCAGTCGACCTCGATGCGGCTCGCCGCGCACCGAGACCCAACGATTTCACCAACACCTTGGACACCGTCCCGGTATTGCTGTTGCTCCTCGCCGAACTCAGTGCCCTGGCTTGCGTGGACAACGGACTGGACCGGCAGAGCATCGTGGGTGGGGGATCGATTTACCCATTCGGGCACAACATCCTGCTGGCGGCTCGTAATGAGGGCCTCGGGGGGGTGCTGACGTCTGTCCTCACCCGCCAGGAACCCGCGGTGCGGGAACTGATCGGCATCCCGGAGGGCTACGCCGTCGCCGGCCTGATCGCGCTGGGACACCCGGTGCGGACCATCCGCAAGCTCCGGCGCCGGCCCGTCGAACAGTTCACCACCGTGGACCGGTTCGACGGGCCGGCGTTCCTGCCCTGACAGCGGGCCCGGGAGCTCGCCTCAGATATCTTTGTTGACCTTGCGCACCACGCCGTCGATCTGGTCGCGGTATTTGCCCTTGGTGGCCTGATCAGCCAGGCCGGCGGCCTGCGTTGCGATCTTGCCGACCGCGTCGGGATTGGCCTTCACGTAGCGGCGGGCACCCTCCACCACTCCGGCCAGAACAATAAGTTTCCCCAGCTTCCCCAGCATCGTGCTTTCCTCCTTGGCTGACCCAACCGAATCCTCACCAGATCACGCGGAGTAGTGAGGATACCCCCCGATCATGGCTTGAGGCGACGGAGGTCTAAATACGGGTCTGGATCGGAATTCTCAGAATCCCATGGCCTGAGCCCGGCGCTTTACCTCGCGACCGCGGTCAGTGCGCAGTGCGCAGATCGGGGTGCCGGGCAGCGAGTCCTCGGCGGTGAACAACCAGCGCACGATCTCCTCGGCGGAGTAACCGGCATCACGCATCAAGGTGATCGTTCCCGGTAACCCCTTGACGACAGCGTCGCCGCTCAGAAACTCGGCGGGCACCACCGCGACTCCTTGCCGGCGCACTCCCAGAAGTTGCCCGTCACGAAGCATCTGATGCACCCGGGTCACCGGCAGTCCGAGCCGTTGTGCCACGTCGGGTAGCGGCAGCACCACCACGTCGGAATCAAGTACGTCGGGGGCGATCAGGAGGTCGCTCACAGTGGTCACCCTGCCATACCGGCTACCTTGGCGCCCTTCCGCCGTTCGGGGAGCGCCGCGTCGCCTACGATCCTCTGACTGTGGAACGGCAGGAACCCGATCGCGACGGGAACCTGGTCGGCGCCCTGCTGGACGGGCGCTACCGGGTTGGCCCGGTGCTGGCCTATGGGGGCATGTCCACTGTCTATCGCGGCACGGATACCCGGCTGGACCGTTCCGTCGCCATCAAGGTGATGGACCCCCGGTTCGCCGCCGACCCGGTCTTCCTGCAGCGATTCGAACGGGAGGCCCGCGCCGCCGCGCGGCTGCACCATCCCGGGGTCGTCGGAGTCCATGACCAAGGTGTTGACTCCTCCCCCGCCGGTAACCACGTATTCCTGGTGATGGAGCTGGTGGCGGGGGGCACGTTACGGGACTTGCTGCGCCAACGAGGCAAACTATCGGTCCCGCTGGCACTCTCGGTATCCGAGCGGGTGCTCTCCGCCTTGGCCGCCGCGCACCGGGAGGGTCTGGTGCACCGCGACATCAAACCGGAGAACGTCCTCATCGGGCCTGGTGGTGTGGTCAAGGTGGCCGACTTCGGCCTGGTCCGAGCGGTGGCCGAGGCGAGCAGCAGTACCGGTGACGTCATCCTCGGCACGGTGGCTTACCTGTCCCCGGAGCAGGTCGCGACCGGAGCCGCCGATGCCCGCAGCGATGTCTACGCCACCGGGGTGCTGCTGTTCGAGATGCTCACCGGGGCACCTCCCTACACCGGTGAGACGGCGCTGTCGGTGGCCTATCGTCACGTCAACGATGACATCCCGGCCCCGAGCGCGGCCGGGGCCGTGGTGCCCGCTGCGCTGGATGACCTGGTCGTGCAGGCCACCCGGCGAGACGCGGCGGCGCGCCCCCCGGATGCTGCCGCGTTCCTGCACATGCTGCTGGCGGTTCGAGCCGAGCTGGGAGCCACCCGAGTACCGGTGCCCGTACCGGCGGTGCCGGCAGAGCCCACTGGTGCCACGCTCGCCGTGCCACCCGGCCACGGACCAGGTGGCACCCGGGCGATGAGCAGGGCCGATACCGCGGCGGGCGAGCGGCGAGCCGGAGCATCGGGGTTCGCGGCGGGCACGGCTGCGGGACCACCCGGCTCACAACCCACCACGCGGAGTCCCTACCCGGATCCCTACCTGCGCGAACGGGCCCGAAACAGGCGCGCGTTCATCGCCTGGATGGTGATCGTGCTGATGATCGCGAGCGCGGTGGGGTTGGGCGCATGGTGGCTGGGCAGCGGACGGTGGACTGTCGTACCGCGCCTGAGCGGTCTGCAGCGCGCTGCAGTACCGGCCGCGCTGGCCTCCGCTGATCTGAAGGCCCACCTCACCGACGACCATAACGACAGCGTTCCGGGGAACGCGGTGATCCGCAGCGACCCGGCGGCGGGTCAACGGGCGATGCGAGGCGCCGAGATCACCGTGGTGATCTCCTTGGGGCACCCGGTGGTACCGGACCTCACTCCGGGCGGCAGCTCCGAGGACGCCCAGCGGCTGATCCAGGAGGCCGACCTGACCCCGCAGCTCAACCCGAACGCCGCGCAGTTCGACGACACCGTTCCGGAAGGCGCGGTCATCGGGCTACGACCGGCATCGGGCACCGTGCTCACCGTCGGCGCACCGGTCACCGTGGTCGTCAGCAAAGGCCCCGCCCCGATCACCGTGCCGGATGTGCGAGGAAGGCAGCAAGCCGATGCGATCTCCCTACTCGCCCGGGCCGGGCTGACAACGCGGGTGCAGCGCCAGTTTGACGGCCAGATCGCCGGTGGGCGGGCCATCGGTACCGACCCGCGTGCCGGGACCCGCGCCACCCGCGGCAGTGAGGTCGTGCTGCTGGTCAGCACGGCATCAGTCGTCCCCGAAGTCGTCGGGCTGCCGGTCGACCAAGCCCGTCAGGTGCTCGCCGACGCGGGACTGACCAGCACCGTCACTCAGTCCTTCGGCGGATTCGGGTTCCTCGGCGGCATCTCGGATCGGGTGGTCTCCCAGTCACCCAAAGCCGGTCAGCCCGTGCGTCCCGGCACCACCGTCGAGGTGACCACCTTCTAGGGGTAGCAGGTCACGAACGGAGCATCTCGGCGACCAGAAACGCCAGTTCAAGAGCCTGCTGGGTGTTCAGACGGGGATCACAGGCCGTCTCGTAACGGCCTGAGAGGTCCGCATCGGAGATGTCCTGCGCGCCGCCGAGGCACTCGGTGACGTCCTCCCCGGTGAGCTCGACGTGGATACCCCCGGGATGGGTGCCCAGCGCGTGGTGCACCTCGAAGAAACCCTGCACCTCATCGACGACCCAGTCGAAATGCCTGGTCTTGTACCCAGTGGAGGACTCGATGGTGTTGCCGTGCATCGGATCGCATTGCCAGATCACCTGGTGACCGGTGGCCGTGACCTTCTGCACGATCGCCGGCAGTACGTCTCGGACCCGCTGCGCTCCCATCCGCGAGATCAGGGTGAGTCGGCCTGGTACACCCTCCGGGTCCAGCCGCTCGACATACTCCACGGCCTGGTCCGGGGTGGTAGTCGGACCCAGCTTGAGGCCGATGGGGTTGGACAGCAGCTCGGCGAACGCGATGTGCGCCCCGTCCAGCGCCCGGGTCCGCTCGCCCACCCAGAGGAAATGCGCGGACAGATCGTAGAGCTTGGGGGCCGGGCCGGTGCGGTCCATGCGGAGCATGGCCCGTTCGTAGTCCAGGACCAATGCCTCGTGGCTGGCGAAGATCTCGGTGGAGTGCAGCGAGGAGTCCTCCACACCGCAGGCCGACATGAACCGCAGACCCCGGTCGATCTCCCCCGCCAACGCTTCGTAGCGGGCACCTGCCGGGGATCGCCGCACGAAATCCTTGTTCCAGTCATGCACCTTGTGCAGGTCGGCCATGCCGGCCAGAGTCAACGTCCGGACCAGGTTCATCGCCGCGGCCGCATTCGCGTAGGCGCGGATCAGCCGGGACGGATCATGCACCCGCGCCTGCGGGGTGGCCCGCAATGAGTTGATCATATCGCCGCGGTAGGACGCCAGACCGAGTGCATCCAGCGCCGCGGAGCGCGGTTTCGCGTACTGCCCGGCTACCCGACCCACCTTCACCACCGGCATGCTCGACCCGTAGGTGAGCACCACGGCCATCTGCAGCAGGGTGCGGATAGTGGCCCGAAGGTGCGGCTCGGTGTTGTCGGCGAAGGTCTCCGCGCAGTCCCCGCCCTGCAGCAGGAACGCCTCCCCGCGGGCCACCGCCCCGAGCTGATCCCGTAACCGGTCTACCTCAGAAGGCACGGTGATCGGTGGCACGCTCTCCAGGACGGTGCGGATGTTGCGCACCGCATCTGGATCCGGCCAGCTCGGTTGCTGCGCTGCCGGCCTGGCCAGAGCGGCATCAAGCCGGGTACGGAGATCGGCAGGCAGGGGCGGTAGCTCCGGGAGAGCATCGACCGGAACATCCACGGTCCAGTTCACAGTGTATGAGCGTATGGGGTGGAGTTCCGGGCCGATCCGGGGGGAGGTATCAGCCGAAAAACACCTCTGCCTCGGCGTGACGTTCCAGCGGTACCGTCTTGACTTCGGCGGTGGCCTCGGCGAGCTTCACCCGGATGATCTCGGTGCCCCGCAGAGCTACCATCACGCCGCCGTCACCCTCATGCACGGCATCCATCGCGTGCAAGCCGAACCGAGTGGCCAGGACCCGGTCGTAGGCGGTGGGCGTGCCACCACGCTGGATGTGACCCAGCACGACGGCTCGCGACTCGGCCCCGGTACGGCAGGCGATCTCATTGGCCAGCCAGTTGCCGACCCCGCCGAGGCGCTTGTGGCCGAAGGCGTCGATCTCTGCGGCAGCCAGGAGTTCAGCCCCACCCTCAGGGACTGCACCCTCGGCGACCACGACGATCGCGGCATCCTCCCGCTCGAGGCATCGGGTGACCCATTCGCACACCCGGTCCACGGCGAAGGGCCTTTCCGGCATCAGGATCACGTTCGCCCCGCCGGCCATGCCGGAGTGCAGCGCGATCCAGCCTGCATGGCGGCCCATCACCTCGACGACGGCGGCCCGGTGGTGTGATTCAGCGGTGGTACGCAACCGGTCAATCGCTTCGGTAGCGATGTGCACCGCGGTATCGAACCCGAACGTGTAGTCAGTGGCGCTCAGGTCGTTGTCAATGGTCTTGGGTACTCCCACCACGAACAGCCCGTCCTCGCTGAGCCGGCTGGCCACTCCGAGGGTGTCCTCACCGCCGATCGTGATCAGGGCATCCACCCCGTGCTCCTCGAGGGTCCGCCGGACCTGCTCGGCGCCACCGTCACGGTAGGGATTCGTCCGTGAGGTGCGCAGAATAGTGCCACCGAGTGGAAGAATGTGCTCCACGTCGGCCAGCTCAAGCGGCTGGATCAGTCCCTCCATCGGACCTCGCCAGCCGTCCCGGAATCCGACTATCTCGTGCCCGTAGACTTCAATCCCCTTGCGGACCACCGCTCGGATCACCGCGTTGAGGCCAGGGCAATCCCCACCCCCGGTGAGCACGCCGATGCGCATGTTGTTCTCGCCTTCCCACTTCGTATCGGATTCTGAAGGCCAGAGCCTGGCACGCCCGCATTGCCGGGGCGCATCGAGGGGGTGATCAACGGGAGGCGCTGGGCTGTCCGCTGTGCTGGGCCGTGCGGTGCCGCTCGATCACCCGCCACTTGGCGAGGTTATACCGCGCGTCGGCCACCGCGTCGTGCACGTCACTGGGTGGTGGGGGCAGCACCGGCTTGCCCGCATCCTCCCAGCGTTGCCGCAGGTCCCGGGTGAACCGGGGCAATGCCCGGGGCAACGCCGGCATCGGCCCCCACAGCTGGGCGAGGGCGACATGGTCGTAGGCCGCGAACCAGGCCCAGAGCTCCACCTTCTCGCCGGGAGAGGTGAGGAATGCCAGCAGCGTGTCCCGGATGGCGGCCCGGCTGCGCCAGGCCCGATCGGCTGGTGGCGGCAGCTTGGGCAGCACGTGGGAACGAACCCAGTCACCGGCGCGCTCGGGGTCGAACTCGGTGGATACCGCGTAGTACTCCCGGCCCTGTTCGTCCACCACGCCAATGGAGATCAGCTCGATGGTGACGCCATCCTCGATGAACTCGCAGTCGTAGAAGAACCGCACGTGAACCCACCTTCACCCTCTCTGAGCTGCACGAACGTCAAGACGATCTTTCCGTTGTCCGCGCAGTGTCCGCAGGAGCTGACAGCGCCTGCTCTATAGCTTGCCTGGTTCGGTCGTCAGAGTCCGGCCATAGGTGGGTGTAAGTGTCCAATGTGATCGCTGGCAATGAGTGCGACACCTTGTCCCGCATGGTCGGGGCGTGCGGCGCCCGCGAGCCGCCACGCCTCGGCGTACTCACGCAATGTCACCCGGCCGGCGGGCCTCGTCGTGTCTGACTGCCCGGCGCCGCTAGACCGCAGTCGTGACCGTGTTGGCGGGGTCGTCGAGCCAGACCCATTGCCGTTCGGGGGTCACCGTGAGATGGAACTGCGCCCGATCCGGGCGGTCGTTGTCAGTCCACCACTGGTAGGCCCGCACCGCCTCATCCCACAGGTTCCGGGCGCCGGCCTGGCGCACCTGCCCGCGGGTAATCGAGGCCCAGGCATCACTGGCCAGCAGCCACAGCGTTTCGGTCTCGGTGGCGGCGTCGGTTTCGAAAATCGCGCGGCATTCGCCGAGGTGCAGCCCTACCGCGAGGGTGGAATGGTTACCGAGCACCTCGTGTGGGTCGAGGTCGGTGGTGGATCGTGTGGCGATGGTGGGGAAGTCGTCGGGTTCGTCGGTGACGTTCCAGCGTTGCGCGCGCAGCCGCATGAAGCCGGCCGAGTCCACGATGGTGCCGACCGCGCTGGTAGGGCCGACGTCCAGGCGGAGCAGGTGATCGTTGGCCATCGGGGGACCCCAGGGCGTGACGATCACACCACCGGGGTGGGTCTGCGCGACCCAAGCCCAGGGCAGGGTTTGCACCGAGCAGGTGGCGATGATCCGGTCATAGCGGCCACCGGGTGGGTAGCCGGCGGCACCGTCCCCGGTGATCACCTTCACCGAGCAGCCCAGGGAGGCCAGGTTCGCCCTGGCCGCCTCGGCGACCTGGGGATCGATCTCGATGCTCACCACGTTCTCGGCACCCAGCCGGTAGGCCAGCAGCGCGGCGTTGTAGCCGGTGCCGGTTCCGATCTCCAACACTCGGTGTCCGGGGTGGGCGTCCAGCGCGGTGAGCATGGTCAGCATGACCGAGGGCATCGACGCCGAGGAGGTGGAGTCCCCCTCGCCATCGGTGACTCCATCATCGATCTGGGTGATGATGACGTCATTGGAGTAGGCCGCCTGCATCCAGGTGTCCGGGTCGGCGTCCCGGTCGATGGGGGTCTTCACGTCCCCGCCGCGCACCCACACCGCCCGAGCGGGGATGAACAGCTCGCGCGGTGTCGCGGTGAACGCCGCCCGCCACGACTCGGGTAAGCAGTCACCGACCAGCGCGGCCAGGTCCTGCTGCGCGGTAATCATTTCTTGCCTTCGTCGTCGCCCTTCGCATCGCGATCGCCTTTGTCCTCGCTACTGTGCCGGCCGCCACCGGCATCCTTGACGTCCTTGGATTTGGTGGGGTCGTAGTTTCCCTGCCCGTTGTCGGTGCTCTTGTCGCCATGCTTGGCCATGTCGATCAGCCCTCTCCCCTTACGTGACATACAACCGTGCCCATGGTGGCGCCCCTTGGTCAATCGTCGGACAGTGCCCGGCTCTGCCGCAGGCAACGCTCCGTCGGCCGGTCGGGGGAACTGCGCCAGGTCACAGTCACGGCGTCTCGTCTCGCCTTCGCCGTCGAGCTGGGTACGGCGAAGGCGCGGGAGGCCAAGACAATTCCGCTGCTGTACCAGGGTCGCAAGGTCGCCGAGCTGTTCATCCTGATCCGGCTCGTCGCGGACTCGGCCGACCGGTATCCAGCTGTGTCCAAGTCCAAGTTCGAGCTGCGGATCAACCGCCTTCCGCTTCTGCGCCTCGACTTCGACCGCGACATGCACACTGCGCCGGGCTGCCATTGGAACGTCCACGCCGAGCGCGGCGCGATCACCACGCTGCTGGCCCGGAACAACCCGGACCACAGCGGCGAGCTGTGCAAGCTGCACCTGCCTGTCGGCGGCGCCCGAATGCGGCCGTGCCTGGAGGACCTGCTGCAGCTGCTGGTCGAGGAGTTCCGATTTGACGCGAATCAGGGCGCTCTGGAAGCAATCCAAGGACGGTCGGGTCAGATGGCGTCGCCGGCAACTGGCGGCGATGGTCCGCGACGACCCCGAGGAAGCCGTACGAGTCCTGCAGGAAGAACTCGGCTACGAGGTGAAGCCGCCAACAGCCGGTGCTCGCGGCGCACGGCTCGATCGGCTCCGACACTGGTGAGGCAGGCAGCACTGTCCCACCCGTCTGGTATCGGCTAGCTCACCGCGACTGGCTGAGGACCTGGCCGAGCGGGCCGCCGAGGTGGACGCGCCCCCCACGCTGGCCCGAACGCCTGCCTGCCGAGGCGAACCTCAGGCTTTTGAGCGTCGGCTTAAATCACATTTGTTCGCTTTTGGCTGTTCTGTGGGATAACCGCGGATACTCCAAATGGATGGTATTGGTATCAACCTTCGCATCAGGCTGCTCGGATCACCCAGCGGCGCCTGGAGTGCTCTGGGTACTTGAAGTGCGGACACCGCGCGCGGTGATACCGGGAGGGGAGTGCGCAGTGTCGGAGGGTTATACAGACGATCAGGGAGTCTTCCACCCGTTCACCAGGAAAAGTAGTAAACCGGTCGCTGGAGCTGCGGTGGCCGTCGTACTGGCGGCGGTCGCCGGTGGTGGAACAGCAGGCAGCGCTGCGGCGGCCAGCGGAGCAGCTGACGAGTTCAGCGCCCCCCGGACGTCACAGAGCCAGGAAGCCAACGAGTTCAGCCTGAAACCCAGGAACCCCCGGGGCGGACCTGAAATACGTGTCAAAGGCGATGATGACTCCATTAGGGCATCAATTCGGCTGCGACACCTAGGTCGACACCCCGTTACACTTGATTCACGAAACGGCTTTGACTGCCGACCTTTATCCGATGGAGAAATTCATCAGTATTTTCTCAAGCATCAATGCGTCTCGATCAACCGCACCCTCATGGAAATCCGCGAAAAAGACTACGCGATCCGATTCTCCATCGCAACAATCGAGATGCCCGACAGTAAGACCGCAGAAGCCCTTCATGATTTATTTTTGAAAGACGGAGCTGGAGGCATCATCCCGCTTAGATCGGAAAGTGGAAAATATCACCACGTTCCCTTCCTGACCGCAAGATCCAGTACTACCTTGCAGGACTCAACCGTCATCAACATCAGAACTCAAGGGATGGGTCGCACTCCCGGCGCGGAAGCGGTCGCCTCCCTGGCGACGAGCGTCTTGTTCGGTCTGGATTAGGGGGGTACTGGCCGAAGATCTGCCCCAAACCTGCTAGAAACCCAGGTCACCCGGGCGCGCTCGGCCAGCGCAGCCAGCCGGTCCCGCAGCTCGGCATCGGTCAGCCCGGGCACGTCGTCGGCCAACTCGATGACCTCACCAAGCAGGTACCCGCGCTTGCCGATGAACCCCCAAACCCCGGGGGGAAACCGACGCCGGCGCACTGCCCCCGGAAACCTGGCCGGCTGGGGGTCTCATGTAGTCGCCCAATCGGACAGCACGGTGTGCAGCACGGTCAAGGCGTCGCCGCGCACGTAGTCGGCTACCGGCCACCCACCGGGCACAACCAGTGAGTAGCGCCGCCGCCGGGTAGCGGTGCAGGAGTTCTCCTGCCAGAACCCCCCGAGGTAGATCTCGTCCCGGTACTCGAGGGTCTCCCGAACACCCCGCAACGGAGCATCCGGACCGGGAGCGACCCGCTCGAAAGCGAACCCCCGACCCTTGGCCTCATCGAGCAGCCGCTTCGCCGCTGCCACGTCCGGGCTATCGGCCATCGCGGGCCACCAGCTCACGGAGTTGCTCCAGCTGCGCGACGATGTGCGCGGCATTGACGGGCTGGGCTTTCCACCGGAGGGCCTCGCGCACGCACCCCGGGCAGTAGGTGATGCCCCCTCGCTCCTCGCACTCGCACTCGTTGGGGCAGTCAGGCCCCGACAGGCTGGAGGTGTCCACCGGCTTGCCGCACAACGCGATGTAGGTCGGGTCCAGGCGGCGCAGGCCGCCTGTCGGCACCACCTCATGCGCCGAGATCAGATGAACCGCACCCCCCGCCAACGGCTGCTCGACCGCACCGTTCGCGCAGGGCTCGGCGCCCGGCCCGCTCACCGGTCTGTCCGCACGTAGCCCACGCCGACTCCGGCGTCGGAGTTGCAGCCAGTGGCCACCCGGATGCACTCCAGGCAGTACACGATCGCGCGCTCGCACTCGGCGGCATCGCACTCGGCGGCCGCCAGCTCCGATGTCCCGAGCAACTCCCCGCACAACGACAGGTAGGTACGACACCGGTGAGACTCAGCCAACAGCTCACCCTCAGCTGTCAGCAGATGAACCCAGTGCGGCTCGCTCACCGGACCACCCCGCCCGTGCACTCCCGACAGACCTGATCAGGATCGGAGGGGTTCCCCCGCAACGCCGGACCACCCCCGACCAGCATCCCTGGCGCCCGCCCGGCTATTCGCAGCGTCGGCCGAGGTCTGAAGGTCGCACCGCAGGCCGCCAGGACAACACCGTCGTCGTCCAGCTGCCCGCGGTGGGTGTCGTGATCCCCCAACGACCGCAGATACCAGCTCGGGACGCTCTCAGAAGAAGAGGTGGTGCTCGTTCCGCTTCCCATAACTGATGACCGTCGCCGCGATCATCAGGTTGACGCTAGGACAGTGTGTCCTACCGGTTCACCCCGATTCGCTGCGCCAGCTGGCGCAGCGGCGTGGATCGTCTCCGCTCAGCAACGAGCAGATCCCGAGTCACAGCTCGGACCAGGGTCTGATGCCTGATCCAGTCCGACGACATCCCCTCAGCGGTCAGCAGCAACGCCAGGGCCTCGTCCTCCTGGCCGAGGTTCGCGTGCGCGCAGGCCCGATCGGTCAGATGCCGACAACGGGAGGCCAGCGGCAGTCCAGGATTGGCCGGCATCTGGTGCGCCACCTCAATGACTGCCGGGTAGTCCTCGGTGACCACTCCCACGTCTGCTGCCTGCATCGTCACCAGCGAAGGCCCAAATGGGATCTCGTAGTCGAGTCGATCAGCGCCGACGCGCTGCGCCACCTCGCGACCCGAGCCGAGGAAGTCCGCCGCGATGGCAGTACGGCCGCTGCGCGCCGCAGCGTTGGCCACCTGCACGAGCAGCGAGCCATACACCGACAGCGCCGCAAGAGGTGCGTCCCCGTGAGGCTCGACGGCCTGCGCGGTCCGTGCCGCCACCCGCTCGGCCTCGTCGAACCGCCCGCTCACCAGCAGATGCCAGCTGACCGCACCCTTGAGCACCGCGGCGAGCAGCTCGTCATCACCCTCAGCGGCGAGGTCCAAGGCACGGCGCATCGCCAAGAAGGCCGCGTCGGGCTGGTGAAGGTGCGTTAGGACGCTGGCGGCCGCCGAGTAACACCAGGCCAGCTGCTCTGCCGCCTTAGGCCGGCTGGCGACGTCGGCGGCGTGCAGTGTGGCGCGCAGTCCGATCAGAGTCTGTGGGATCAGCGCGGTGAGCTTGTCCCACTTGCCACTCCAATACATACCCCAGAGGTAAGTGACGGATCGCTCGGCATCCCGCAGCGACAGCGGCTCACCCTCCACATCACCAAGCAGATCGGCCACGTCAGCAACGGCCTGGCGAAGGGCGACCACCCCGGCATCCGGCGCGGCGTCCGGCATGCGCTCTCGACCGAGCATCTCGCCGAGGTCGACATCCAGCGCCGCGGCGATGCGGTGCAGACTCCCGATCGAGGCGGTGTGTCGTCTGCCCTGCTCCAGCTTGCGGATCAGATCGGTCGATACCTCAGCGGCAGCCGCTAGGTCGTCTTGCGTCATCAGGACGTCGTTACGAAGCTGCTTGATTCGCTCGCCGATCGTCAGCCGAGCGTGCTCGTTGTCCAGGTCGGACACGGGAAAACCAACTCCTCACCGGACCTCCCACCGATGCCCCGGGGCCGTCGCCCCGGGGCGGAAACCTCGGTGAGGAGGTTACTCCAGGTTACGCGGCACACCCCTTGCCACTGGAGCCGACCGTCGCGGCCAGCTCGGCGTAAGCGCGCTCGACGGGCTGCCAGCAGCCGGTTATGCCGCAGCTGTCCCGGAACGGACCGCCTGCACCGCTCGGTGATGCCATCGGTTAGTCCACAGAGGATCTGTCCATAGGAGACGGGACTTTCATCCACAGGGGACGGTCTAGATGATCTCTAGCTGTCCGCAGACTGTCCGCAAGATGTCCGCAGACCGCCAACGGCAACCAACGCTGCCAAACGGGTGATTCGGCAGCTCAGAGGGCTGTGACTATGATCCGCCCAGGTGGCAAAAGCTCAGCGTGCGGTCGTAGAAGAACCGCACGATTCGCGAGCCTACGCAGACTCCCGCGAACCTGACGGTCAGGACGCCTTGAGGCTCAGCCGAGGTGGCGCCGCCTCGCGTTCCTTCACCGACGTTGCGTAAATGTCGACGTACTCCTGACCGGACAGATCCATCAGGGCATACATGATCTCGTCGACCATGGATCGCTCGACGAACCGGTCACCGGCGAGGCCCGCGTAGCGGGAGAAATCCAGCGGTTCGCCGAAGCGTATCTCCACCGGATGCGGCCGCCACATTTTGGTGCCGACGGGGCTGACCTTGTCGGTTCCCACCATCACGACCGGGATGACCGGCACGCCCGCCTCCAGCGCCATACGGGCAACGCCGGTCTTTCCTTTGTACAAGCGACCATCCGGAGACCGGGTCCCCTCGGGATAGATGCCGAGCAGCTTGCCCGCAGCGAGTAACCGCACCCCGGTGTCCAGGGCCGCCTGCGCGGCGGACCCGCTGGAACGGTCGATGGGCACCTGACCGGCTGCGCTGAAGAACCGCCGCTTGAGCCAACCCCGTAGCCCCGGCGTGGTGAAGTACTCCCGCTTGGCCAGGAAGGTCAACCGGCGGCGGATCATCAGCGGCAAGAAGAAGGAATCGGCAACAGCAAGGTGGTTACTGGCCAGGATCGCGCCACCGCGCGCGGGGATGTGATTTCCACCACAGACCCGCGGACGGCAGGCCAGCCGCATCAGTGGACCAAGCAGCAGGTGCTTGAGCAGCCAGTAGAACACCGCTACCGATCCTTCCCTCGCTCTCTCGGGCCGCCCGTGCCGAACAGCCTACGGAGCGCCGTGTCCTGGGCACAACGACTCTTCACCAACCTCTTATACGTATCACCAGCGGGCCCCGGTTTGCGCCGCGAGACCTGCACGCCCCGCACGTCTCACCCGGTAACGTCGGCTCCCGAGCCCACCGGGTCGCCGCACATCCGATCACTGCCCTTTCCTACAGAGTGGAGCCGTGGAGTTGTCCTCCCCTGATCCCGAGGAGCACGAGCGTGCGGGACCCGCTCGCCAGGGCAGCTCCGATGACACCGACGTCGCGTTCGCCCGCATCGTCGCCAGTTGGCGAGCCGGCGCGGACGAGCCACCCCACTGGCCTGATGTCGATCCCGTTGAGGACCATTTCGAGCCACCGGAGCCGCCACCGTTTCCGGTGCCCCTCCCGCGCACGGTGGGGGGCGTGCTCACGCTGGCGGTGGGGGTGCTGTTATTGGCAGCGCCGGAACTGTTGGGGCTGGGGGGGCGGGTGGCTACCCCGCTGGGATTGCTTGCCCTCACCGCCGGGATCGGTTGGCTGGTGATCGGCCTCCGGCCGGACCCCCCGCCGGAGGGCTCCGACGACGGGGCGCGGCTGTAGGTGGTCAACACCGCAGCACGTGCGGTGTGCCCGTCCGCTGGAAATGCCCGACGTTGACGCATTCGGTACGCCCCACCCGGACCCGCTGCGCCAGCGGCTGGTGGACATGCCCGAACAGCGCGGCACGCGGCCGGTCCCGCCGGATCACCGTGAGCAGGTGTTCGGAGCCGATCTCAGGTCGCCGGGCCTGCACGTCGTAGAGCAGCTCAGGAACCGCCGGTGGGATATGGCTGCACAGCACGTCCACCCGTCCGAGCGCCGCGACGGCCCTCCCGTACTGCTCGGGCGGGCGCAGGTAGGAGCGGAACACCGCGTCACGTCTGGGCGAAACGCCCTCCGGTAGCAGGCCTCCGCCGACAAAGCCCCAGCGCAACCCCCCGATCTCAGTGGTCTCACCGTCGAGGACGTGCACGCCGGCCCGCGCGAACCGCGGCCACAGCTCGGGCAGGTCCACATTGCCGGGAGTGGCATAGGTCGGATCAGGCAGCACCGCGAACAGCCGCTCGTACTGCTCGACGACGGCTTGGCGGATGACCTCCCCGGGGTGTGGCAGCCGGGTCCACAGCTCGCGGACGAACGCGTACGCCTCGCCAGGCGCCCCCGCGGAGCGCAGTCGGGCGAACCGCTGAACCGCGTCGGCACCGAACACCGAGCCGAGGATCCCAGCCGAGTGATCATGGTAGTCGACGAAGTCGATGAGATCCCCGAGGACCAGCAGTGCATCGGCACCGGTACCGGCCTTGGCCAGTGCCTCCACGTTTCCATGTACATCTGACACCACATGGACCCGCACGAACGGCCAGGCTACCCGGGGCCGGCACGGTTCGGAGCTGACCATGCGGCTGCTGGCCCTACCGGGGCTGTCGGAGGAAACGCAGGTCGCGATACGTTCAGTGGCTGTACAGGAGAACTGCGAGTTGCGGAGGTACCCGTGCGGGAGTTCACGGTTCCCGCCACCACGACGGTGGATGACCGGGAGAATCTTACTGACGTGGTGTGGACGAACGCGGCACAGTTCGCCGGCAGCATCAGCTTCCGCCGCCGGGTCGATGGCCGCTGGACCGACGTCACCGCGCAGCAATTCGCACATCAGGTGACGGCGGTGGCCAAGGGCTTCATTGCAGCGGGTATCGAGCGTGGAGATCGGATCGCACTGCTGTCCAAGACCCGATACGAGTGGACGCTGCTCGATTACGCGATCTGGGCCGCGGGCGGGTCGACAGTACCGATTTATGAGACATCCTCCCCCGAGCAGGCGGGGTGGATCCTGTCGGATTCCGGTGCCAAAGCAATCGTGGTCGAAACGTCCGCGCATCGCGACATGGTCCATGACTTGGCCGTTCGACAAGAGGGCCCGGAATTGATCTGGCAGATCGAGGGGTCGGGCGGTGCCGGTGCGGCTGCGGCGATCGACGAGCTCACCGCGCTGGGCGCCGACATCCCCGATGAAGCCGCGCGGGAACGCGCCGCCAGCGTCGGAGCGGAGGACCTGGCGACACTGATCTACACCTCCGGGACCACCGGGCGGCCCAAAGGTTGCGAGATCACCCATCGCAACCTGCTCGCCATCACCAAGTCAGCCATGGGAGAGTTCCCCGGCCTCATGCAGCAAGGCAACTCGGTGCTGTTGTTCCTGCCGTTGGCGCACGTGTTCGCCCGAATCATCGAGTGCTGCTGCGTTTATGCCCGGATCACTCTTGGACATACACCGGATGTCAAGAATCTGGTCGCTGAATTGGCCGAGTTCCGGCCCACCTTCGTGTTGGCAGTGCCGAGGGTATTCGAGAAGGTGTACAACGCGGCCAGGCAGAAGGCACACGCAGACGGTAAGGGCCGGATCTTCGACGTCGCCGTTTCCACCGCCGTCGAGTGGAGCCGTGCGCACGACACAGGCGGAGCCGGGCTGGCATTGCGGGCCAAGCACGCGGCGTTCGACCGGTTGGTCTACGCCAAGCTCAGGGCAGTGCTCGGTGGCCAATGCCTGGCGGCAGTATCCGGTGGTGCACCGCTGGGCGAGCGGCTTGGGCATTTCTTCCGGGGTATCGGGGTGCCGGTACTGGAGGGTTACGGGCTGACCGAGACGAGCGCGCCCGCCACCGTGAACACCGAGAAGCGCATCAAGATCGGCACGGTGGGACAGCCGCTGCCCGGCGTGACGATCAGGATTGACGACGACGGCGAGGTGCTGATCAAGAGTCCTGGTGTGCTTCGCCGGTACTGGCACGGCGACCAAGCCACCGAGACGGTTGTGATCGACGGGTGGTTCCACACCGGCGATCTCGGGGAGCTGGACGAGGACGGCTTCCTCCGGATCACCGGCCGCAAGAAGGAGATCATCGTCACGGCCGGCGGCAAGAACGTCTCGCCGGCCGCGCTGGAGGATCGAATCCGGGCACATCGGCTGATCAGCCAATGCATGGTGGTGGGCGACAAGCAACCCTTCATCGCCGCACTGATCACCCTGGATGCCGAGGCACTACCAGCGTGGATCGCTGAACGCGGCAAGCCGGCCGGTCACTCCGCCGCTGACCTGGTCGACGACGAAGACCTCTGCACGGAGGTGCAGCATGCCGTGGATGAGGCAAATAAGGCCGTCTCCAAGGCCGAGATGATCCGGAAGTTCCGGATTCTGCCGGGGGATTTCACCGAGGACGGTGGCCAGCTCACCCCGAGCCTCAAGGTCAAGCGCGCAGTGGTGGCCAAGGAGTTCGCCGCCGAGATCGACGCCCTCTACTCGTGAGCGGCCGGTGCGTTCTCGCGTGCTCTCCCGCGCGTCACGATGGGCATCCCAGCAACTCACTGAGCCGTCGCGCCCGGTGCGGCCAGTCCCAGGCCCGCAGCATCCAGGTCCGCCCGCGCCGCCCCATCGCCGCCGCGCGATCGGGGTCGGCGAGCAGGGTGGCTACCGCCCGGGCCACCGCAGCCACGTCCCGGCCGTCCACCAGCTCACCGGTTTCCCCGGAGCGGACGGTCTCGCGCGCTCCGCCGGCATCACCGACGACCACCGGCAGTCCGGTCGCCGACGCCTCGAGGAACACCAGACCGAGCCCTTCGACGTCCATCCCCCGGCCACGCGTCCGGCAGGGCATGGCGAAGACATCACCTGCTGCGTAGTAGGCGGGTAACTCAGACCACGGCACAGACCCGGTGAACACCACGGCGTCGATGACGCCGCACGAGTGCGCCAGCTGACGTAACGCCGCTCGCCGGGGACCGTCCCCGACCAGCAGGAGCACCGCTCCCGGCGCCTGGCGCCGGATCGTGGTTAGGGC
This sequence comes from Pseudonocardiaceae bacterium, assembly GCA_036501085.1. Lineage (GTDB taxonomy): Bacteria > Actinomycetota > Actinomycetes > Mycobacteriales > Pseudonocardiaceae. The sequence continues at coordinate 42,677 of DASYAZ010000157.1, read as the reverse complement.
CCGGACCAGGGCGTCCTGCCCTTTCCGGGTGACCAACCGGGATACACACAGCACCACGGGCGCCGCCCCCAGCTGATGGCGCTGCCGGATCTCCGCCCGCGCGCCGGCGTCAGGGTGGAAGGAGTCGCAATCCACACCGGGTGGGAGTAATTCCAGCGCAGCCTGGGGGCCGAATGCTGAGGCGATCCGGCGGCGGGTGTACCTGCTCACAGTGGTGACCACATCGGCCTCCGCACCGATCCGGCGAAGCGCCATCCGGCCGGGTGGCAGCATCGACCAGCCCACCTCGTGGCCGTGGGTACTAGCGACTACCCGCCCTGCCCCGGCGCGGCGCAGGGCCGCACCGAGCAGCGCCAGTGGAGCTGCGGCACCGAACCATGCGGTGTCGCACCTGAGCTCGCGCAACAACCCGGTGGCGCGACGCAGGACTGAGGGCGTGGGCAGCATGAGCGTGCCGGGGTGCCGGACAACCGGGAAGGGCAGCCGCGCGTCGAAGGTGCTCGCTCCGGGCCAGTCGGGCGCGTAAACCGCAATGGCGGCAGGCGGTAGCGCTAGGGCGAGTTGGTGCAGGTAGGCCTGGATACCACCGGGCCGGGGTGGGAAGTCATTACTCACGAGAAGGATCCGCGGCACCGGCGTCAGGTCAGCGGTGGCCTCGACGGCACGTGGCTGGGACCGCCACTGCGTCACGCAGCCCTCATTCGACCGCTGCGAGTGAGCCCGATCGCTGGTTGGCTCAGCCAATCCGGCTCATTGCCGTGACCAGGTGCCAGGGCACGGGTGCGACCTTCACCACGTCACCGCTCTGCGGGGCGTTGACGTAGAGCCCGTTACCGACATAGATCCCGATGTGGCTGATTGGTGAGTACAGCGCGATGAGATCCCCGGGCTGGAGCTCGGAGCGACTGACGGTGCGCCCCATCCGTGCCTGTTCTGCCGCCGAATGCGGCAGACCGGGGAAACCCACTTGCGCATAGGCCCACTTCACCAGACCCGAACAGTCAAACGTCATCGGGCCGTCTCCGCCCCAGACATAGGACGAGCCTTGCTTGCTCAGCGCAGCGCGTGCCGCCCGCACCTCGATGTCAGTGCCAATCAGGTTGACCGGGAAATGAATGTCCCCGCCACCCAGGTAGGCGGCCCGCTGCTGGCGGTTGAGCTCCGCGAGACGTTTGGTGACCACCTGGATCTGGCGGTCCATCTCGATACGCGAGTGCGTCAGATCAGCCTCGAGCCGCGCAGCATCGTGTTCGGCCTGCACGGCCCGCGCTGCCGCATCGCGGGCAGACAGTTCCGCCCGGCGCGTCTGCGCGACGGCGCCGGTGAGCCGATCGAGGGCTTCCTTGTTCTCCACCGCGAGGATGTCCAGGGCGGACATCTGGTCCAGGAAGTCCTTGGGGGAGGTGCTGACCAGCAGGGCGGACAGCTGATTAAGCCGCGCACCCTGGAACGAGGCGTTGGTCAGCCGGTCGACCTGCTCCCGGTACTGGCCTTGGACGGCCATGGCCCGAACCGCGGAGGCGGAAGCGGTGTTCGCATCTGCCCTCGCCCGGTCCAGGTCGGCCCGGCGGGTGTTCAACTGGTCGCGGGCGTAGTGCCACCTCTCGGTGAGTACTTCGGCCTGCCGGTTGAGGTCGTTCAACTGCTGGATGGCAGTCGAGGTATCCCCGGGAGGTCCAGGGTCGGCGGTAGCGGTCGGAGACATCATGGTCCCCAGTACAGCCACTGTTGCGGTGACCACCATCGCCGAGACACCGCGTCTGAGCACACCGGACCTCAGAGAGCTGAACTTCAGATGATGCGACGACACGTCGCGACTGTCTCCTCTCCCCTCGGACCGCCTGCCGGGCGAGGCTGACGAACTCGAGCCGGCCCACGCTGACCTCTCGCGGCAGCCAACTCGCCAGCAACCCGCGGCACCGCCCCTCCTGGGAGGCACTTACCGCAAGGTCTCGGGAAGATTACGAAAGGTGACCGGCACTGTCACCACCGACGCGCCAGCGATGGGACCAAAGGTCCCTGGAGACGATGGACGCCGCCGTGTCCGCAGCGAAGTTCGGCCCTGCCGATCAGCTCACCTGCCGTCGAGACCGCTCACCGTCAGTCGCTGACCGCTTGACGCTGGCGCTCCGCCGGCAACCCTCAGCGCTGGTGCCCACCTGCGTTGAGGGGTGCTCTTCGCGCAGCTCAACCAGCTGAAGTCGGGCCACCATGCCTGCATCAGCCAGGACGTCCAGCGCCTGCCTCTCAGCGCCATCCAACTCGACGCCCCCCGGAGGGGTGCCCAGCAGAGCGGTGATGACACAGTCTCGGCAAGCGGCCCCCCGGACCTCGCACCGGTCACAATCCACGATCATGTCTGCTCCCTCTCGCTCGTGATCGGAGTCACTACGGACGGTAGACCGCACCCCTGACAGTTTTGAGGTGCCGGACTGCGACGAGACGCCGTCGAGATGCTCAACCGAGCGGGAACACCACTACTACTACCCGATGATTATCCGATCCGGCGGATTGCCGTGACGTCACGCCACGGCACCCTGGCCACTTTCACGACATCGCCGCTTTGCGGCGCATTGATATAGAGCCCGTTCCCTACGTAGATACCGATGTGGCTGACCGGCGAGTAGAGGGCAATGAGGTCACCTGGCAGCAGCCCGGAAACCACCGGCGTACCCACCCTGGCCTGATCGAAGGCCACCCTCGGCAGGCTCACTCCAGCCTGGCGGTAGGACCACATCACCAGACCCGAGCAATCGAAGGTGTTCGGACCTTCGGCGCCCCAGATGTAGGGCGCGCCCTGCCGGGTCAGGGCCGCGCGCAGAGCTCTGATCCCGAGGGTGTCACCGACCATGTCGATCGGGTAGTCGGTGAATCCCTCGGAGGCGTAATGGGCGAACTCATCGGCAGTCAGCTTGCCCAGACGTTCCTGCACCAGATTGATCTGGCGGCCCATCTCAAGCCGGGCATTGGCAACATCGCCGGCTATCCGCGCGGCGTCCAGCTCAGCAACGGCAGCTCGCGTTTCCGCGTCGGTAGCGGCGAGCTGCGCCTGCTCGGTTCGGCGGACGGCAGTTTCTAGCTTGTTCATGGCCACTCGGTTACTCGTGGCCAGCACGTCCAGCGCAGCCATCTGGTCCATGAACTGCTGCGGCGAGTCACTGATCAGCATCGCGGTCAGGCTGCTGAGCCGGACACCTTCGAAGGTAGCGCTGGTCAGGCGATCTACTTGAGCACGAAAGGCCTGCTGAGCCGAACGAGCCTGATCTGCGGTGGCCGTCGCTACCGCTTCGTCGTGACGCGCTCGATCAGCATCGGCTTTACGAGCTTGCAGCCGGTCTGTCGCCAGCTTCCACTGCTCGGTGATGACTTCGGCCTGGCGGCTCAACGCGCGGGCCTGAGCGACGGCCCCGTTTGGATCGGGCGCAGGCGCGGGGGCCGGTTCGGCGGCCGCGACCGCTGGTGGCATGCTTAGCATGACAGCAAACACCGCACCAGCCGCCACGCCGCGCAATCCGCGGATACGACGATGGAGCACCACTCGCAACTATCTCCTGTTCTCGGACGTGGAAGTCCGGCGCACGACTAGTAGCGAGGGATCATCCCGCGCATTTGGAGTAACGCCACCCGCGGATACATGGACGCGGATCATCACTCCACAGTGGCGCCATGCCATCCGATCGCGGGACATCGCACCTTTTCGATTACCCACCGTTCACAAACCCATTTGGCAGCCCTTCAAGTACCACCGACTTCCCGTTGGGCTGCTCTGAGACGCAGCCAACCCCGGTGGGCATGGCGCTGAAGCCAGATCTCATCGCTGCGCCGAACCCCTCGGACCACCCATGACGCTCGTGTGATCCCCGGAAAGCCTCGAACCTCCGGGGTCGTTGGTAGCGGTCTGAGACCTTCTCCAGCAGGGTGGGCGGTACTTGAAGGGCTACCAACTGGGGTTCAGGGCAGAGATGCGGACAGCTCGGTGGTCAGCTCTGCCCAGCGGGCCAGAAGCGTGGCTGCAGCGCCGGAGTCGATGGCCGCGGCGGCACGGTGCACCATCCCGGCTACGTCGGCGGACAGATCACCGGTTGAGCCATGGTGGGCGACCAGCGCAGCAGCGGCGTTGATCAGAACCGCGTCGCGTACCGGACCCGCCTCGCCGGCGAGCACTCGTCGCACCACATCAGCATTGCTCGCAGCATCTCCACCGCGTAGATCCTCCCGGTGAGCCACCGGCACGCCCAGCGCAGCGGGTTCCAGCGCCTCGCGCCGCACCCCAGCGTCCTGGACCACCCACACCGAGGTCGTGGTGGTCGTGGTGATCTCATCGAGCCCGTCGTCGCCCCGCACGACCAGCGCGCTCGCCCCGCGCTGAGCGAGCACCTGAGCCATCACCGGCGCCATCCGCAGGTTCGCACAACCCACCAGGGCAGCGTGCGGCTGAGCCGGATTGGTCAGGGGCCCGAGATAGTTGAAGGCGGTGGGTATCCCGATCTCCCGGCGCACCGCAGCGGCGTGCCGCATCGCCGGGTGGAACACCGGCGAGAAGCAGAATCCGATCCCCGCCTCAGCGACGCACCGGGCCACCTGCTCAGGACCAAGATCGATCGCAATGCCGAGCGCTTCGAGTACATCCGCGGTCCCGCACTGCGAGGACGCTGCACGGTTACCGTGTTTGACCACCGGTGCACCGGCGGCAGCGGTCACCAGCGCCGCCATCGTCGAGATATTGACGGTGTGCGCCTGGTCACCTCCGGTACCGACCACGTCCACCGCCCGCTGCGGCACCTCGACCCGCCAGGCGTGCGAGAGCATGCCCTCGGCAAGACCGGTGATCTCCGCTGGAGTCTCACCCTTGGCGCGCAGGGCGACGACGAACGCGGCCACCTGCGCAGGCGTGGCCGCGCCGGACATCACCTGGTTCATCGCCCACATCGTGTCCTGGGCATCCAGGTCTGTTCCGGTGATCAGCTGGGTGAGCAGCACAGGCCAGCTGCGGGAACGGGTCGGCGCCACCATGCTGAGCGCCTCACCCCCTCGCCGCGTGCGGCCGGTGCGCCCGGAGCACGTCGGCCACCGTCTCAGCCGCGGCCAACGGGTCCAGCGGGTGCACGATCACCCCATCAGCCTGCGACCAGACCGCCAGCCAACGGTCATCCCTGCGCTGTACGGCGACGATCACGGGCGGGCACTGGGCGATCTCATTCTTGAGCTGCCGGGACAACCCCATGCCACCGGTGGGCTGCGCCTCCCCATCGAGGATGGCCAGATCAACCCCACCGGCATCGACCTGCGCCAGCACCTCGGCGATCGTCCCGACTTCGACGTAACGCAGGCGGCCGACATCCGCAGCGGGACGCTGCCCGACGGCCATGATGATCGCCTCCCGCACTTGCGGCCGGTGGCTGAAGACCAGCACCTTGCTGGCGCCAGTGGCGTCAGCAGCACCAGCGGCATCGCTCGGGACGTTCATCGGGGTTCAGGATCCTGCCTGTCGTGGTGTCTGGAGATCTAGATATCTGGCGATGTAGGCGAGTAACTGACGCTGCGCTGGCGGTCGGATCAGCATGACGATGGTAGTTGGCCACCGTTCCGATGCGGAGTGCGCCCGGTGTGATGACTTTGCGTCCCGGTCCGCGGGGTCAATCCGCTCGTTTGAGTGAATTAAATTGTTAGGATTGTCACTTCCGGCGGCATTCTCGCGGCCCCGGTCCCGCTACCGCCACCAGCTGTCGGCATACTGCTCAGCGTGACCTCGTCGAGCCTGGCAGGGCCCTCCATCAGCCAGCGGGTGCACTCGCTGAACCGACCCAACATGGTCAGCGTAGGAACCATCGTCTGGTTGTCCAGCGAGCTCATGTTCTTCGCCGGTTTGTTCGCGATGTTCTTCACGGTGAAGGCGCAACACGACGGGCCGTGGCCGCCGGTCCTGGCATCCACCGGGGAACCGATCCATCTCGACAAACCCTATGCGCTGGTCGTCACCATCATTCTGGTGTCGTCCTCGTTCACCTGCCAGTGGGGTGTGTTCAAAGCCGAACAGGGCGACGTGTTCGGACTTCGGGTCTGGTACACCATCACATTGATCATGGGCACGCTATTCGTCCTGGGACAGGCCAACGAGTATCGCAGTCTGGTCGAGGAAGGTGTCACGATCCCGTCCGGGGCCTATGGCACGGTCTTCTACCTCACGACCGGCTTCCACGGCTTACACGTCACCGGTGGACTGATCGCCTTCATCTTCCTGATAGTCCGGACCAAGCTGAGCAAGTTCACTCCGGCCCAGGCCACTGCTGCAATCGTCGTGTCCTACTACTGGCACTTCGTCGATGTCGTCTGGATCGGCCTGTTCGCCACGATCTACTTCTTGCCCTGACACGCTCCAGGCAACGAGCGCTGAAACAAGAACGCCGGAACAAGACCGCAGGGGTAGCCGAGACTGATGACCAGCACCACACCCGACGCCCTATCGGACCCCCACCGATCGAACCCGACCGGATCAGCTGGACCACGGGGCGACCGCGGGAAGCGCAGCCGCCTGCGTCGCCGCCTGTCGGGGATACTCGCGCTGTCGGTGGCATTGCTGACCGCGGGCGGCCTCTACACCGTGTTCGCCCCGCAACCGCAGACTGCGCACGCTCAGGCAGATCCGGCGCTGGTACAGCAGGGGGAGCAGCTCTACAACAACGCATGCATCACCTGCCACGGGATGAACCTGCAGGGAGTCACCGATCGTGGGCCGAGCCTGATCGGTGTGGGTGAGGCTGCCGTGTATTTCCAGGTCTCCACCGGGAGGATGCCCGCGTCTCGCCAGGAAGCGCAGATCGGGGAGAAACCCGTCCGTTTCACCCCCGAGGAGATCGACGCGCTGGGCGCCTACGTGCAGGCCAATGGCGGCGGCCCGGAGGTACCCCGGGGCAACCTCGCAGGTGGCGATCCCTCCCGGGGTGGAGATCTGTTCCGGCTCAACTGCGCGTCCTGTCACCAGTTCACCGGGCGGGGCATCGCGCTGTCCTCCGGCAAGTACGCACCCGCCATCAAGGGCGTGAATCCTGAGCAGATCTACACCGCGATGGTCAGCGGACCGCAGAGCATGCCCAGGTTCTCCGATCGTCAGATCACCCCGCAGGAAAAGCGCGACATCATCGCTTACGTGCAGTCAATGGACCGCAACAACCCAGGCGGCTACTCACTCGGTGGGTACGGACCCGTCTCCGAGGGCCTGATCGCTTGGATCGTGGGCATCGCGGCTCTGATCGGCGTCACGCTGTGGATCGGGGCGAGGGCATGACCGGCCACGGGGGACAGCAACCTCCCAGCGATTTCGACCCCTCGACGGCGAGCCGGGAAGAGCTGGTGCGGCTCGGCTTGGCGCTGGACGGGGTGACCATCGCCCACCAGGAGGACCCGTTCCCGGTGCCGGGTACCCGGGCCGAGAAACGCACGGAACGCAAGATCGCCCGGTGGTTCCTCGTGGCCGCCGTAGCCGGACTGGCCTTCCTGGCGGCATTCCTGTTCCTACCCTTCGAGTACGTCCCACCGGATGCCCCGGGCCACCTGCTGTACACGCTGTACACCCCGATCGTCGGTGTGCTCTTCGGGCTGGCGGTGTTCGCGGTCGGGGCCGGCACGATCGCCTTCGCCAAGCACCTGCTGCCGCACGAGACTGCGGTTCAGGAACGGCACACCGGTGGGTCCGCAGAGGTGGACCGGGTGACCATCGGCGCGATCCTCGCCGACTCCGGTGCTCGCAGCGGCATCGGACGGCGATCTCTGATCAAGCGGTCCGCCGCACTCGGCGCCGGCGTGCTCGGGGCGGGCCTGGGCATCCTCGCCCTCGGTGGGCTGGTGCGCAACCCATGGAAGGGCGGGTCTCAGGCCGCGCTCTGGGTCACCCCCTGGCGGTCGAACAACGGGGAGCCCGTGTTCCTCCGTTTCGATGCCGAGCAGATCACCCTGGCCCGCCCCGAAGACCTCGCCGCTGGGAGCATCGCGACGGTCTTCCCCTACAAGCGCTCCTGGAGCGAGGAGCAGGCGAGCGAGGCGTTCCGCGCCGCCGACAGCCCGGTGATGCTCATCCGGCTGCGCCCTGAGCAGGCAGCACAGGTGATCCAGCGCGAGGGACAGGTCACCTTCCACTATGGCGACTTCTACGCCTACTCGAAGATCTGCACCCACCTGGGCTGCCCCGCGTCACTCTACGAATCCCAGACCGCGCGGCTGCTCTGCCCGTGTCACCAGTCGCAGTTCGACATGTTGCAGTACGCCAAGCCAATCTTCGGCCCGGCAACGAGGGCCTTGCCTCAGCTGCATATCGACGTGAACGATGAGGGTTACTTCTACGCTAAGGGCGACTTCATCGAGCCCATAGGACCAGCGTTCTGGGAGCGGAGGTCATGAACGCGAAAGGCACGCCGGCTACGCCGGCCGGCTTGGCGGCCAGGGCCGGCACAGCGGCGGACGAGCTGGATCAGCGGTTCCACCTGGCATCAGGCATGCGTCGGCAGATCAACAAAGTCTTTCCCACGCACTGGTCGTTCATGCTCGGTGAGATCGCGCTGAACACCTTCATCATTCTGCTGCTCTCCGGGACCTACCTGACGCTGTTCTTCGACCCCTCGATGGAGGAGGTCAAATACCACGGCGCCTACCCGAACCTGCAGGGAATCGAGATGTCCAGGGCGTACGCATCCACCCTGGATATCTCGTTCGACGTCCGCGGCGGGCTGTTCATCCGGCAGATGCACCACTGGGCAGCGCTGCTGTTCGTTGCGGCGATCGTGGCGCACATGTTCCGTACCTTCTTCACCGGCGCGTTCCGCAAGCCGCGGGAGACGAACTGGGCCATCGGGGTGACGATCGCGATCCTGGCCGGGCTTGAGGGGCTCACCGGGTACTCGCTGCCCGATGACCTGCTCTCCGGAACCGGGTTGCGGATCATCTCGGCGATCACCATGTCGCCACCGGTGATCGGCACTTGGGCTCAGTGGGCGATTTTCGGTGGCGAGTTCCCCGGAACCTTGATCATTCCTCGGTTCTTCATCGTCCACGTGCTGCTGATACCCGGCATCCTGCTCGCGCTGATCGCCGTGCATCTCGGGTTGGTGTGGTACCAGAAACACACTCAGTTCCCCGGGCCGGGGCGAACCGAGCGCAACGTGGTCGGAGTCCGCATCCTGCCGATCTTCGCAACGAAGGCCGGCGGGTTCGCCATGGTGAACATCGGTGTGATCTGCATCATGGCCGGGTTGTTCCAGATCAACCCGATCTGGAATTTCGGCCCGTACAACCCGGCCCAGGTCTCGGCGGCGTCCCAGCCCGACTGGTACGTCGGTTGGCTCGACGGCTCCACCCGGCTATGGCCAGCCTGGGAGCTCTACCTGGGCAATTACATGATTCCTGCCTCGTTCTGGCCGACCATGGTGCTGCCGGGCATCCTGTTCGGTCTGGCGTTCGGCTATCCCGCTATCGAACGCAAACTCACCGGGGACAACGCTGCGCACAACTTGCTGCAACGGCCCCGAGACGTCCCGGTGCGGACCGGGCTGGGCATGATGGCGATCACGTTCATGGCCATGTTGCTGCTCTCCGGTGGCAACGACGTCATCGCGTACACGTTCGACGTCTCCCTGAACGCCACCACCTGGGCGGGCCGTATCGGCATCCTGTTGCTTCCGCCACTCGCGTATTACCTCAGCTACCGGATCTGCCTCGGTCTGCAACGCGCCGACCGATCGATCCTCGAGCATGGCATCGAAACCGGCATCATCAAGCGTCTGCCCCACGGTGAGTTCATCGAGGTGCACCAACCGTTGGGCGGGGTCGACGCGCACGGTCATCCCATCCCGCTGGAGTACCAGGGTGCCCGAGTGCCCAAGCGGATGAACCAGCTGGGCTCGGCGGGTGCGCCGGTACCCGGATCCATCTTCCGGCCGGATCCTTCAGATCAGACAAGAGCGCTGGAGCAGGCCCGGCACGACGCCGCCAGCGACAACGGAACCAGCGCGAACGGCACAGGCAAGAAGCTGGCCGGAAGGCCGCACCAACCCAGCGACTAGAACGGGAACGGGCGTCACCGACCCACTGGTTTGGCTGGGGCGTCGGTGAGGCCGAGTCGCAGGTGCTCGACATGGTAGAGGGCCTGGTCGAGAAGCTCGGCGACGTGGTGGTCATACAACGCGTAGACCACCGAGCGACCTTTGCGCTCCCCGACGACGAGGCCGAGGTTGCGCAGTAACCGCAGCTGATGAGAGCAGGCGGACTGTTCCATACCGACAGCGGCGGCCAGTTCGGTGACCGGCAGCGGTCCCTCACGCAACCGGGACAAGATGAGCAGCCGGGAGGGTGTGGCCAGGGCCTGCAGGGTGCTGGCCACCGTTGCGGCGTTCCCGGCGTCCAAGCGGGTGCGCGGCACGCCGTTCGCGGCGGGGGTGGGGACTCCGTGGCCCATGCAGGCCATTCTCCCATGTCGTGTTCGGATGAATACATGAATAGCTGATCAATCATTCCGGTATGGTCATGGCGTACGACGCTGTCCGTCTTTTGCCGTTCAAGGGGGCGCAGCCACCATGGCTCCCACCCTCACCCGCGCAGCGGCTCCGGAAGCCACGAATGGCGCGATCGTGCCCCGGCGCCGCACCCAGATCTTCGCGCTTCCCGAGTCCCGCTGGGCCGGCCTTGCCCTCGTGCTGTTCCTGATCGCCCTGCCATCGCAGCTCTGCGGTGCGACCGCGTGGGTGTGGGGGCCGATGTATGCACTGGTGTACGTGAGCGGCGGCTGGGAACCGGGCTGGGCGGGCCTGCAAGCCCTTCGGAAGAAGACCCTGGACGTAGACCTGCTGATGGTCCTCGCCGCGCTCGGCGCGGCCGCGATCGGGCAGGTGCTGGATGGCGCCCTACTGATCGTCATCTTCGCCACTTCCGGCGCCCTGGAGGCCATCGCCACCGCCCGGACCGCCGACTCGGTGCGGGGGCTGCTCGACCTCGCCCCGACCACCGCCACCCGGATCGGCGACGACGGCGTCGAGAAGGCCGTGCCCACGGAGCGGTTGGCAGTCGGTGACACCATCCTCGTCCGCCCAGGTGAGCGAATCGGCGCCGATGGCCGGGTGCTCCACGGTGCGAGCGAGGTCGATCAGGCCACCATCACCGGCGAGCCGTTACCCGTACTCAAGGAGACCGGGGACGACGTGCTCGCCGGCACCCTGAACGGCATCGGAGCATTGCAGGTGCAGGTCGGTCGGGTGCCTGGCGACTCGGTGATCGCCCGGATCGTGGCTCTGGTGGAGGAGGCGTCCCAGACCAAGGCGCGCACCCAGCTGTTCATCGAGAAGGTGGAACAGCGATATAGCCTGGGTATGGTTGCTGCCACCCTCGCGCTGTTCGTGGTGCCGCTGCTCTTCGGTGCTCCTCTGCAATCGACCTTGCTGCGCGCCATGACCTTCATGATCGTGGCCTCGCCGTGCGCGGTGGTCCTGGCTACCATGCCGCCGCTGCTCTCGGCCATCGCCAGCGCTGGCCGCCACGGGGTGCTGATCAAGTCCGCCGTGGTGATGGAACGGTTGGGCCAGGTGGACCAGGTCGCCCTGGACAAGACCGGGACCCTGACCGAGGGCACCCCCCGCGTGACCGATATCCGCCCGCTGGCCTCCTCCGGCTTGACCGAGGATGGCCTGCTGCGCATCGCTGCCGCAGCCGAGCACCCCAGTGAGCACCCGCTGGCCCGCGCCATCGTGGATGCCGGCCGCATCCGGGGCGTGCGTATCCCTGCTGTGGACGCCTTCAGCTCGGCCCCGGGCACCGGGGTGAGCGCGACCGTCGAGGGACATCGGGTCGCGGTGGGCAGCCCGGCTCACCTGCTCGGCGACCGTAGCGCCCATCCGGTGGCCGTACTCACTACCGAGTTGGAGGAAGGCGGCCGCACTACTGTCCTGGTCACGCTCGACTGGGAGCCAGCCGGCGTCCTGGGCATCGCCGACCGCCTGCGCCCCGACGCCGCCCGCACGGTCGCCGCGCTGAGCAGGGTGACCGGTGCCGTGCCGCTGCTGGTCACCGGGGATAACCCTCGGGCCGCAGCGCGACTGGCCGAGGAGGTCTGCATCGCCGACGTCCGCTCCGGATTGCTGCCTCAGGGCAAGGTCACCGCCGTCCAGGAACTCGAGCGAGCCGGCCGGAAAGTGCTGGTCGTCGGCGATGGTGTCAACGACGCTCCCGCGCTGGCCGCCGCCCACACCGGCATCGCCATGGGCCGGGCCGGCTCTGACCTGGCGCTGGAGACCGCTGACGCCGTCATCGTCCGTGACGAGCTCGCCACCATCCCCACCGCTATCACCCTCTCCCGCCAGGCCCGCCGGCTGGTCGTGCAGAACCTGTTCATCGCCGCGACGTTCATCACCGGCCTGGTGATCTGGGACCTGACCGGTCATCTCCCGCTCCCGCTGGGCGTTGCCGGTCATGAGGGGTCCACTGTCCTCGTCGGCCTCAACGGCCTGCGGCTGCTCCGGGATGCCGCCTGGCAGGGAGCCCGGCTACGCGCATATCGGTTGAGCAGATGAGTTGACCAGCGGGCGGGCCGTCACTCCGCTTTTGGGCCGATGTGATACTCGAAGATCAGACCCGCGACGGTGCCGAGCACCAGGGCGATGCCGATCGCGACCAGCCACCACAAGCCGAAAGCCAGGGAATAACCGAGCACGCTCGCACTAAGCGCCATCCCGAACGGCCAGTAACTGCCTGGAGAGAAGAACCCCAGCTCACCCGCACCGTCGGAGATCTCTCCTTCGGCGTTGTCCTCTGGACGCATCCGGACCCGCCGGGAGACGAACCGGAAGTACGTGCCGATGATGAGCGTCAACCCACCGACCAAGGTCAGCGCCGCCGACCCGACCGGCTCACCATGCGACCACAGCCCGTAGATCACCGCGGACAGGAAGAAAAACGCGGTGATGATCTCGAAGATCCGCGCCTCGACCTTCATGATGCCTCACTCTCGAGCCTGCCAACGAACCGCTGATGCTCCGAAGCTAGTGCCCGGCCTGCTCCTGGCGAATCTCCCGGACGCTGCGGTCAGTGTTGAACGGGGAGGTGGTCACTGCCCTGGGAGCGCACAGCTGCCCGCAGTTCAACATCGCGAGCGCCTCACCCGCGGTGTACGCACGGTTGGTCTGCGGATTGGTCTGGGCCCGCAACACCAGGTACCGGTCGAACAGGGCCGGAGGCAACGCACGAAGCTCGAAATTCATCATCGAGTGGTACGTACCACACAATTCGGCGCAGCGACCTACAAAAGCCCCTTGACGTTCAACGGTGGTCTGAAAAACATTGTCGGTATCATTCTTCTGCGGATACGGGAACACGTCTCGCTTGAAGAGGAAATCGGGGATGTAGAAGGAGTGCAGGACGTCGGTGGACTCGATCCGGTATTCGACGACTCGGTTGGTCGGTACGACCAGCAGCGGGATCGTGCTCGATGAGCCGACGGTGGCCAACGGCTCACCGTCAGCGGTCCTCCGGACCTGATAGTCGCCTTTCGCACCCGGCTTGTTCTGCAGGTACTGGAACTCCCAGTTCCACTGGAAACCGACCACCCTGACCCGTAGATCCGGATTATCAACTTTCGCGTTGACGAAATTCTGTGCCGTGACCGTGAAGTAGAAGAGGACGGCGACGATCACGAACGGTACGACCGTGTAAATTATCTCCAACGGCAGATTGTATTGAGTTTGACGGGGCATCTCGTCAGTTTTCTTGCGATGGAAGAGCACCGTCCACGCGATCAATAATGCGACGACCAACCCGACCGCTAAGGCAGCCACAGTCGCCCAGATCCACAAGTCCCGCATCCGCTCGGCCTGCGGTGTGACCCCCTCCGGCCAGCCGAACGAGAAAGCCTGGTATACCGAGCAGCCGGTGGACAGGAAGGCCACCAGCCCGGCCAGCCCGGTCACCTTCAGTAGCCGAACCGCTCGGGAACGGACTACATCGATCACGCCTCGCCCCTCCTCAGTCCCCACGCTGCGGTCAGACAGCCCACTGGAGGAGCGTAAACCAGCGAAGCCGCCCAGGCTCCCCCGGGGCGCGCGTGGCCCAGCGCCCCGGACGTCATACTGAGCCGCTGATTCTCCAGTCGGCTGCTGAGGAGAGGGTGAGCACGTGTGCGGGTTGCTGGGACTGCTGACCGCGCAGCAGGACGCGGCGCAGCGGGTGGCGGATGTGTCCGCCGCGCTGCGCTGCCAGCGGCATCGGGGACCCGACGAGACCGGGGTCTGGTACGACGCCGATGTCGTTCTCGGGTTCAACCGGCTGTCCATCATCGATCTCGAGCACTCCCATCAACCATTGCGCTGGGGGCCGCCCGGTGACTCTGAGCGCTACACGATCCTGTTCAACGGGGAGATCTACAACTACATAGAGCTGCGTGCGGAGTTGCGGCGGGCACCTTACGATGCGGACTTCCTCACCGACGGTGACACCGAGGTGGTCGTCGCTGCCTACCACCATCTCGGACCCGCCGCTGTCGAGCGGCTGCGGGGAATGTTCGCGTTCGTCATCTGGGACGCCCAGCAGCGGGTCGCTTTTGGCGCCCGTGACCCTTTCGGGATCAAACCCCTGTTCAGCTGCACCGGCCCGGGCGGAGTCGCCTTCGCCAGCGAGAAGAAGAGCCTGCTCGAGCTGGCGCCGTCGTTGGGGCTGTCGACAGCGGTCGATCGCCGGGCACTGCAGCACTACCTGACCTTGCAGTACGTGCCTGAGCCGGCATCGCTGAGCACCGGCATCACCCGGATCGAGTCGGGCACCTCGTTCACTGTCGTCCCCGGGGGCAGGGTGGCCTTCACGCGCTACTTCCAGCCACTGTTCCGACCCCGCCAGATCCGTTCCGCGGCCGACACGACAGCGCTGCACGACGAGATCACCGCAGCGATGCGGGACTCGGTCGCCAAGCACATGCGGGCCGACGTCACCGTCGGCGCGTTTCTTTCCGGGGGGATCGACTCCACCGCCATCGCCGCGCTGGCCCGGGAGCACAACCCGAACCTGATCACCTTTACCACCGGCTTCGAGCGCGAGGGCTACTCCGAGGTGGATGTGGCGGCCGAGTCGGCCGCCGCGATCGGCGTCCGGCACGTGATCCGTACCGTCTCGGCCGCCGAACTGGCCGAGGCGTTGCCGCTGATCGTGTGGTATCTGGACGACCCGGTGGCCGATCCGGCGTTGGTCCCGCTGTGGTTCATCGCCCGGGAGGCCCGGGAACACGTCAAGGTGGTGTTGTCCGGCGAGGGCGCCGACGAGCTTTTCGGCGGTTACACCATCTACCGGGAACCGCTGTCCCTGGCAGCGTTCGAGAAGGTACCCGGCGGGTTGCGCCGCGCGCTGGGCCAGCTCGCCACCTGGATCCCGGAGGGCATCCGGGGAAAGGACCTACTGCGTCGCGGTTCACTGACGCTGGAGCAGCGCTATTACGGCAATGCGCGAATCTTCCGGGATGACCAGTTACGGGAGGTGCTACGCGGCTACGATCCGGCGATCTCGCATGCCGATGTCACCGCCGGGCCCTACGCCTGCTCGGCGGGCTGGGATCCGGTCGCGCGGATGCAGCACGTGGATCTGTTCACCTGGCTCCGTGGTGACATTCTGGTCAAAGCAGACAAAGTAACCATGGCTAACTCGCTCGAGCTACGGGTTCCCTTCCTCGACCCGGAGGTATTCCGGGTAGCCTCCACCATTCCGCTCGAAGAGAAGATCACCCGTGACACCACCAAGCACGCACTGCGACGGGCGCTGCGCGACGTGGTGCCCGCGCACGTGCTGAACCGGCGCAAGCTCGGGTTCCCGGTGCCGATCCGGCACTGGTTGCAGCAGGATCTTCATGACTGGGCTCGCGCCATCATCGACGAGTCGGGCACCACGGAATTCCTCGACCCGGTCGCAGTGCACCACATGCTCGACGAGCACCGCGCCGGCTCGCGAGACCACAGCCGGCGACTCTGGGCGGTGCTGGTGTTCATGCTGTGGCACGGCATCTTCATCGAGCGGCGGATCACCCCCGCCGTGCCCGAGCCGTGCTATCCCGTTCAGGTGTAGGCGCGCGATGGACCTCGTACGAACTCTTAGTTGAACGAATCACCGCAGGCGCAGGAGCCACCGGCATTGGGGTTGTCGATCGTGAAACCCTGCTTTTCGATCGTGTCCACGAAATCGATCACAGCACCTTGCAGGTAGGGCACGCTCATCCGGTCCACCACCACGGCCAGACCGCTGAAGTCCCGCTTCGCGTCGCCATCAAGGGCGCGTTCATCGAAGAAGAGCTGGTAGCGCAGGCCGGCACAGCCACCCGGCTGCACAGCGATCCGCAGGGCCATGTCGTCCCGGCCCTCCTGGTCGAGCAGTGCCTTGGCTTTCCCGGCAGCGGCGTCGGTCAACTCGACGCCATGAGTGGGCACCTCGGTGCCGGCGATGTTCTCGACGGTCATGACTCTCCCTTGGGATCGGCGCTCGGCACGGATGGACTTGTCCACTTTACGCAAACGTCCACGATCGGCGGGTGATTCCTCATCCGTATGGTGACATATCGAGACCGACCACTGGGTCGCAGACGGGTACTGTCTCCCCCGTTGCCCTAGGCTGGGCGCCGTGAGGTTCCTGCGCGGCAAGACCGGTTCCGAGGGTATCGATCCCGATCCGGAACCTGCGGTGGGCAGTGAACCCGACGAGGCAGGCGGAACCCAGCGGGCGCACACCACCGGCAAGGGCAGGCCCACCCCGAGCCGCCGGGAGGCCGAGGGGCGCAAGCGTGGCCCGGCACCACCGCCACCACAGACCCAGCGAGAGGCGCTGCGCCGGATGCGCGGAACCAAGGAGGAGCGCCGCAACGCCACCGCGCAACGTCGCGAACGGATGCTGGCCGGGGACGAGAAATACCTGCTGCCGCGCGATCGAGGCCCGGTGAAGGCCTACGTGCGGGACCTGGTGGATTCCCGGCGCCATCTCGCCGGTGTGTTCATGCCGCTGGCGGTGCTGGTGATCGTGGTCATCCTGGTCCCTTCACCGTTGGTGCAGCAGTACGTCTCGCTGGTGTCGATGGTGATGCTGCTCGCGATCATCGTCGAGGGCGTGCTGCTGGGGCGGACCATCAACCGGCACGTTCGTCAACGGTTCCCCGATGCGGCGGAGTCCACGTCCGGCCTCGGGCTCTACGCGATCATGCGAGCAACCCAGCTGCGCCGGCTGCGGGTACCGAAGCCTCGCGTTGCTCGGGGTGAGCCGATCCCGTAAGCCGGTCGGCGCGCGCTTTACGGCCGCAGGCTCATCGGTCCGTACACCACCGATTCCCCGTCCAGCAGCGTGACGGCGGCGACCCCGCTGGCCAGCAGGTCCGGCCACTCCAGGCCGAGCCACTCCTCGGCACCATCCTGGTCGTCGAACATGACGTCCGGGCCGGGCCGCCGGCCGCCCTCGGAGTCCAGGTAGTGCCACCGCAGGGTCATCGCACGCTCCGGTCTGCTGGGTGTTACCCCGTCATCACTGCGCAGCCCCGACGGTAGCCTGCTGGCAATGCGGACGCTGGTGCTCGGTGGTGCACGCTCGGGCAAGTCCGCGCACGCCGAGGGGTTGCTGGGTCACGCGCGGGTGGACTATGTGGCGACCGCGCGACGCCTTCCCGAGGACGCCGACTGGGAGGCGCGCATCGCGGCGCATGCGGCGCGCAGACCACCAGGGTGGCGCACGGTGGAACCGGAGGACCTCGCCGGCACGCTGCGCGCCGCCGGTGCGGTCCCGGTGCTGGTCGATGACATCGCGACCTGGCTCAGCGGCGAACTGGACGATGCCCGAGCCTGGGAGGGTGGTGCGGCGGCGGTGCAGGCATGCCGCGCGCGCTGTTCCGAACTGGTCTCGGCGGTGGCGGCGTGCCCGGCCCGGCTGGTGCTGGTCAGCGCCGAGGTCGGGCTCGGTGTCGTGCCGCCGACTCGGGCCGGCCGGCTGTTCCGTGACGAGCTCGGTGTGCTGAATGCGGAGCTTGCCCTGGTGTGCGAGGAAGTGCGGCTGCTCGTCGCGGGACTGCCGATCACCCTGCGGTGACTGCGGGCGAGCAGGATGGCGCCAAGCAACGAACACGACAGACCTCCGGGAGGAGCCTCGTGGAGTTCCCCAGGATCACCCCACCCGACCAGCAAGCTCACCGGGAGGCGGTGGCTCGTCATGGGCAGCTGACCAAACCGGTGGGATCCCTGGGCCGGCTGGAAGAGCTGGGCGTGTGGGTGGCCGCCTGCCAGGGAGTCTGTCCCCCACACCCGTTCGTGCGTCCGCTGGTGGTGGTGTTCGCCGGGGATCACGGCATCGCCGCACACGGGGTGTCCGCCTACCCCAGCGAGGTCACCCGGCAGATGGTGGGCAACTTTCTCAGCGGTGGTGCGGCCGTGAACGTGCTCGCCAACGCGGCCGGAGCGACGGTGCGGGTGGTCGATGTGTCCGTGGACTGGGATCCGGCGGCAGGTACCGCACCCCCGCCGGTCACCAAGCACAAGGTTCGTCGCGGGAGCGGCGCGATCCACCAGCAGGATGCGGTGACCGAGGCCGAGGTGGCGCAGGCACTGGATGCCGGGGTGTCGATCGCCGACGAGGAGATCGACCGCGGGGCCGACCTGCTGATCGCGGGCGATATGGGCATCGGTAACACGACCCCTGCCGCGGTGCTGGTGGCTGCACTCACCGGAGCGGAACCGGTGGCAGTCGTGGGTCGGGGAACCGGCATCGACGACGCCGGCTGGATGCGCAAGGCGGCCGCGATTCGCGACGCGTTGCGCAGGGCCCGCCCGGTCACCACCGATCCGGTCGCGCTGGTGCGCACGGCCGGCGGTGCCGATATCGCAGCGATGGCCGGGTTTCTCGCCCAAGCCGCCGTTCGGCGCACCCCGGTGGTGCTCGATGGCGTGGTCATCGGTGCCGCGGCCATGCTCGCCGAGGAGCTCGCACCCGGAGCGCGGCGGTGGTGGGTGGCCGGGCATCGCTCGGCGGAACCTGCGCACACTCTGGCGCTGGAGCATCTGGAATTGGACCCCATCCTGGAGTTGGGCATGCGCCTCGGCGAAGGCTCTGGAGCGGTGGCCGCGCTGCCACTGGTGCAGATGGCGATCCGGGTGCTCACCGAGATGGCCACCTTCGCCGACGCCGGCGTGTCCGGGCCCGCGGATACCCCGGCGCCTACCAGGTGAGCGGTGCGCTGCGGCTGGCGCTGTCCTGGCTCACTGTTATGCCGGTGGGGACGCTGCCCACAGTGGATCGGATCACCGCCCGGCGGGCGCTGTACTGGGCACCGGTGGTGGGCGCCGGGTTGGGTCTGCTGGCCGCGGTTGCACTGGCCTCGCTGCACGCGCTGGGCACTCCCCCGCTGCTCGCCGGGCTGGTGGTGGTGGCAGCGCACGCCGGGCTGACTCGCGGGATCCACCTCGACGGGTTAGCCGACACCGCGGACGGGCTGGGCTGCTATGGCGAGCCGCGCCGGGCGCTCGAGGTGATGCGGGATGGATCGACCGGGCCGTTCGGGGTGGTCGCCCTGGTGCTGGTACTCACCACCCAGGCAGCTGCGCTGGGGGCACTGGCTGGATCCGGCCGGCTGATCCCGGTGGTGCTGGCGATGACCGCGGGACGGGCCGCCTTCAGCTGGTGCGCCCGCAAGGGGGTCCCCCCGGCCCGGCCGAACGGGCTGGGGGCGCTGGTGGCCGGTAGCCAACCGCCCGCCGTCGCGGTGACCTGGGCGCTGTTGCTGCTCGTCGGTGGGCTGCTCGCGGTGCCCGGCCGACCCTGGCAGGGCTCAGCTGCGGTCGCTCTCGCCGGTCTCGCTGTGGCGGCAGGAGCAGCGCACACCCACCGCCGCTTCGGTGGCGTGACCGGCGATGTGCTCGGCGCCGCCGGCGAGCTCTCCACCACCGTCGTGCTCACCGTCTGCGCCATCCGCTAACCCCCTACCCCCCGATATGTCTCCATGTCGGGGTACGGGAGTCAGGGGGGTCATCCAGTGGTGCAGGTCGGGGGCGGCTCCGCGCTGGATGGCGGTGAGGGACGCGCGCAGTGCAGCGGTCACCGGACCGGGGGCGCCGGTGCCGATGGTGAACTCACCACCGGCGTGCGCGACACGGCCCACGGGAGTGATGACCGCGGCGGTGCCGCAGGCGAAGACCTCCGAGATGTCCCCGGTCTGGACGCCCTTCTCCCACTCCTCAGTCGAGATCCGCCGTTCCTCGACACCCAGTCCCTGGTCCCGGGCCAGGGTGAGAAGGGAATCGCGAGTGATACCGGGCAGCAGCGCGCCGGTGAGCTCGGGAGTCACCAGCCGGGCCTGCGTCCCCTCGCCGAAGACGAAACAGAGATTGTTGGTACCCATCTCCTCCACCCAGCGCCGCTCGACCGCGTCCAGCCACACGACTTGGTCGCAGCCCTTGTCGGCGGCCCGCTGCTGGACCACCAGCGAGGCGGCGTAGTTTCCGGCGAACTTGGCTGCTCCGGTACCGCCGGGCGCGGCCCGAACGTATTCGGTGCACAGCCACACGCTGACCGGCTGAAGCCCGTCGCGGAAGTACGGCCCAGCCGGGGAGGCGATGAGCAGGTACCGGTAGGTCGCCGCGGGCCGCATCCCGAGGCCCACCTCGGTGGCGAACAGCATCGGCCGCAGGTACAACGAATCCTCCCCGCCAGCGGAAGGCACCCAGCCGATGTCGGCACGTACCAGCTCACGCAGTGAGCCGAGGAACAGCTCGTCGGGCAACTCCGGCATCGCTATCCGGCGGGCTGAGGCGCGCAGCCGGGCCGCGTTGGCCAGCGGCCGGAAGCAGGACACCGTGCCGTCTGGCTGCCGGTAGGCCTTGAGACCTTCGAAGACCGCTTGCCCGTAGTGCAGCACCATGCTGGCCGGATCCATCGCGAGCTGCCGGTAGGGGCCGACTTGGGCGTCATGCCAGCCACGTCCCTCGGTCCAGCTGATCTCGACCATGTGGTCGGTGAAATACCGGCCGAAGCCAGGTGCGGCCAGGATCTCCGCCCGGCGTTGCGGCGGCACGGGAGAGGGGTGCGGCAACCGGGTGAACAGAGGCGCGGCGGTCATGACCAGCACGGTATCCCGTCGCTCAGGGAAATGGTAGGACGTCCCACTACTTGACAGTGCGCCATGCTGGCTCAGGTGAGCGCGCAGCCGGCCACCGTGCGGATCACCCGGACAGTGCTGGCTGACGGCCGGGCACTGACCTACTACGACGACCACGAAACCCCGGCGTCCAACCGCATACTGCGTGACCCCTGCACTGTGCCCCCGGATCGGGCCCAGCCACTGATGCGGCGCGACGTGCTCACCGGGGAGTGGGTGATCCTCGCCCCACACCGCATGGACCGCACCCACCTGCCCACGGCGGGACGATGCCCGCTGTGCCCCAGCCGGGAGGGCGCGGCAACCGAGATCCCGGCCGAGACCTACGACGTGGTGGTGTTCGACAACCGGTTTCCCTCCCTGCGGGCTCAGAGCCCCCTGGAGGCCAGTGCAGTCGAGTCCTGCGTCGACGGCGACCCGCTGTGGTCACAGCGGCCCGCTACCGGCCACTGCGAAGTCGTCTGCTTCACCAGCGAGCACCGCACGTCCTTCGCTGCACTCCCCCCGCACCGGGTTGCCACGGTGATCGAGGCATGGGCCGACCGCACCACAGCGTTGTCCGGGATGGCGGGCATCCGGCAGGTGTTCTGTTTCGAGAACCGCGGCGCCGAGATCGGCGTGACACTGCATCACCCGCACGGCCAGATCTACGCCTACCCGTTCGTGCCGCCCCGCACGAAGCAGGTGCTGGCCCAGGCGGCGGCGCATCGCCACAGCACCGGCGGTGACCTGCTCGCCGATGTGCTGGCCGCCGAGCTGCGGGCCGGGGCGCGGGTCGTGCACCGGGGCGCGGCGTGGAGCGCGTACGTGCCGGCAGCCGCCCGGTGGCCGCTGGAGCTGCACCTGGTGCCGCACCGGGTGGTGCCTGACCTGGCCGCCTTGGACAGCGCCGAGCGCAGCGAGCTCGCCACGCTGTACCCCGCCTTGCTGCGGCGGGTGGACAGGTTCTTCACCGATCAGGGCGACCTCACTCCGGTCCCCTATATCGCAGGATGGCACCAAGCGCCGCTCGGCGCGGGCCGCGACCTCATCCGGCTGCACCTGCAGCTGTTCTCGACACGCCGCGCGGCCGGCAGGCTCAAACACCTCGCCGGCTCCGAATCCGGGGTGGGGGTCTGGCTCAACGACACGACTCCCGAGCGGATCGCGCAACGGTTGCAGGAGCTGGCATGACCGCCGAGCTTCGAACCGCGTTTCGGGCCAGGTTCGGCCGGGACCCCGACGGTATGTGGGCGGGCCCGGGCCGGCTGAACCTCATCGGTGAGCACGTCGACTACGCCGGTGGGCTCTGCCTGCCCCTGGCGCTCCCCCAGGTCACCGTGGTGGCGGCAGCCGCCCGGCAGGACGGCCGGCTGCGGATGCACTCACTGCGGCGAGACACCCAACCGTGGGAGGGGCCCGCCGACGCCGTCGGTCCGGGCTGCCCGAAAGGGTGGGCGGGGTATCCGGCAGGTGTGGCCTGGGCCCTCGGGCACCCGACCGGCGGCCTTGATCTACTCGTCGGCGAGTCGGTGTCACCGGGAGCTGGGCTGGCGTCTTCTGCTGCCCTGGAGTGCGCCACGGCGTTGGCGGTGGACGCGCTAGCCGGGCTGGGGTTAGCCGGGACAGACGCCGGCCGGGTCACCCTGGCCGCAGCCTGCCAGCGGGCCGAGAACGAGGTGGTCGGCGCACCGACCGGCGGGATGGACCAGCTCGCCTCGCTGTGCTGCACCGCCGGGAACGCTCTGTTATTCGACTGCCGTGCGCACACAACGCGGCAGCTGCCGCTGGATCTGGGTTCCGCTGGGTTGACCTTGCTCGTGGTCGACACGCGTGCACCGCACCGGCACGTCGACGGTCAGTACGCCGCCCGCCGGCGCAGCGCCGAGCGAGCCGCGGCAGAACTGGGCATATCCAGCCTGCGTGCGGCCGGCAGGCGCCAGGTGGACAACCTGACCGATCCCCTGCTGCGCAAGCGAGCCCGGCACGTGGTGAGCGAGATCGCCCGGGTGCAGGCCACCGTCACGTTGCTGGACGCAGGTCGAGTCCGCGACATCGGGCCACTGCTGACCGACTCGCACACCTCGCTGCGTGATGACCTGGAGGTGTCGAGCCCGGAGCTGGATTGCGTGGTTGACGCCGCCCTCGCCGCCGGAGCACTCGGTTCCCGGATGACCGGCGGCGGATTCGGCGGCTCGGCTCTGGTCTTGGCCGAACAGAGCACCACAGCCGTGGTGAGTCACGCCGTCACGAACGCCGCAGCCCGCCACGGCCACCCGCAACCCACCGTGCACGAAGCGCAACCCTCCCGCGGCGCGCACCCCATCGCCGCACAGGAAAAGACCCACGAAACGAGGTGACCAGACGCCGAGATGAGTGCGTACTCCTGGACCAGCTCGACACCAGCCGGTTCGATCAGCGCACATGGGAGGGCACGAAGGGGAGTTTGACGATCTCGCAGGCCAGCGCCCGGCCACGGACATCGATCTCCACAACGTCACCGGGGCGGGCAGCGGGATCGAGCAGCGCGAGCGCGATACCCGTGCCCAGCGTGGGTGAGAACGTGCCCGAGGTGGTCTCACCGAGCGGTGCACCAGCCGTCGAGCGCACCATCATGTGCGGCCGCGGAATCCCACGCTGGGTGGCACGCAGCCCGCGCAACCGCCGCGCTGGGCCACGATCGCGCTCCGCGAGCAGTGCCTCGCGTCCCCAGAACGCCGGCTTGGTCCACCCAACCGCCCAGGACGCTCCCGCTTGCACAGGACTGATCTGCGGACCGGTGTCCTGGCCGTTGAGCGGGTAACCCATTTCGGTACGCAGGGTGTCCCGGGCGCCGAGCCCGCACACCCGGCCACCGAACTTCTCTGCGGCGGTGCGCAGCGCGCTCCACAGCGCAGGCGCCTGCTCCCAGCGCGGCATCAGCTCGTAGCCCAGCTCCCCGGTGTATCCGGTGCGGCCCACCCGCACCAGCTCGCCGCCGTAGTCGGTATCGACGAAGGTCATGTAGTCGAGCCCGCCAGCCACAGCCAGCCCCATGGCGGCGATCACTTCCGCCGAGCGAGGTCCCTGTATCGCGAGCACCGCGTACTCCCGGTGCAGGTCGGTCACCGTGATGGCAGCAGGCGCCGCCGCTGCCAGCTGGGTGGCCACGGTGGCGGTGTTCGCGGCGTTCGGCACGCAGAACACCTCATCCGAGCTGATCAGATAGGCGATCAGATCGTCCAGCACGCCGCCGTCATCCGCGCAGCACAGCGTGTACTGAACTCGTCCCGGCGTGATCCTGGCGAGGTCAGCAGTAAAGCAGGAGTTGACGAACTCCGCGGCACCCCGGCCGACAACGCTGATCTTGCCCAGGTGGGTGACGTCGAACAAGCCCACCGCCTCGCGAACCGCCGCGTGCTCGGCGAGCACCCCACCGCCGGGATAGCTGATCGGCATCTCCCATCCACCGAAAACCCCGAGGGTGGCGCCGGCGTCCAGATGTAACGAGTGCAAGGGTCCGCGGTGCAGATCGGTACTCACGGCTATGGAACGCTACCTTCCAGGGACGACCTTTGATCATTCAGGCCTGATCAGCGAGGAGATGAACCGTGAGCACCCCGGCGCTGCGCCTCACCGATGCCTCGGTGACCACTGCGACCGTCGACGCCCTCGTGGTGGGGACCATATCCGGCGACGGAGGTCCCCGGCTCCTACCCGGTAGCGAGGACGTCGAGGCCGCATTCGACGGCGGGCTCACCGAGCTGCTGACCGTGCTCGGCGCCCGGGGAAAGGTCGACGAGGTGATCAAGGTACCCACCCGCGGAGCCCTGGGTGCCCCATTGCTGGTTGCCACCGGCCTCGGCGAGGTCGACGCCGGTGGCAGTGTCGGTCCCAGCAGCGAGCAGGTCCGCCGAGCCGCCGGCGCGGCATCCCGGGCCCTGTCGGGCATCGCCCGGGCCATCACCACCCTGTCCCGCACCGATCTGCCTGCCGCCGCCGAGGGCATCGCGCTGGGCAGCTACGCCTTCACCGCCTACCGGTCCCACAACGATGAGGGACCGCTGGGCCAGATGGATCTCGCGGTGCCCTCGATGAGCGACGCCGGTGCCAGGCAGGACCTGGCTCGCGCCATCGTCATCGCCGAATCGGTGATGGCCGCGCGCGATCTGGTGAACACACCACCGAACGACCTCTACCCGGCCTCCTTCGCCGATCGTGCCGTGACGATGGCACAGGCGGCCGGGCTGCACACCGAGGTGCTGGATGAAACGGCGCTGCAGCGTGAGGGGTACGGCGGCATTCTCGGCGTGGGAGGGGGTTCCTCCCGCCCACCCCGGCTAGTCCGCCTGCACCACTCCCCGCCCGCACCGAAAGCCAAGGTGGCCCTGGTCGGCAAGGGAATCACCTTCGACACCGGCGGGATATCGATCAAACCCGCGGCGAAGATGGAAGAGATGACCATGGACATGGCCGGTGCTGCCGCGGTGATCGTCACCGCGGTCCTCGCCGCCCGGCTGGAGCTGCCGGTGGAAGTGATCGCCACCGTGCCGATGGCCGAGAACATGCCCTCGGCCACCGCCTACCGGCCCGGGGATGTCCTGACCATGTTCGGCGGCACCACCGTCGAAGTGCTCAACACCGACGCCGAGGGGCGGCTGATCCTGGCCGATGCGCTGGTCCGTGCGGCCCAGGACAGCCCGGACTACCTCATCGACACCGCCACCCTGACCGGTGCCCAGATCGTCGCGTTGGGTAACCGCACGGCGGGGATCATGGGCACTCCGGAGTTCCGGGACCGGGTCACCGCGATATCACAACGGGTCGGGGAGAACGGGTGGGCCATGCCGCTGCCCGATCACCTGCGGTCCGACCTGGACTCCAAGCTGGCGGACATCGCCAACGTGGCGAGCCACCGCTGGGGTGGGATGCTCGCCGCCGGAGTGTTCCTGTCCGAGTTCGTCCCCGACGAACTCGCCTGGGCGCACCTGGATGTCGCGGGCCCGGCGTACAACAGCGGTTCGCCGTGGGGATACACCGGCAAGGGGGGCACCGGGGTGCCGGTACGCACCCTGGCCGCGGTGCTGGCGGACATTGCCGAACATGGCTGATGGTTGGGCGGGCGCGGCTGGTGAGCGCTAGCGCCGCTGCTGCTCACCGTCATCGGGACCCTCACGGAGGACACGCTGGCGAGCGGTGTAGTCGCGCATCCGCTGCGGGTACCCGGTCCGTTCCACGTCGTAGACCGGTATCCGCAGCCGCTTACCCAGCCGGCGGGCGGCATCGCTGCTCTCAATCCTGCGCCTGGTCCATTCCCCATCGTGCGCGATGAGCACCACAGTGGTCTCGGTGACCGTGGTGCGGGGCTCGACGTACGCTTCCACTCCCCTCCGGGTGGCGGCCCACTGCCCGAGGTGGTCAATGTCCGCGCCCGAGGAACCGCGGGGCGTTCCGGCCCGCTGCCTACCCAGGAACCGATCCAGCACACCCACCTCGGTACCTCCTCGCCCGCCTGCCTTGCACCAATCCTGCCAGCTCACCCCCGCTACCTCGCCCACATCGCCTTCGGGCGGGACGTGGTGACAAGATGGTCGTGGCGCCCAATTCCACGTTACCGACCTCTGCTTGAGGAGCGTCTGAAGTGACTGCCACCCCAGCGACCAGCACCCCCGCGACGGAGGTCTCCACGGACCTGGTGATCCTCGGTGGCGGTTCGGGCGGTTACGCCTGCGCGCTGCGCGCTGCGCAGCTGGGGCTGTCCGTCACGTTGGTGGAAAAGGACAAACTGGGAGGCACCTGCCTGCACCGTGGATGCATACCGACCAAAGCGCTGCTCCAGGCGGCCGAGGTGGCGGACACCGCTCGGGACGGCCACCAGTTCGGGGTGAAGACCGCACTCGAGGGAATCGACATGGGTGGCGTCACCAAGTATAAGGACGGTGTCGTCACCAGGATGTTCAAGGGCCTGCAGGGGTTGGTGTCCTCGCGGGGGATCAACTACGTCGAGGGAACCGGTCGGTTCGTCGCCCCGAACGCCGTCGACGTGGACGGGCAGCGCTACACCGGACGCCAGATCGTGCTCGCCACCGGCTCCTACGCCAGATCGCTCCCCGGCATCACGATCGGAGGGCGGTTCATCACCAGCGATCAGGCGCTGAACCTCGACTACCTGCCCGACCGTGTGGTGGTGCTGGGCGGCGGGGTGATCGGGGTCGAGTTCGCCAGCGTGTGGCGATCCTTCGGCGCCGCAGTCACCGTCGTCGAAGCGCTGCCGCGACTCGTCCCAGCCGAGGACGACTTCAGCTCCAAGCAACTGGAGCGGGCGTTTCGGCGGCGCGGCATCACGTGCAAGACCGGGGTGCAGGTCACCGAAGCCAGCCAGTCCGGCTCCGGAGTGACGGTGAGCCTGGAGTCGGGAGAGCAGCTCGAAGCCGATCTGCTTCTTGTCGCTGTCGGCCGGGGACCCAACACTGCCGATTCCGGGTGCGCCGAGGCCGGCGTACGGATGGAGCGCGGCTTCGTCCTCACCGACGATCGGTTACGCACCAACCTCCCCGGGGTGTATGCCTTGGGAGACATCGTGCCCGGGCTCCAGCTGGCGCACCGTGGGTTCGCGCAGGGCATTTTCGTGGCCGAAGACATCGCCGGACGCAATCCCACCCCGATCGACGAGGACGGCATCCCCCGGGTCACCTACTGCGAGCCGCAGGTGGCCTCGGTCGGGCTCACCGAGGCCCGCGCCAGAGATATCCATGGCGAGATCGAGACGATCACCTATGACCTGGCGGGCAACGGCAAGAGCGTCATCCTGCAGACCAAGGGCGCGATCAAGCTGGTCCGCGCGAAGGACGGCCCGGTGCTCGGGGTGCACATGGTCGGCGACCGCGTCGGCGAGCTGGTCGGCGAGAGCCAGCTCATCGTCAACTGGGAGGCCTACCCGGAGGACGTCGCAGCGCTGATCCACGCCCACCCGACCCAGAATGAGGCCCTCGGCGAGGCCCACCTTGCCCTGGCCGGTAAGCCGCTGCACGCGCACGGCTGATCGAGATAATCCGCAGCACCGTATTCGTATTCGAGCGCTCACCAGGACGAGGGAAGACGAGGAGTCGAGGCGACCTATGGCGTACTCCGTGGCGATGCCTGCGCTCGGCGAGAGTGTCACCGAGGGAACGGTGACCCGCTGGCTCAAACATGAAGGTGACACCGTCGAGGTCGACGAGCCGCTGGTCGAGGTGTCCACCGACAAGGTCGATACCGAGATCCCCTCCCCCGCGGCCGGGGTGCTGCAACGGATCGTCGTCGCCGAGGACGAGACCGTCGGGGTCGGCACCGAACTTGCCGTGATCGGTGATTCCTCGATCCCGGCAACGCCTAACCAGGCCGGAGACAGCCCTGCCCGGCCGACCGAGGCCCCGCACCAGACCGTCGCCCCACCGCGTACCACCACTACCGGCGGGACGCCCGTCACCATGCCCGCGCTGGGAGAGAGCGTCACCTCAGGAACGGTGACCCGCTGGCTCAAGCAGATCGGTGAGCACATCGGCGCGGACGAGCCACTGGTCGAGGTGTCCACCGACAAGGTCGACACCGAGATCCCGTCGCCGGTGGCCGGCACCCTCCTGGAGATCGTGGTACCGCAGGACGAGACCGCCGCGGTCGGCGCCACCCTGGCCACGGTGGGTGAGGGCGATCCCTCGGCGGCTGGGACCGCGCCCACCCCACCAACCCCACCAACCCAACCCGACCAATCAACCCAACCCGACCAGCCCGGGCAGGCAGCCCAGCAGGCGACGCCGAACGGCAGCCCCCCAGCGCCCGGATTCGACGCCGCCAGCGGCGCGCCCTACGTGACGCCCCTGGTACGCAAGCTGGCGGCCGAGCACGGGATCGATCTGTCGACCGTGCAGGGCACCGGGGTCGGAGGCCGGATACGCAAGCAGGACGTGCTCGCCGCCGTCGAGACACCCGAACCCGCACCCGAACCGCAGGCCGCGCCGGCGCGTCCAGCAGCGTCCCCGGCCCCCGCCGCAGCCCTGACGCAGCAGCCCCCCGCGACACCCGCGCCGATCCCCGCGGAGATCTCCGAACTGCGCGGTACCACCGAGAAGATGTCCCGGATGCGCAGCGTCATCGCGAAGCGGATGGTGGAGTCGCTCCAGATCTCAGCGCAACTCACCACCGTGGTCGAGGCGGACATCACCCGGCTCGCGCGGCTTCGTGACCGGGCCAAACGAGACTTCGAGGCCAGGGAAGGCGTGAAACTATCTTTCCTGCCGTTCTTCGCCCAGGCATGCGTCGAAGCGCTCAAGCAGCACCCCAAGGTGAATGCCTCGATCGACACCGGCAGGGGCGAGGTCACCTACCACGGTGCAGAACACCTCGGTATCGCGGTGGACACCGAGCGCGGGTTGCTCGTGCCGGTGATCCATGACGCCGGCGACCTCAACATCACCGGCCTGGCCCGCCGCATCGCCGACCTCGCCGAGCGGACCAGGGCGAACAAGATCACCCCGGACGAGATGAGCGGGGGCACGTTCACCATCAGCAACACCGGCTCGCGGGGAGCACTGTTCGATACCCCGATCATCCTGCAACCGCAGGTCGGCATCCTCGGTACCGGCAGTGTGGTCAAGAGACCAGTGGTGCTTCCCGGCCCCGAGGGGGACACCATCGCCATCCGCTCGATCACCTACCTGGCGCTGTCCTATGACCACCGTCTGGTGGACGGTGCCGACGCCGCCCGCTTCCTCAACACCATCAAACAACGCCTCACCGACGGCGCCTTCGAGGCCGACCTCGGCCTCTGAGCGCGGGACCGCCGGGCACGCGCCTTGCCTGCGCTGAGTTTCACCAGCGGGCTGTCTGAGTCAACCCAGGTCGCGGAGTCGGCACGGAACAGGGGAAGATCTGGCTATGCGGGTCGCGATCGCAGGCTCGACGGGTCTCATCGGCACGGCGCTGGTCTCCACACTCCGCCAGGGCGGTCATGACGTGCTGCGACTGGTTCGCAGACCGCCGCGCAACCCGGATGAGCGGGCTTGGGATCCCTCGGCCGCAACGATGGACGCCCGCGCCCTGGAGGGCGTCGACGCTGTGGTGAACCTCTGCGGCTCGGCCATGGGCAACCGGCGCTGGTCCGGCGAGGTCAAGCAGGCCATCAGGGACAGCCGGATCGATCCCACGGAGGTACTCGCCGCCGCGGTGGCCGAGCACCGGGTTCCGGTTCTCGTCAACGCCTCCGGAGTGGGGTATTACGGCGACACCGGTGCCCACGAGGTCGACGAGCGCTCCCCGGTGGGCTCAGGGTTCCTCGCCCAGGTCTGCCACGACTGGGAAGCGGCCACCGCCGCGGCTGAGCAGGCCGGGGCGCGAGTGGTCCGGGTCCGCACCGGACTGGTGATCTCGCCAGCCGGTGGCTTGATGAGCCAGCTCAAGCCACTGTTCGCGGTGGGGTTGGGTGGAAAGTTAGGTAGCGGAGAGCAGTACATGCCATGGATCTCATTGGATGATGAGGTGGGCGGGATCCGCTTCGCGCTCGAGCATGACACGCTGTCCGGCCCGGTGAATTTCAGCGGCCCCGATCCGGTGACCAATGCCGAGTTCACCCGGATCGTAGGCGAGGCGATGCACCGCCCGACGCCGATGGTGGTGCCCGGATTCGCGTTGCGGCTGGTCCGCGGCGCCGAACTGGTCGATGAGATGGTGCTCACCGGCCAGCGCGCAGTGCCCGCGGTCCTGCTCGAGCGCGGCTACCCGTTCCAGCACCCGACCCTGCCCGCAGCGCTGGCCGCGGCGCTGGGCTAGCCGCTACCTAGCCACCACATAGCCCCACGAGTGACCGGGCCATGCGGGTAATCTCACGGTCGTGACCGTCGCCACCCAATCGTGCCGCGCCGCCACGACTCCCCTCGAGGTTCGCTGGCTCGGGACGATCGACTACACCCAGGCCTGGGACCTGCAGCGGGAACTGGCCACCGCCCGGTCGCACGGCACCGGCCCCGACATGCTGCTGCTTCTGGAGCACCCCTCGGTGTACACCGCGGGCCGGCGGACCACCCCTGCCGATCGGCCGGACGACGGCACCCCGGTCATCGACGTCGACCGCGGTGGAAAGATCACCTGGCATGGACCTGGTCAGCTCGTCGGTTACCCGCTGATCGGGCTGGCCGAGCCGGTGGATGTCATCGACTACGTCCGGCGCCTGGAGCAGGCATTGATTGCCGTGTGCACCGGGCTGGGCCTGGACACCGGGCGCGTCCCGGGACGGTCCGGGGTGTGGCTGGCAACCGATCCTGCTACCGGCCGCCCGGAACGCAAGATCGCTGCGATCGGGGTCCGGGTGAGCAGAGGCGTGACCACGCATGGCTTCGCGTTGAACTGCCACCCCGACCTGAGCGCTTTCGACCAGATCGTGCCCTGCGGCATCACCGATGCCGGCGTCACCTCACTGGCCGCCGAGTTAGGCCGGCCGGTCCCGGTGGCGCAGGTTCGGCCGGCGGTGCAACGCGCCGTCATCGATGCCCTCGAGGGTGTGCTGGAAGTACGGGCATGAGCGGGTGGGGTGCGGCCGACATCCCCGATCAGAGTGGCCGCACAGTGCTCATCACCGGAGCCAACTCGGGGTTGGGCCTGCGCACCGCCATCGTGCTCGCCGGACGTGGGGCGAGGGTCCTGATGGGCTGCCGCGACCTGCAACGCGGGCGGGCGGCGCTGGAGCAGGTGCGCTCCGGTGCCGCTGGAGCCGACGCCACGATGGTTCAACTCGACCTGGCAGACCTCGCCTCGGTGCGCCACGCCGCCAGCGAGGTGCGCGCGATCACCGCTGACCGGCTCGACCTGCTGGTGAACAATGCCGGCGTGATGGCGTCTCCACCACGGCGCACCATCGATGGGTTCGAGCTGCAGATGGGTACCAACCACCTCGGTCACGCTGCGCTCACCTGGCTGCTCGCACCCGCGCTGGCGTCCGGTGCGCGAGTGGTCACGCTGTCCAGCCTGGCCCATCGCGGCGGGGGGCTGGACTTGGAGGATCTGGGATTCGAGCGGCGGCGTTACAACCCGGTCACCGCCTACAGCGCGTCCAAACTGGCGAACCTGCTGTTCACCCTCGAACTGGACCGGCGGGCCCGAGCAGCTGGGCGGGAGCTGGTCGCGGTGGCGGCTCATCCCGGCTTCACCGACACCGAGCTGATGGCCAACACCACCCGGATGCACCTGCCGGGGCCATTCGCCCCGGCCGTGAAATGGGTCACCAAGCTGGCCGCCCAAGGTGTCGCAGGGGGGACATTGCCACAGCTGTATGCCGCCACCGCGACGGACGTTCGCGGCGGGGAGTATTTCGGTCCGACCAGCCTCGGGGAGACCCGTGGTGCCCCGGGGCGGGCAACGGTGAGTCCTGCTGCCCGCAACGAGCACACTGCCCAACGGCTCTGGGAGCGCACCGCGCAGCTCACCGGCGTGTGCCCGGATCCCGCGTAGGGTGACGCACGTGAGCGTGGCGAACGTGACGTCCGCAGGATCGGGTGCCGGTGGCCGCAAGCTACTGCGCCTGGAAGCCCGCAACAGCCAGACCCCGATCGAGCGCAAACCGCCGTGGATCCGGACCCGGGCCACGATGGGGCCCGCATTCCGGGAGCTCACCGCCCTGGTCCGCCGGGAAGGCCTGCACACGGTCTGCGAAGCCGCCGGCTGCCCCAACATCTACGAGTGCTGGGAAGATCGGGAGGCTACCTTCCTCATCGGGGGCGAGGCGTGCACCCGGCGTTGCGATTTCTGCCAGATCGACACCGGACGCCCAGCACCGCTGGATCCCGACGAGCCACGGCGGGTCGCCGAGTCGGTCCGTTCGATGGGACTGCGCTACTCCACAGTCACCGGGGTGGCCCGTGACGACCTGCCCGATGGCGGTGCCTGGCTTTACGCCGAGACGGTCCGGCAGATCCACTCACTCAATCCCGGCGCCGGGGTGGAGCTGCTCATACCGGATTTCACCGCGCGCGCTGAGCAACTAGCCGAGGTCTTCGGCGCAGCACCCGAGGTGCTGGCGCACAACCTGGAGACAGTGCCCCGGATTTTCAAGCAGATCCGGCCGGCGTTCCGCTACCAGCGATCGCTGGAGGTGCTGCGAGCGGCTCGCGACGCGGAGCTGGTCACCAAGTCCAATCTGATCCTGGGCCTCGGTGAGCGACCCGAGGAGGTCACCGAGGCGATGTCCGACCTGCGAGACGCTGGATGTGAGCTGCTCACTCTCACCCAGTACCTCCGGCCCTCCGCGCGCCATCACCCGGTGCACCGCTGGGTCACACCGGAGGAATTCGTCGAGCACGCCCAGGCTGCCGAGCGGATGGGCTTCGCCGGGGTGATGGCCGGACCTCTGGTCCGGTCGTCGTACCGGGCCGGCCGGCTGTACGCCAAGGCGATCACCCATCGGGGTGGTCGGTTACCGGAGCAGCTGGCGCACCTGGCGGCTGCGGGTCCGGCTGCCCAGGAAGCTTCCCATCTGCTGACCCGCTGATTTTCCGGCGTCCTGACCAGGGCTGGTCCCTCGCCGGTGATCCGCACGTATTCTATGAGCATGCCCGCCGCCCCGCCCCCCAAGCCCGCGTCGAAGGCCGCGTCGAAGGCTAACGACAAGGAATCGGCCAAAGCCGCCAAACAGGAACGTCGCGCAGCGTCCAAGCAACGCCGGGCGCAGCTTTTCGAGGCGTTCAACATCCAGCGCCGCGAGGACAAGGCGCTCCTGCCGTTGATGATCGGCGTGCTGCTAGCCGTCACCGCAGTGGTGTTCGGGGTGGGTTTTCTGATCGGCGAACCGTGGTTCGCCCTCCCGGCGGGCGTCGTCTTCGGATTGCTCGGCGCGATCCTGCTCTTCGGGCGGCGGGTACAACGCAACGTCTTCGCCAAGGCCGAAGGGCAGCCCGGTGCTGCGGCGTGGGCCTTGGAGAACTTGCGCGGTCCGTGGAGGGTGACGCCCGCGGTGGCGGGAACCACCCAGCTGGACGCCGTGCACCGGGTCATCGGGCGGCCCGGGGTGGTCCTGGTGGCCGAGGGTGCTCCGCACCGGCTCAAGCCGCTGCTGGCGCAGGAGAAGAAGCGGGTATCCCGGCTGATCGGGGATACCCCGATCTACGACGTCACCGTGGGTAACGGCGAAGGCCAGGTTCCGCTTGCCCGGCTCCCCCGGCATCTGGCCAAACTGCCTCGCAACGTCAACACGGGACAGATGGACGGTCTGGAGAGCAAGCTGGCCGTCCTCAGCACCCGGGGAGCCTCCATGCCGAAAGGCCCGGTGCCCACCGGCGCCAAGATGCGCAACATCCAGCGCACGGTGCGCCGTCGCTAGCCCTCCCCCTTTCCCGACATGGAGACTTGTCGGGGTCAAACCGGGCTGTTTGACCCCGACAAGTCTCCATGTCGGGGTCGAGGGTGCTCAGCGGGTGCGGAGGACGATGGTGCCGGCGGCTCGGTCGTGCAGGCCGCGGCCGTCGGAGTTGTAGACGACCGGCGGGATGAGCAGGCATATCAACACTGTGCGGATCACGGCGGGGGCAAATCCTGCGCGGCGGCCATCAAGCAGGGCCACCCGCAGTCCCGCCACGGCATGCCCGATGGTGCGCCCGGCGAGGCCGATCGAGACAGCGGTGATCGCGGCGAACAGCGCGAGCGCAGAGAACGCCGGATTCTTCGTGAGCAGTTGTGCAGCCACCGAACAGGGCAGCCAGTCGATCACGAGGGCCAGGATGCGCAGCCCGAAACCACCGGCAGAGCCCGGTCCACGCGCGGGCAACCCGAGCCGCTGACCGGGGTAGTCCTGCACTATGGTGTCGGTCGAGCTTTCCGGGGAGGGTCCGGGAGCACCGGTCAGCCAGGTCTGAGTCCACCTACTCACTCACCCAGGGTATGCCGGTGGCGGACTAGCGTCCGTCACCACCAGCCCTTTAACCTTGGCGAAACATCCGGGTAATGGTCATGCAACACCGCCCTCTTAGGTTCGCCGCAGCTACCTCACCAATCACACCGGTCCACCGCACAGCGCACGAAGGAGTGAACGATCGTGTTCTCCAACTCCGATGAGGTCCTGCGCTTCATCGCCGACGAGGACGTCGAGTTCGTCGACGTCCGCTTCTGCGACCTGCCGGGCGTCATGCAGCACTTCACAGTTCCGGCGGGGTACTTCGACGCGGACATCATCGAGGAGGGCCTGGCCTTCGACGGCTCGTCGGTACGGGGTTTCCAGTCGATCCATGAGTCAGACATGCTGCTGCTGCCTGACCCGGCGACAGCGCGCATCGATCCGTTCCGGGTGCATAAGACACTGAACATCAACTTCTTCGTGCACGACCCGTTCACCCGGGAGCCCTACAGCCGCGACCCCCGCAATGTGGCGCGCAAGGCGGAGGAGTTCCTCGCTTCCACCGGCATCGCGGACACCGCCTACTTCGGTCCTGAGGCCGAGTTCTACTGCTTCGACTCGGTGCGCTTCGACACCACTCCCAACAGCGCATTCCACAAGATCGACTCCATCGCCGGATGGTGGAACACCGGCGCCGAGGAGGACGGTCGCAATCAGGGATACAAGGTCAACTACAAGAGCGGCTACTTCCCGGTTCCCCCGACGGACCATTTCGCCGACCTACGCAACTCGATGGTCGCCAACCTCATCGGGTGCGGTTTCTCGGTGGAAAAGGCGCATCACGAAGTGGGAACCGCTGGGCAGGCAGAGATCAACTACAGGTTCAACACCCTGCTGCACGCTGCCGATGACCTGCAGCTCTACAAGTACATCATCAAGAACACCGCATGGGCGGCCGGGCGCACGGTCACGTTCATGCCCAAGCCGCTGTTCGGCGACAACGGCTCCGGAATGCACACCCACCAGTCGCTGTGGATGGACGGTGCACCGCTGTTCCATGACGAGTCCGGGTACGGCGGGCTTTCGGACACCGGCCGCCACTACATAGGCGGAATCCTGCATCACGCACCGTCATTGCTGGCATTCACCAACCCGACGGTCAACTCCTACCACCGTTTGGTGCCCGGATACGAAGCACCGGTCAACCTGGTGTACTCACAACGCAACCGTTCCGCGTGCATCCGGATCCCGATCACCGGCAACAATCCGAAAGCCAAGCGCATCGAGTTCCGGTGCCCGGACGCATCGGGCAACCCCTACCTCGCCTTCTCCGCGATGATGATGGCGGGCCTCGACGGGATCAAGAACGCTTACGAACCAGCCGCGCCCATCGATAAGGACCTCTACGAGCTGCCTCCCGAGGAGGCTAAAGACGTTGCTCAGGTGCCGTCGAACCTCAGCGCGGTGATTGACCGCCTGGAGGCCGACCACGACTTCCTGCTTGAAGGTGGCGTCTTCACCCCGGACCTCATCGAGACCTGGATCGCGCTCAAACGCGAAAACGAGATCGACCCGCTCCGCCTGCGCCCGCATCCCTTCGAATTCGCCCTGTACTACGACGTCTGATCACTGAGGAGCCCTGAGCTGCGGTTTCGGGTCGATAATCCATGATCAGGCCGTCACCAGGCCGCCGGAAGCCCGGAGTCCTCGCCTTCAAATGCGGGGTTCGGGCCTTTCGCATGCTCGGGGTCGACTAGCTGGAACACACCGTCCACAGCCCGACGGGTGCGCTCAGAGCTGGACGGCATCAGGTGCGTGTAGGTCCGCAACGTGAAACCAGGATCCGCGTGGCCCAGATACTCGGACAGAGCTTTGATCGACTCACCGCCGTCTAGCAGCACCGAGGCATAGAAATGCCGAAGCGCATGAAATCCCTCAGCCCGCTTCGGTTCCGGCACGCCCGCCCGCCGCAGCGCTGGCTTCCAGAGGAAGTGGTTGAAGTAGTGCCGGTTCAGCGCGGCCGCCTCACGTGTCCACAGCAGAAGTCTCGCCGTAACCAGCTCGCCGTCCGGGTGCTGCCACGGCAACGTCACGGCCAACGGCGTGAAGTGCGCAGGTGGGTGCGCGGATCGCACGGGCGATGCTGTCGGGCAGCGGGACCTCCCGCGTTTTGCCATGCTTCGGCGGCCCGAACACCAAACGGCTGCGCACGATCTTGACTTGCCGAAAGATCTGGACCGTACGATCGGCGAAGTCCACCTGATCAACGCTCAGCCCGAACACTTCGCCCTGGAGCAGACCGCACCCGGCTCCGAGGTCCACCGTCAGCCGGTACCGCTCACCCAGCTCGGCTCGGACGGCGTGCACCCGCTCGGCGAGCCACGGAACGACCTTTGGGTACTCGCCACGAGGCCGGGTCACCGACTTACCAGCCCACGGGTTACGCCGGATTCGCTCGTCATCGATCGCAGCGGTGAAGACGCCCGACACGTTCGCGAAGAGTGTCCGCCGGTAGGTCTCCGCCAGGCCCTGCTGCTGTAGCCGCCGGCCCCACGCCTGGATCATGGCGGGACCGAAAGCGCGCAGCTCGGTGTCACCGAAATGCGGATAAACGTGTCGGCCTAACCGGCCCGCGACGGACTCCCGTGTCGACTCGGCAAACGTCTGCGCGGCAAGCCACGTTTCGGCGAACCGCCGGAATGTGATGCGCCCGGCGGTAGGGTCAAGGCGCCGCTTGCATCGTTTCTCGCCTGCCCGTCCGATCCCGGCTCCGCTCGCTGCGCGCGGCCTGACGGCCGTGCTCGCGCGGGCCGGACCGGACGGGCGGTGGTAGTCGGGCCACGGGTGTCAGAACGGTTGTAGCAGGCTCGCGTGGAATCTTGCGCTAAGTGGCGTCTGCACGGCGGGCGAGCGTTCGAGCTTTAAGGTGCCTACTTCAGCGTCGAGCTAGCCATCGCCAGCTCTTCTCTGCGCTTGGATAATGCTGCTCTTGGGCGGGAGTTGGCCAAGGCTTGGTGGATGGTGGTTCGGGAGACGCCGTAGCTGGTGACGAGGATGAGATCGACTCGCCACCAGCTACAGGTTAAACCTTCCTGGGATACCTCGCTATACCAACCAGGCGGAGGCCACGCGAGGTGAGGTTGGGTTAGCCGCCCTGGTCGCCCGTCTGCGTGGGCGGGCTTTCCGGGTCGATGTTCTTCTCCTGAGACAGCCCTGCGTCCGAGACCCCTTTCGTCTTGTCACGCTTTTTGGCGCCGGCCTTGACATCACTCGGCGGGTTTTCAGCAGTGGCCGGATCGGGTTCTTGGTTTCCGGCACCAAGATTCGTTTGTTCACCCATTACGTCTATACCCTCCCTCTCGGTTCGTGTGCCGACGCTGATGGGGACCAACGACGGCGCAGGTATGGTGAGTTTTCCCGTTCTCACGGCGCCGCAAACCTGCGGTCTCGCCGCGCGGGTGCACCGAGGCGGGCAGGACGACCCAGCTCACCCCGCCTCACCGTCGGCACCTGTGCACAGCAGTGCTCCGACCCGCAAGCCGGATCCGAACAACCCCAATAACCGACCAAGATCAGGGTCGTCTCCAGGCCGTCAACCGCCCGGGCAGGCGGGAGAAGCCCCAACTACGCGAGGCAACCCCGCCCGGCACCGCGTGCGTCTCGTCCTCAGTTCGCACGCCATCGTGCCGCTCCACCGCTGGCCCACAACCACACCACGAACAGCGTGCCCTCCGCATGCCCCTTCTCCGGGTCGAGAGGAGTCCGGCACTCCGCCGGCCAGCGTTCTGGTCGCGGCCGCTCGACTGTCGTGGGCTGCGACCGGGTCCGGTCTATGACATCGCATGGATCGTCATCACCTTAGCCGCCACGGGTCTGATCAGCGCGTATACCTCTTCGTGACGGGTTGACACTGCCACCGCGGCGAGTTCAGCGGCCTGGATGTGGGAGTGGCGAGGTTAGCTGGTGATACCGGGCATGGCTCCACCTCGGGTCGTTCACGACTCCGACAGATGTATGCCGAGGGCGGCTCAGCGTTCAACTTCCTCAGCTGGTACGGCGGCGAATGGCTCCGAAGATGCCGGTCGCGATGAATAACACGATTCCGACGATCGCCAACCACAGTAGCGTCTTGATCGCGAACCCTATGATCACGAACGCCAGCCAGATGACAAGCAACGCGATGATCAGGCCCATGATGATGATGTTCCTTCCCGACGGTAGAAGCCCTCACGATGACACGGCCCGAGGCAGTCATGCTACATACCGTCACCACCCCGGCACGCCTCAAACCCCCGCGCTTCGCCACTCGCCTCGGCAGCCACGTGGCCCAACGCACCCGGGGGGTGCTCGACAACCAGGTGAAGGAGGCTGCTCAGCGTGGTGAGTGTCAGAAGTAGTGCCGACGCCCGCCGATGGCGTGCCCCGCGGAACCGAGCAGTACGAGAATTACCCCCACTACTACCAGGATGATCCCGAGCGTCCACAGAATCGGAATACCGAGCAGATACCCCACCACCAGGAGGATTACACCAAGAACGATCACGATACCTCCAGCGACTCCGCCTGGGCTTCTGGTCCTGATCTTAGGGCGCGTTCACCGATTTGTCCCGACCTCGTGTGAACTTCCGATTATCCCGAAGTTCCCCGCCGGGATCGTCCTTACGCGCACCGGCGCCAGGCAAGGCGCAAACGGGACTGTCACGCCAGATACTGCTCGAAGGTCACTGACGGCATGCCGTACGGGCGCCGGGTGTAGCGCGGTAGCTCCTTCCGCAGCACACAAACGAAGGGTTCGGATTCCAGCTGAAATGCGTGCAGATACAACACTGCCGGGCGGGCGTCCGCAGCCACACTGTCCGCCAAAGTCGCTGCGCCTTCAGATCCACTGGCAGACAGTCACCTCACACATCCCGCGATCGTCAACGGGCACACTGGCTCCCCGGTCCTCCTAGACCCCAGCACACAGGGTCGGAGATCCCTCAGCATCACTGGGCGCGGTCAGGCTCTGCCGAGCCAGGCACTGCCCCTGCCCGGCGAGACTCGGTCACCGTTCGAGCGGCAGGCCGGTGACGACGAAGCTGACCCGCCGTGCAATGGACACCGCATGGTCGGCGAAACGCTCGTAATAGCGCCCGATCAGCGCGGCGTCCACCGCGGGTTCCACTCCATGTGACCAGTCCTCGGAGAACAGGATCTGGAGACTGCGCCGGCGCAGCGCGTCTACCTCGTCATCGTCGCGGTCTAACCGCTCGGCGGAGACCGGGTCACGGCTCTCGATCGCCCTCGCGGCCTCCTGCGCCAGGCGGGTAGCCACCAGGCCCATCCGCGCGAAGACCGGCCGGACCTCACCCGGGACCGGCACAGCCGGGTGCTTCATCCGGGCTAACTTGGCGATGTGCTGGGCCAGGGTGCCCATCCGCTTCAGGTCACCCACCGTGTGCATGGCCGCGACCACCACCCGCAGATCGGTGGCCACCGGTGCCTGCAAGACGAGCAGCGTGACGCAGCGCTGATCCATGTCCTCACACCGCCTCGTGAACTCCCCAGCACGGGAGATGACCGACTCGGCCAATTTAAGGTCGGCCTGATGCAGCGCGCTGGACGCATTGGTCATCAACTGCCCAGCCAAGCGCGCAGAGCCGGTGAGCTCACACATCAGGGTATCCAACTCAGCATGGAACGTCTCCCGCATCGCCCGAGAATAGATCACCGCAATCACCTGGTGGATCTGACAGATTCCCCCGCTCGCGACCAACCCCCACAGGTGCCTCCGGCGGGCCTCGCTCCAGGATGGCTCCAGGACCGGGTCCGGATAGTGGGGGGACACCAGAGGAGCGGGTATCCCCCCACGCCGGCGCCGGAGGCGTAGCGGACCGGGGGGCAGGGGTCCAGATCGTTCATCCATGGGGTGCTCCATCTGGACCCCTGGCCCCCGGTCCGCTCCGAGACAAGCTCGCCGACGCGACGGGGTACCCGCTCCCCACCTCCCGTCCCGCGGCAGGCCAATACCCGCGCGTGCGGCATGAACGTGGCCACACCAAACCAGTCCCACGGTCCATCACCGGACACCTGTGACCGGCCACTGGCGTCGGATGCTGGGCGATCTTCCTATCTAGGACACGAGCGGTAAGGGCACAATCGTCGGGTGCGCCTGGGTTGCGTGCAGACGTTGCACTCGCGTCACGACTGAGCTCGTGGTTGGGGCCTCAGCGCGCCGTCCGCATCTCCCGGAGGCGCCCCGGCGCCCGCGCTAAGCTGCCGGGCGAGCGCAGTGAGCTGATCGGTTGTGACGGTGCCATGTAATAGCTGATCCCTGTCCAATGAGGTGACCGTCAGAGTGTGCAGAGCGGTAGCCTCGTCGAAGTCCAACCAGCCATGTTTGGCGATCATCGGTGCGGAACACTTCGTGCTCCACGACGTGCGCTCCTCCGGGTTCAGTACCCGGTCCGCAATGCCCCTGTCGACCTCCCCCAGGGCTTGCTGTGGCACGGGGACCCGTCCGGTTCCAAGATCACACGATGCTACCTCGACCCGCGGTGCAGCGCCTACCGCCGCCTGGCTGGCCCGGCTTTATGGGCACCGGAACACTCGCGGCCGCCCTCAAGCTGAGCGCGTGATCGTCACCAGAAGTGGTGGGGCCGTCTGTGGGCCGTCTCAGCGAACGAAACAACGGTGAACAACGCGAAATGACGCTGACCAACGACAAGTATTACCGCAGGTCAGCGTCATCTCCACCGCGTGGACCTCAGCCTTGCTTGGTCTCCCAGAAGATCTTGTCAATCTCAACGACCCCTGCCCTCGCCGGGCGGCAGGTCTCGGGGATGGCTAGCCACCAAAAGAAGTGCCGTGGTGGGTCGGGTTGGGCGGGGTGGCGTCCCTTCGACCTCCCTCAAGGGGCTACCACACGCCAGCCCGGGGGCAGAGCTGCACGGCACAGGTGGCAGTTCCGTCGGGGGGTGCCCCCGGGCTGGCGTGTGCTCGGGCGATGCCAGGTCGAGGGGACGCCACACGACCCCCGGTGTGCAAGATCGTCGACGGTCGCGTTGAGCTGATGATCGTTTGGACACCTTATGGTCACAAAACCCATCCAAATAACCGAAAATGACCACAGACAACGAGCGTTTGCAGTCGCAAAATATACAGGTAACCAATGCTATCCACAAACAACCACGACCACGGTCCGAGAATCCTTGGATTCCGGGTTCGAGTCCCAGGCAACCCTGCATGGCCGCCAGATCCGGAAGGCTGCGCAGTACCTTCGCCGCCATTAGCTCGATCAAGATCAGGCCGTGGCCAGGCCGTGGGACGCTGCCGGACCGTGACAACCAATGACAACCACCGGGTGTCGTTGTCCCAGCTCTCGGGTCCGTGGCTCGCATTACTGCTGGTCAGCTTAACCGCGTGACACACCTACGACGTCTGATCATTCTGGCCCTTGAACCTGGTTTTAACTGGTTTAAGGGTCCGCCAGGCCGTCCACGGGCGGTGATCTGGGAAAATCACAGGAGTCCGTCCCCTGGGTCAGCCTTGTGACATGGTCATCGGCTTGCCGTAGGTAAGGCGGCGAAGTAGCACTTCAGCGGGTCCTCGGTAGCTGTGGCGGCTCATTGCGTCAGCTAGGGCTCCTTGGGCCCTGAGAGATTGAGACTTGAGTCAAGTTTTTATGCGGCCATGCGGGCCTCGCGGATGTAGTCGTTGACGTGGTGGTTGATCACCCGTAGGGCTTGTCGCAGGGGTAGC
>DASYAZ010000156.1:0-4473 GCA_036501085.1 Pseudonocardiaceae bacterium | reverse complement strand
CTCGTGCAGCCTCCGCTGCGCTTCCCGGGCGGCCTGCTCGGCAGCGGCGAGGTCGTGCCGCGCGGCGTCGGCCCGGTTGCGCGTCTCGTGTTCGGCCTGCTCGGCGGCCTCGACGCGGGCGCGCAGCTCCTGCAACGTTGTGGTCGCTTCGCGCACCGCCCGGTCGGCATCACTGAGCCTGTGTTGGGCCTGTTCGCGAGCGGACCCGGCGGCCGCCACCTCGCCGGGAGCCCGCTCCAGGTCCCGACGCGCCGGTTCGCTGGGTTCGCTGCCTGGCTCGGGCCGGCTCCAGTGACCGGCTCCGGCTTCGGCTCCGGCTTCGGCTTCGGCTTCGGCGAACAGCTCGTTCGTGGCGTCCGCGGGATCGAGGGCCGTGGTGAGGCGTCCACTGGCCAGTGCCCGCGCCGCAGTGGAGCTGTTCACTGCGGCGGTGAAGGTGTTCACCAGTTCGCGGCTGACCGCATCGCTGACCGGGTGGCCCGCCGTGCGTAGCTGCCCGACGATGGTATGGACCAGGTCGTGACGCTGCCGGGAGAGCCGGCGCAGCTCCTCGCCGCGCAGCTGGTGCTGCGCCGCCAGCAGCTCCGCACCCAGCTCCAGCAGAGCCCGAAGCTGCTCCGGATGTTCCCGGACCAGCAGGTTGGCCAGCCACGCTGCCGTGGACGGCCGGCGCAGCGCGCCGATCTGCTCGGCCAGCTCGCGGCCGCTCTGCTCCCGGGCCCGCGCGACGGCGGCGTTGCGAGCCGCGGTGAACTCGTCCCGGGGTAGGGAGTACAGCTCGTCAGCCACCGTATCGAGGTCCACACTGCCTCCCGGGATCGTCAGGGGTCCACGCAAGAATCCCCCAGTGAGCACAATGCTGGGGGAGCTGCGCCAGATGCCACGCCTGGGCCTGGCGGTAGGCGCGATCGCCGCGACGGTCGGGGTGATCTACGGCTACGACCTGTCCAACATCGCCGGGGCGTTGCTTTTCATCACCGATGAGTTCCATCTCAGTACCTACCAGCAGGAGCTGGTCACCACGGCGGTGGTCATCGGGCAGGTCGCTGGTGCGATGGCGGGTGGCTGGCTGGCCAACCGGTTCGGTCGCAAGCGGTGCATGGTGGCGCTCGCGGCGTCGTACGCGGTGTTCTCGCTGCTCGGTGGCCTGTCGATCTCGGTACCGATGTTGCTGCTCGCCCGCCTGTTACTCGGCGTCACCATCGGGGTGTCGGTGGTGGTCGTTCCGGTGTTCGTCGCCGAGTCCGCCCCGACGAATGTTCGCGGCGCACTGCTGGTCGCCTACCAGGCCGCCACCGTCGTCGGGATCATCGCGGGTTATCTGGTCGCCTACGCCCTGGCCGGATCGCACAACTGGCGTTGGATGCTGGGGCTGGCCGCCGTGCCGGCCCTGGGCGTGCTGGCACTGATCATCCGGTTGCCGGATACCGCGCACTGGTACGTCCTGAAGGGGCGCCTGGCCGAGGCGCGGCGGACCCTGCACGCTGCGGAGCCCACCGCCGACGCGGACGCTGCGATCGCCGAGATACGCACAGCCATGTCGGCGCGTCGCGGTGGTGGGCTCCGGGAGATGCTGCGCAGGCCCTACCTGCGGGCCACCGTGTTCGTCGTCGGGCTGGGCTTTTTCATCCAGATCACCGGTATCAACGCCGTCGTCTACTACAGCCCGCGGATCTTCCAGGCCATGGGCTTCACCGGCGATTTCGCCCTG
This sequence comes from Pseudonocardiaceae bacterium, assembly GCA_036501085.1. Taxonomy (GTDB): domain Bacteria; phylum Actinomycetota; class Actinomycetes; order Mycobacteriales; family Pseudonocardiaceae. The sequence goes on along the minus strand of DASYAZ010000156.1, from coordinate 2,762 downwards.
CTGGTACTGCCGGCGCTGGTCCAGGTCGCTTCGCTGGCCGCCGTGTTCGTCTCACTCGCGCTGGTCGACCGGGTCGGTCGGCGCCCCATCCTGCTGGGTGGCATCGGCATGATGATCGCCGCCAACGCACTGCTCGTCGGGGTGTTCATGACGGGACGAGGCGCCGGTGCCCCAACCGCGCTGGGCTTCCTCGGTGTGCTGCTGTTCACCGTCGGATTCACCTTCGGCTTCGGTTCCCTGGTCTGGGTGTATGCCGGGGAGAGTTTCCCTGCTCACCTGCGCTCACTGGGCTCCAGCGCGATGCTCACCTCCGATCTGGTCGCCAACGTCATCGTCGCGGCATTCTTCCTGACGTTGCTGCAGCAGCTCGGTGGCGCCGGGACCTTCGCGGTGTTCGGTGCCCTGGCGGTGGCCGGACTCCTGTTCGTACACCGGCTCGCTCCCGAGACCAGGGGTCGGCGCCTGGAGGAGATCCGCAGCTACTGGGACAACCGCGGCCGGTGGCCGCAGGCGACCGACGGCCGGTGAAGGCGCTCAGGCGACCGCCGCCCATGGCCTGTTCAGTGGGAGTCAGTTCGACGCCGGGTCGGCCGGGCAGGTGGCCAGCAAGGCCAGTGGCATGCCTTGGCGGCGCAGGATCTGGCCCCACAGATCGGTCTCCGGGGGTGCCAGCACGTCGTCGGCCAGGGCGGGCACCACTATCCAGGACCCGCGATCGATCTCCTGCTGCAGTTGGCCCTCCCCCCAACCGGCGTAGCCGGCGAACACCCGTAACCCGCGTAGCCGCGGTGCCACCAGGTCCGGGTCCGCATCCAGGTCGACCAGGGCCAGCGAACCGCGCAGCGCGATCATGCCTTCGGCAGCCTCGGCATCCGCCCCAGCGGGCAGCGCGGCCACGCACAGCGCAGCGCGTTTCTGTACCGGACCGCCCACGTAGAGCGCTCGGGGCAACGTCGCGTGCGGGCTCCACAGCGGCAGCACATCGGCCACTTCCACATCGCTGGGCCGGTTGAGGACGACGCCGAGGGTGCCGGACTTCTGGTGCTCGATGATCAGCACGACGGTGCGGCAAAAGTTGCTGTCCCGCAGCCCGGGGGCCGCGACCAGCGCCGACCCAGGTTCCACCACGTTCACGTTCATCACCCGCCATCGTCGTGCATCTCACAAAGGCCACCGGGATCCGCGACACGCGATAGCCTGCTTGATCGTGACGCCGTCCCAGACCGTTGCTGCAACCAGTGTGACCGATCGGCTCGGCATGCGGCGACTGCTGGGTACCCTCGGGTTCGCACGGCTGATGGCCTCGCGTTTCGCTGCCCAGTGGGGCGATGGGGTATTCCAGGCCGGGCTGGGTGGCGCCGTGCTGTTCAATCCCGAGCGCCAGGCCGACCCGATGGCCGTCGCGGCCGGGCTGGCCGTCTTGCTGCTGCCCTACTCGCTGGTGGGACCGTTCGCTGGAGCGCTGCTGGACCGGTGGGACCGCCGCCGGATCCTCATCGTGGCCAACCTGCTGCACGCCATCCCGATCCTGCTGGTGGCACTGGCGGTCGGGTTGGGGGTGGCTGGACCACCTCTGTATCTGGGTGCCCTGCTGGTGACCGGGCTCAGCCGCTTCGTGCTGGCCGGGTTGTCCGCAGGACTGCCGCATGTCGTGCCGGGCCCGCACCTGGTGCGGGCTAACGCGCTGGCAGCGACCCTCGGTTCGGCGGCCACCGTCCTGGGTGGGATGTGCGCGATCGGCCTGCGGGGCCTGGTCGGGGCGGGCAACGCCGGGTCGGCCTGGGTGACGGGCACCGCGGTGCTGGGCTCGCTGATCGCCTCGGCGACAGCAATCGGCTTTCACCGCGGTCAGTTGGGCCCCAGCAGCATCGATGGGTCCGTTCAGACGACCCGCGCGGTGCTCAGGGGGCTGCGTGGCGGTCTGGTCGCTGCGGCTCGGGTACCGAGCGTGGCCGCCGGCCTGGTGGCACTGATCGCGCACCGGCTGGCGTTCGGCATCGCCAGCCTGGTGGCGCTGTTGCTGTATCGCAATACCTTCGCCTCGCACGGCCTGTTCCGGTCCGGGCTCACCGGGGTCGGCCAGCTTCTCGCAGCCGGCGCGGCCGGGTTGCTGCTCGCGGCGGTGCTCACCCCGCTGCTGGTGGCTCGTTTCGGCCGCCGGCACACCGTCCGGGGAGCCCTGGTCGTCGCCGGGACCGCACTGCTCACGCTGGGCCTACCCATGATCATGCCGACGATTCTGGCCGCCGCGTTCGTGCTGGCCACGGCAGGCCAGATGGTGAAGCTGAGCCTGGACGCCACAGTGCAGGCCGATGTGCCGGACGACGCGCGCGGGCGGGTGTTCGCACTCTACGACACGGTGTTCAACGTCGGCTACGTGCTGGCCATCGCTCTGGCGGCAACCGCAGTGCCCGCCACCGGCCGCGCCCCCGACATGCTGCTCATCGCCGCCGCCATCTACCTGGCCGCAGTTCCCCTCTACACCCTCATCGCCACCCCGCGTTCACCCTCCCCCGACATCCACCCTTCCCGACATGGAGACATATCGGGGTGAACGGGGCCTCTTTCACCCCGATATGTCTCCAAGTCGGGGGAGGAGGGGAGCGAGTTGCGGGATTTGGAGGGCGGCCCACGGGCTGATGGCCCAGGGGGCTGTGTCGGCCAGGGTGACGACGTCACGCCAGGGGGCCCAGTGGTATTCCAGTACCTCGGTGGGATCGGGCACCGGTGCGCCGTCGACCGCGCCCACGAGTACCGGGCAG
>DASYAZ010000155.1:0-25153 GCA_036501085.1 Pseudonocardiaceae bacterium | reverse complement strand
ACGTCGACGGCCAGGCGCTCTCGCCCGAGGGCACGTTCGTCCGGTACGACGGGGAGGGCCGACCGCCGGTCACCGACGGGCCCTTCGCGGAGACCAAGGACCTGATCGCCGGCTGGATGGTGATCGACGTCGACACCTACGCGCGCGCGCTCGCGCTTGCCGGCGAGTTGTCGGCAGCCCCCGGAGCCGGCGGCAAGCCGATCCACGAGTGGCTCGAGGTGCGCCCGTTCCTGAGCGCACCGCCGACGGTCACCGAGTGACGCCGACCGGCCAGGGCAGATCAGGTGATGGACGAACTGCTGCTGAGGGAGCTGACTCCCGCAGTGATCGGCGTCCTCGTGCATCGCGGAGTTGACTTCGCGACGGCCGAGGACGCCGTGCAGGAAGCACTCATCCAGGCCGCGCTGACCTGGCCGGACCGGCAGCCCGCCGACCCGAAGGGCTGGCTGGTCACGGTTGCCTGGCGCAAGTTCCTCGATGCCCGCCGCTCCGAGGTCTCGCGTCGCGACCGGGAGAAGCGGGTCGAGGCCGAGCCGCCGCCCGGACCGACCGAGACCGCAGACGACACGTTGCAGCTCTTCTTCCTGTGCGCCCATCCGTCGCTGACCCCGGCGTCCGCGGTGGCCCTCACGCTGCGCGCCGTCGGTGGCTTGACCACCCGGCAGATCGCCCAGGCCTATCTCGTGCCGGAGGCGACAATGGCGCAGCGGATCAGCCGGGCCAAACGCACGGTCGGTGACGTGCGGTTCGAGGAGCCAGGCGACCTGGCGACGGTGCTACGGGTGCTCTACCTGGTCTTCAACGAGGGCTACACCGGCGACGTCGACCTGGCGGCCGAGGCGATCCGGCTCACCCGGCAGTTGTCGTCGATGACCGATGACGAGGAGACCGCGGGGCTGCTGGCGTTGATGCTGCTGCACCACGCTCGGCGACCGGCGCGGACCCGGCGCGACGGCAGCCTGGTCCCCCTGGCCGAGCAGGACCGCTCCCGCTGGAACACCTCGCTCATCGCCGAGGGCGTCGCAGTCCTGCAGACAGCGCTGGGTCGCGACCGACTCGGCGAGTTTCAAGCCCAGGCCGCTATCGCCGCGCTGCACGCCGACGCGGCGCGCGCCGAGGAGACCGACTGGGTGCAGATCGTCGGCTGGTACGACGAGCTGCTCCGGCTCACCGAGAGCCCGGTCGTGCAGCTCAACCGGGCCATCGCGATCGGCGAGGCCGATGGCCCCGTGGCCGGCCTCGCGGCCTTGGCCACCGTGGACCCCGGCCTGCCTCGCCACACCGCCGCCTCGGCGTACCTCCACGAGAAGGCGGGTGACCTTCGGACCGCGGCACGGCAGTATGCCGACGCCGCCCGGTCCGCCCCCAACCTCGCCGAACGTCACCACCTCACCCGGCAGGCAGCGCGGATCAGTCAAACGCTGCGTGGGTCAACGTGCTGGCCATGGTCGCCGAGTTCGAATCAGACCTGATCAAGATGAGGCAGCGTTTCAGAAGTCGTCAGGTTGGTTCCGGGGTGGTGTCGGCGGCCGAGCACCACCGGCCCATTCGCTGTTTGCGGTAACGTCCGAGCCCTACGGCGCGAACGGGAACGCGATGTCAGGCGCGCAGCGGCTACCGGTACCGCGACGGACGTTTCTGCGGGCAGCCGGCGCAGCGGTCGGGGGTGTCGCAGTGCCCGCAGGGCTGAGTGGCCCGCCCGGTGACGGGTCCTGGGTACCCCGCATCCCGAACAGTGACGAGAAGCACCGGGCCTTGGACGACAAGATCCAGGCAGCGATGGCCGCATACGCCATCCCCGGAGTAGCGGTGGGCGTGCTGGACCGGGGCGCGGAATATATCCGGGGATTCGGCGTGACGGACGTCGATCACCCGGTCGCCGTCGATGGGGACACCCTGTTCCGGATTGGTTCCAGCACGAAGACGTTCACCGGTAGCACGGTGATGCGGCTACTGGAGCTGGGCAAGCTCGATCTCGACGCTCCCGTTCAGGCTTACCTGCCCGAGTTCCGCACCGCTGATCCCACGGTGGCCTCGCGGGTGACGGTGCATCAGTTGTTGAACCACACCGCGGGGTGGCTGGGCGACTATTTCCAGGACTTCGGTGCCGGCGATGAGGCGCTGAGCCGCTATGTGGCTGGCGTGGCCCGGCTCCCACAGCTCACGCCGCTGGGTGAGGTGTTCGCCTACAACAACGCTGCCGTCGGGGTGGCAGGCCGGCTGATCGAGGTGGTCACCGGTATCCCCTACGAGCGTGCGGTACGGCAGCTGTTGATCGATCCGCTTGGGCTGGCGCACAGCCGGTTCTCTGTCGCCGAGATCGCTGGGCTGAGCGTGGCGGCTTCGCACGCAGTGGTCGAGGGCAAGCCGGTGGCCGACCCGGCCCTGTTTCCGGTACCTCGAAGCCTCAATCCCGCCGGAGGGCTGATCTCCAGCGCGCGCGACCAGCTCCGTTACGCCCGCTTTCATCTGGGTGAGGAGATGGTGCACGGTGGCCGGCGCGTGCTCACGGAGCGGTCGCTGGTGGCCATGCGGTCCAACCCGGGACCAGGTGGAACGATCATCGTGGAGCTCGATGGGGTGGGCGTGAGCTGGTTGCTGCGGCCCAGCGCCCAAGGCATACGGATTGTGCAGCATGGCGGCGACTGGCCGGGCCAGCACTCCGGCTTGCTGATCGTGCCCGAACGCGACTTCGCCCTGACCGTGCTCACCAACTCTCTGGGTGGCCCCAAGCTGATCAGCGACCTGTTCGGCGACGACTGGGCACTGCGGCGATTGGCCGCCATCACGAACATCCCTGCCGTACCGCGAGCACTCAGCCCGAGCGAGTTGGCGCCCTACGAGGGCCACTACACCGCGCAGGCCATCGACACCACCGGCGCCCTGGAGACAACCGACGTGCAACTCACCCGCGACGGCGGTCAACTGGCCATGACGTTGACCGAGCAGGGGAACGCCAAGCATTTCCACCTTGCCTTCTACCGTCCCGACTACGTGCTCGGCTTCGACGCGAGCAATCAACCCACCCATACCCGGCTGGATTTCCTGCGCGACCGCACGGGAGATGTCCGGTGGTTGCGCCGGGGTGGGCGACTGTTACGACGCCAACGCGAGTCCTGAGTCCACAGTCACGTTCCCCGGTCCCGGTCCGTCCTAGCTGTGAGGGAACAGAGCCCAGCTCAGTGGCATCCCCACCGCTGTGCTGGCGATTGAGGAGGTCACACATGGCTCGCATCGCTGCCGTGCCCCCCGGCGAGGCCCACCCGCTGATCAAGCTGTCCTACTGGTACGCGAAGCGGCGTTTCGGTGAGGTGCCGGAACCCTTTGCGGTAACGGCCAATCACCGGAAGCTCTTCGTGGCGAGCGCGATTCACGAGCTGGTAGCGGAGAAGGCCTCGACGATGCTGCCGGCGAACACCTCGCGACCTCGCTGTGTACCGGACAGCCTGGACTCTCGGCTGCTCGTGGTGCGTGGATTTCGGCACCATGCTGCTCAGGCTGAAGGGCCTGGATGTCGACCGGCTGAAGGAGATCGGTGACTACGCCACCTCGCCGGTGTTTACCGACGACGAGCGCGCCGCCATCGCCTATGCCGACGCGATGACCGCGACGCCGTCCGAGGTCACCGACCAGCAGGTGGCCGATCTGGAGCGGCGGTTCGGGCGCGCGGGTGTGTTGGAGCTGACCTATCAGATCGGCCTCGAGAACATGCGGGCCCGGGGGAACTCAGCGCTCGGCATCACCGAGCAGGGCTTCGGCTCCGGCGGCGCCTGCCGGGTGCCCTGGACCGACAACCGCTACCTTGATCGTCGAAAGTGAGCTAGGACCGTGCAGTTCTGCACGGCTACGCCTCAGATTCAGCGATCAGATCAGGTCGCGTCGTCTCCTCGGCGCGTGAGGACGCCGCGGCGATGGCGACCTGGCCCAGGCTGATGCCGCCGTCGTTGGGGGGCACCCGGGAGTGGGTGAGCACCCGGAATCCCCGTTGTTCCAGTCCGGCCACGGTGCGTTCGAGCAGCAACACGTTCTGGAACACCCCGCCGGACAGCGCGGCGACGCCCACGCCGGTGGACTCCCGCAACAGCAGGCAGACCCGGATGATCGCATCGGCGACGCCGTGGTGGAAACGGGTGGCGATCACCTCCACGGGCACTCCCGCTCGCAGGTCAGCCACCACGGCGCGCACCAGATCAGCACCGTGCAGCTGCAGCGCGGGCCCCTCGGTCACCCCCGCGGGATAGCTCCCCTGCTCGGTGAGGTCGGCCCGCTGCTCGAGCTCCACCGCGGCCTGGCCCTCGTAGTTGATCGAGTCACGAATCCCCAGGATCGCCGCCACCGCATCGAAGAGCCGGCCCGCGCTGGAGGTCAGCGGGGCATTCACCCGCCGCTGGACCATCGCCAGCACCGAGTCCCAATGCTGAACATTGCGCCGAACGAGCTCGTCCGGGGCATCCGAACCCAGGTAGGCGGCCGCCATCCGCCAGGGCTGCCGGATCGCGGCCGCACCACCTGGCAGCGGGACCGGAACCAGGTGCCCCAACCGCTGAAAGCTCACCAGATCGGCGAGCAGGAACTCCCCACCCCACAGGGTTCCGTCGCTGCCGTAACCCGTCCCGTCGAAGGCCACTCCCAGCACCGGACCGGCGTCGTTGTTGTCCGCCAGGCACGACGCGATGTGCGCGTGGTGATGCTGCACCCCGAGCAGCTCGACGTCGGCAAGATCGCAGGCGTACTTGGTCGACAGGTACTCCGGGTGCAGGTCGTAGGCCACGAGCTGCGGGACGATGTCGAAAAGCCGCTGGAAATGCACGATGCCTTCGGTGAACGAGCGCAGCGTCTCGTAATTCTCCAGATCGCCGATGTGGTGGGACAGGAACGCGTGCCGCCCCCGGGCCAGGCAGAAGGTGTTCTTGAGCTCCGCGCCGCAGCCGAGAATCGGCCGGGGCACCGGGTGGGCCAGGGTCAGCGGTTCGGGGGCATAGCCGCGGGATCGGCGCACCGGTAGCTCAGCACCGCGGAACACCCGGACCACCGAGTCGTCGGTGCGCATGTGGATAGCCCGATTGTGAGTCAGGTAGGCATCGGCGATCCCGCTCAGCCGCTCCCGCGCGTCACCGTCCTGGTAGGCGATCGGCTCGTCGGAGATGTTCCCGCTGGTCAGCACGATGGGTCCGGTGGTGTCCCGCAGCAGCAAGTGGTGCAACGGGGTGTAAGGAAGCATCAGGCCCAGGCTGCGATTGCCGGGAGCGACGGCCGGAGCGACCGGAGCGTCCGGGCGGCGCGGCAGCAACACCACCGGACGCCGCCGCCCGGTCAACACCCGCTCCGCCACGGGGTCGATCACGCAGAGCTCGTGGGCGGTGTCCAGGTCCGCCACCATCACGGCGAACGGCTTGTCCTCCCGGTGTTTGCGGGTGCGCAGCAGCGCGGTCGCGGCCGCGTCGGATGCCAGCGCCGCGACGTGGAAGCCACCGAGCCCCTTGACCGCCAGCACCGCCCCGTCTCTGAGCAGCTCCGCGGCCGCGGGAAGCGGCGCACCGGGCAGGTCGGCGCCGGAGGCATCGAGCAGCCGCAGCTGGGGCCCGCAGGCCGGGCAGCACACCGGCTGCGCGTGGAAGCGCCGATCGGCGGGATCGTGGTACTCGCTGGCGCAGGCCTCGCACAGGGTGAACGGCGCCATGGTGGTGAAGGGCCGGTCGTAGGGCACGTCGCGCACGATGGTGAACCTGGGGCCGCAGTTGGTGCAGTTGATGAACGGGTAATCGAAGCGGCGGTCGGCGGGATCGGCCAGCTCGCGAAGGCAGTCCACGCAGGTCGTGCTATCCGCTGATACCAGGGTGTCGCGCCGGCCGCCGGCGTTGCTGGACACGATGTGGAAACCGGGCTCCCCCGTCGGAGCCTGCGGTGTGGTACGGACCTGCTCGATGACGGCCAGCGGCGGCGCCTGAGCGGGCAGGGCCGCGAGGAACTCGCTGACGACCTGCTCGGCGCCTTCGACTTCCAGGAAGACTCCCGCGGTGTCGTTGCCGACCCGGCCGGACAGGCCGAGGCGGTGCGCCAGACTGTGGACGTAAGGCCGGAACCCCACGCCCTGCACGACGCCCTCAACCCGCACCTCAACTCGGATACAGTGCTGCACCGGGCGATTCTCCCGCCCTTGACAAGATCCGTGCAGGGGGCTGCACTGAGTGGCTGAGCCGAGGAGGGGCGCTCGTGCACGAGATGGCCATCACGCAAAGCGTGATTCAGGCGGTTTGCGACCGGATGGGCGATTCGCCAGTGCGCCGGGTCTGCCTGGAGATCGGTACGCTGTCCGGTGTAGTAGCCGACTCCGTCCGGTTCTGCTTCGATCTCGTGACCGAGGGTACCCCGCTCGAAGGCGCGTCCTTGGAGATCATCCAACCCACTGGCAAGGCCCGCTGCCGAGACTGTGGAGCCGAGTTCGTGCTCAACGACCTCCTCGTGCTGTGCGAGTGCGGTAGCGCGAACCGGGAGCTCCTGGCGGGAGAAGAACTCAAAATTCGGGAAGTTGAGGTAATGGCCTGATGTGCGCGACCTGTGGCTGCTCCGGCGGCACTGTCCTCGAAAACCTCGAACACGAGCATGGCCACGGGCACGATCACGAACATGGCCATGATCACGAACATGACCATGGGCGCTCCGAGACCCGAACGGTGACGCTCGAGCAGGCGGTGCTGGCCCGCAACGATGCCCTCGCTGACGTCAACCGCAAGTGGCTGGCCGAGCGCGGCATCCTCGCGGTGAACCTGATGAGCTCACCCGGGGCGGGCAAGACCACCCTGCTCGAGCGCACCATCAGGGAACTGGGAACGCAGGTGCAGGTCTCGGTCGTCGAGGGTGATCAGGAGACGGTGCTGGACGCGGAGCGGATCCAGGCCACCGGCGCCCCTGCGGTACAGATCAATACCGGATCCGGTTGCCACCTCGACGCGCAGATGCTCGCTGGTGGGTTGGAGACGCTGTCGCCCCCGGACCGGTCGGTGGTGCTGATCGAGAATGTCGGCAACCTGGTGTGCCCCGCGCTGTTCGATCTCGGGGAGCAGGCCCGGGTGGTCATCACCTCGGTCACCGAGGGTGCGGAAAAGCCACGGAAGTACCCGCAGATGTTCCGCGCCGCCGACTTGGTGCTGCTCAACAAGATCGATTTGCTGCCCTACGTCGACTTCGACGTGGACGCCTTCCTGGACGGTGCCCGGCGGGCGAATCCAGGTGTCGAGGTGCTGCAGCTTTCCGCCACCACGGGTGAGGGAATCGACAGCTGGTACGGCTGGTTACGCGGGCGCCTGCCCTAGGCTGCTCGGCCGCTAACTCAGTACGCTCGTTTGGGCATCAGCACCCACAGCGCCAGATACAACAAAACCTGCGGTCCGGGCAGCAGGCAGGACAGGACGAACAACACCCGCACCACGTTGGGGCTCCAGCCGAACCGATCGGCGAGTCCAGCGCACACCCCGGCGATGACCTTGCCTTCTTGCGGGCGAGTCAGTGACGTGCTCATCAAATCCTCCTTGGGGACCAGCTCCCACTCTTCCCCGCGCAGGGCAGCAGCCGCGTCAGTACGAACCCCGGATATCCCCCGGGGACTCACCCTGAGAACGCTCCGGTGTCGCCACCCGGTTCCCCGCCGGGTGTGACACCTCGCATTCAGCGGGCTCAGCGGGGTTATCCGGCCCCCTGGTGACCCGTTGAGCCCGCTGAATGCGGTCTTAGGGGCAGGAAGCTGCGAGCACATGCCGGCAGGATCGCCAGTTCCCGGGGGCGGTGATTGAGGCGCCTCCCGCCGGCCTCCTCGACCACCACGATGTCCTCGATGCGGGCGCCCCAGCGGCCCGGGTGGTAGATGCCCGGCTCGATGCTGAACGCCATCCCTGGCTCGAGCACCAGGTCGTTGCCGGCCACGATGTAGGGCTGCTCGTGCACTTCCAAACCGATCCCATGGCCCGTGCGATGGATGAACTGCTCGCCGAAGCCGGCGTCGGTGATCGGGCCCCGAGCAGCGGCGTCGACCTGCTCCGCGGTCATCCCGGGCGCCACCGCCGCCACGGCAGCATCCTGGGCGCCCTGCAGCACCGAGTAGCTCGCGGTGACATCGGCGTCGGCCGGGTCACCCAGGCTGTAGGTACGGGTGCAGTCGGAGTAGTAGCCCTCCGAGGTCGGCCCGCCGATATCGACTACCACCACGTCGCCAGGCTCGACCACCCGGTCCGACACATCGTGGTGCGGGCTGGCCGCGTGCGGGCCGGAACCCACGATGACAAAGGCGGCCGACGTGTGCCCTTCGGCGACGATGGCGGCGGCCACATCGGCTCCGACCTGGGCCTCGGTGCGCCCGACCCGCAACCACTCCCCCATCCGCGCGTGCACCCGGTCGATGGCCTGCCCCGCCACGGACAACGCGGTGATCTCCGCGCTGTCCTTGCACATCCGCAGCCGCCGCAGCACCGTCGAGGCCAGCGCCTGCTCGCAGGTAGGCATCGCGGCCCGCAGCCGCAGCACGTGCGCGGCGGGCATCGCATCCCCTACCGCGACCCGGGCCGGTGCCTGGTTGGATCGCCGCAGCAGGCTGGCGAGGAGGTCATAGGGGTCGTCATCGTCGAGCCACTCCGCGGTTTCCAGGCCGAGCCCGGTCACCGGGGTGCCATCCAGCCCCGGCCGTTCCAGCGCGGGGACGACGACCACCGGGTCCCCCTCAGCCGGCAACGCCAGGCAGGTCAGCCGCTCATGCGACTCCCCGGTCAGCCCCAGCAGGTAACGCAGATCGGGGCTCGGGGTGATCAGCAGCGCATCCAGGCCGGCGGCTCGGGTGGCCTGCTGGGCGCGGGCCAGGCGGGCGGTGAACGTGTCGAGTGGAGTAGGCACAGGGGAAGCTTAGAACCGGCGGGAGGCAGCTGGCAGGCTTCGCGTCCATGGACGCGCCCCTGCTGCTGCTCGACGCCGCGAGCCTGTACTTCCGCGCCTACTACGGCGTCCCGGACTCGATCACCGCGCCCGATGGCAGTCCGGTGAACGCGGTGCGGGGTTTCACCGACATGCTGACCCGGCTGATCGAGTGGCGTCGCCCGTCCCGGTTGGTGGCCTGCCTGGACCTGGACTGGCGGCCGGCGTTCCGGGTCGCGGCGATCCCCTCCTACAAGGCGCACCGGGTCGCCGAGCAGACCGGGTCCGGCGCTCCGGACATCGAGCAGGTGCCGGACACCCTGAGCCCGCAGGTCCCACTGATCCTCGAGTTGCTGGCCGCCGCGGGTCTGGCCACGGCGGGCGCGGAAGGTTACGAGGCTGATGACGTGATCGGCGCGCTGGCCGCGGCCGAGTACCGGGACCCGGTCGAAGTGGTCAGCGGGGATCGTGACCTGTTCCAGGTGGTGCGCACCGAGCCCACGCCGGTGTGGGTGCTCTACGCGGGGCGCGGGTTGGCCAAGGCCGAGCTGATCGGTCCCGCCGAGCTCGCGAACCGCTATGGGCTGCCCGAGACCGGTGCCGGTGCCGGCTACGCGGATCTGGCCGTGCTGCGGGGCGATCCCTCCGACGGCTTGCCCGGAGTGCCGGGCATCGGGGAGAAGACCGCAGCCACCCTGATCAGCCGGTTCGGTTCGGTCGAGGGTCTGCTGGCCGCGCTCGACACCCCGGGATCCGCGCTCGCCTCCGGGGTACGCGCCAAGTTGCTGGCTGCCCGGGCCTACCTGGAAGTGGCCCCGGCCGTCGTGCGGGTTGCCACCGGTGCCCCGGTGACCTGCGATCGCGGCGACGCACTGCCCGCTGCTCCCGCCGATCCGGCTGCGCTGAGGGAGTTGCAGCGCACCTGGGGCCTGGGGGCCTCGGTGGACCGGCTCGTCGCAGCGCTGGCAGCTCAACGCTGAGCCGCGTCCTCGGTGAGAATGTCGCTGGCCTTCTCTCCGATCATCATGGTGGTGATGTTCGGATTGACCGCCGGCAGGAACGGCATGACCGAGCCGTCGGCCACCCGCAGCCCGGACACCCCCTTGACCCGCAGCCGGGGGTCGAGCACCGCCTCCGGGTCGTCCACCGCACCCATCCGCGCGGTGCCGGCCAGGTGGTAGACGGTGTTGTGCGTCTTGCGGATGTAGTCGGTGAGCTCCTCGTCGGTGACCGCGTCCGGGCCGGGTGCCAGCTCGCGCTCGATCCAGCCCCGCAGCGCAGGCTGGGCGGCGATCTTGCGGGCGAGCTTGATCCCGGCGAGCATCACCGCGAGGTCGTGGCCACCGGGATCGGTGAAATACCGGGGGTCGACCCTGGCCCGGTCCCGGAAATCACGGGTGCGAAGCCGGACGGTCCCGCGGGACCGCCCCCGGGTGACGTTGGGCGTCAGGCAGAAACCGTTGGACGTGGTCGGGTAACCCCAGCGCACGGTGTTCATGTCAAAGGGCACCGAGCCGTAATGCATCATCAGATCGGGCCGGTCCCCGTCCGGATCGGTCCGGGCGAACAGCCCGACCTCCCACCACTGGGTGGAGTGGGTGACCATCGGCTGGGCCGCCTCCCACATCAGCAGGCTCTCGACGTGGTCGTCCAGGTTGGACCCGACGGCGGGACTGTCCACCAGCACCTCGACGCCGACCTCGCGCAGGTGCTGCGCAGGACCGACGCCGGAGAGCATGAGCAGCTGGGGAGTGCCGACCGCCCCGGCGGAGAGGATCACCTCTCGGCGAGCGCGCACCGTGTGGTACCTGAAGGTCGCGGAATCGAGATAATCCACGCCGATGGCCCTCCTGCCGGCATCGAAGATCACTCGGCGGGCCCAGGCGCCAGTGCGGACGGTGAGGTTGGCCCGCTGATCCATGATCGGGTGCAGGTACGCGCGGGAGGCGGACATGCGGGTGTTGCCCTCCCCCGCGTTGATCTGGAAGAAGCCCGCGCCCTCGGTCACCGTGGCGTCTTCGTTGAAACGCACCGTGGGCAGCCCGGCCTCCTGCGCCGCGGCCAGCACCGCGACACCGCACGGGTCCTGCGGGGGGATCTGCTGCAGCGTCACCGGGCCTGAGCGCCCGTGGTGCGCACCTGGACCGTCGTTGGCCTCCAACCGGGCGAGCAGCGGCCAGCACTCTTGAGCATTCCAGCCGGTACACCCCCTGGCCGCCCACTCGTCGAGATCCTCGCGGGGCGGCCAGAAGGCGATGCACGAGTTGTGCGACGAGCAGCCGCCGAGCACCCTGGCTCGGGCATGCCGCAGGAAGCTGTTGCCGTGGGCTTGCGGCTCGACCGGGTAGTCCCAGTCGTAACCCGACCCCAGCAGATGCGGCCACTGCTCCAGACGCAGGACCGCCGGGTCGTAGACATCGGATGGCCCGGCCTCCAGCAGGCACACCGCGACCGAGGGATCCTCCGAGAGCCGCGCCGCCAGGACGCACCCCGCCGAACCACCGCCGACGATGACGTAGTCGTATTCACCGGTCCCGTTCATGCCCCGATCCTCGCAGCGCTCAACACTCCCGCTCGTCCGGCCAGACGGGGGTGGCGGTACCGCTCGGCGGGGCCGCGTTCGCCCGGTGGACCACCCGCTATCTGGACACCGCCGTCGAGCGGCTGCGGGCGCTGCCCGCCGAAGCACGCGAGCACGACGGGCTGAACGAGGACGTCGCCCGGCTCTCCCCGCTCAAAGCACGCGAACCTCAGCGTGCTGGGCCGCTACAGCTTCCGCGCCTCCACCCCGGCTGGCAGCGGCGCCACAAAGCAAAGGCAAGGAGGTCACCCACTCCTTGCCACTCTCAACGTATAGCGCACCGGGGGCCTTGCGGCAAGACCCGGGTTGTGCCGCAGAATCCCGGCCGAAGCCAGAACCTGCGGAAATCAGGATTCGCGAAGTGCGTGTGCTCGCGGGTATGCGCGCCGCCGGACTGCGCGGAGCAGCTGGCCGACATGCAACCTTGTTGAATGGGGTTTTCATGATCGACGTGATCGTTGCCGGCGGCGGACCGACCGGCTTGATGCTGGCCAGCGAGTTGCGGCTGCACGGCGTGCACGTGCTCGTGCTGGAGAAGGAGGCGGAGCCGACCAGGGTCGTCCGCGCGCTCGGCCTGCACGCGCGCAGCGTCGAGGTGATGGACCAGCGCGGTCTCCTGGAGCGGTTCCTCGCGCTCGGCCGGCAGCGCACGGTCGGTGGTTTCTTCGCCGGCATCGACAAGCCGTGGCCGGACCGGCTGGACACCGCACATCCCTACATCCTCGGTATCCCACAGACCACCATCGAGCGCCTGCTGATCGAGCACGCCGTCGAATTCGGCGTCGAGATTCGACGCCGCTGCGAACTGGTCGGGCTGAGCCAGGACGACCATGGGGTGACCGTCGAGCTGGCCGACGGCGCGCAGTTGCGCTCGCGCTACCTCGTCGGCTGCGACGGCGGC
This sequence comes from Pseudonocardiaceae bacterium, assembly GCA_036501085.1. Lineage (GTDB taxonomy): Bacteria > Actinomycetota > Actinomycetes > Mycobacteriales > Pseudonocardiaceae. Next base: position 12,773 of record DASYAZ010000155.1, on the reverse strand, counting down.
CGCAGCACGGTGCGCAAGCTGCTCGGCGTCGGCTTCCCCGGTGAGCCCTCCAGGGTCGAGACGCTGCTGGGCGAGGTGGAGCTGACCGCGCCGCCGGAGACGCTGAATGCCGTGATGGCCGAAGTCCGCAAGACCCAAAAGCGGTTCGGCGCCATGCCCCTCGGGGAGGGGGTGTACCGCCTCGTCGCGCCCGCCGACGGGGTGGCCGAGGACCGCACGGTCCCGCCGACTCTGGACGAGCTGAAGCAGCAGGTGCGGAAGCTCGCCGGCACCGACTTCGGCGCGCACTCACCGCGCTGGCTCTCCCGCTTCGGCGACGCCACCCGGCTGGCCGAGCGCTACCGGACCGGCCGGGTGCTGCTGGCCGGCGATGCGGCGCACATCCACCCGCCGACCGGCGGGCAGGGGCTCAACCTCGGCATCCAGGACGCGTTCAACCTGGGCTGGAAACTGGCCGCCGAGGTCAACGGCTGGGCACCGGAAAGGCTGCTGGACAGCTACCACACCGAACGGCACCCGGTGGCCGCCGACGTGCTGAACAACACCCGCGCGCAAATGGAGCTGCTGTCCCTCGAGCCGGGTCCCCAAGCCGTGCGCCGGCTGGTGTCGGAACTGATGGACTTCGAGAACGTGAACCGGCACCTGATCGAGAAGATCACCGCGATCGGGGTCCGCTACGACTTCGGCGAGGGGCATGAACTGCTCGGCCGGCGGATGCGGGACGTGGGGCTGAAGCGGGGTCGCCTCTACGAGCTGATGCACGGCGGCCGCGGACTGCTGCTCGACCAGACCGGTCGGCTCTCGGCGGCGGGCTGGGCAGATCGGGTCGACCACGTCGTCGACGTCAGCGAGGACCTGGACGTGCCTGCGGCGCTGCTGCGGCCAGACGGCCACGTGGCGTGGGTCGGTGAGGACCAGCAGGATCTGCTCAACCAGCTGCCCAAGTGGTTCGGCGTTGCCGTCAGCTGAGCGCGCGCCCCGCACCGCGATCGCGATCGCCGGTCTCCTCATCCTGACAACCCGCTCCTACTCCCCCCGGCACGACCACACGCCCCGAGCCTGTCGGCCAGCTCTCGTGGCCGGCTCAGAGCGAGGAGATGACCCCCAGGCATCTCCTCGGGCCTGAGGCCCAGCCGTTCCTGGGCGATCCGTCGCTGGAACTCCAGCGGGAAGAAGCGGTCCCGCCGCATCATCGTCGGCGGGTCGATCCACGGCCACGGCGTCGTGGCCACGGCGACGCAGCTCACCGACCAGCAGGTGCCAGTACCAACCGCTGCCGCCGGCACCGGGAAGCAGGATGTAGGTAGCCATATTCCATTCGACTGCAGGCATGGACAGAATTCATCGCCGCTCGCTGGTAGGCGGGGTTGGTCTCACCCCGGTTAAGGCACTGTCAGTAGTCCACCCAAACAGAGTACGTCCGGCCCGCCAGCAGTAGAATACGGTTCGTTTTCTAAGGGTGAGGTGCCGCAGTACCGTGAGCGGGGCACTGGCACGGCTGGGGCCGCAGCCAGGCCCCGCTCACGAAAATGAATGACCTCGGCGAGCAGTTCCTGGCACCGTCGGCCTCATGGTCATTGTTTTCGGGAACTACCAACTCGACGACGAACCGGCCCGGATCGACCGGGATGCGGTGTGGTCATTTCTTTCCGAGCACGCGTATTGGGGACGCTGGCGCACGCGGCGAGATCTGGACCGGCAGATGGATTCCGCCTGGCGCATGGTGGGGGTCTACGACGGCAATGGGCAGCTGGTGGGTTTCGCCCGCGCCGTCTCGGACGGAGTCGCTCTCGCCTACCTCGCCGACACCTACATCGTGGTCGGCGCCCGCAGCCAGGGCCTGGGAACGGAGCTGATCCGCGTCATGATCGAATGTGGATCTGGCGCCGGCTTCCGGTGGACCTTGCACACCGCCGACGCGCACAGCCTCTACCAGCAGTTCGGGTTCGCTCGGCCCGATCACACCTACCTGGAGCGACCAGCCCACCACCGCTTCGGCCCTCCCCGATATGGAGACATATCGGGGTGATGGGCCCTCTCGGAACCCCGATATGTCTCCATATCGGGGACACCGGAGCAGCTAGCTAGGTGCCGAGAGCGACGACGCCGCGGCGGAGGGCGCGGACGGCACCGGTGGCTGCTGCGGCCACCGGGGAACCTTCGACAGCTACCCTGCGTACCTGGTCGAGCAGGTCGATCACCTGGCGGCACCACCGGACGAAGTCGCCCGCGGACAGCTCAGCTCCGTTCTTCTCGGCTGCCGCCAGCACCGCGGACAGCGACTCCCCCCGCGCCCACCGGTACACCGGCCAGGCGAAACCCAGGTCGGGTTCGCGGGTGCGCTCCAACCGGTGCCGCCGCTCATCGGCCTCCAGGTCCGCCCACAACCGGACGGTGGCCACCAGCGCATCGCTCACCGCGCCGGCGGGAACCCGGGGGGCTGTCGCATCGCCACGGGCCTCGAAGACCAGCGCTGAGATCACCGCGGCCAGCTCCGCGGACTCCAGGCCGTCCCAGATTCCGTGCCGCAGGCACTCCGCAGTCAGCAGATCGGTCTCCGACCACAACCGGGCCAGCGCCCTCCCATGTTCGGTGAGCTGCTCCCCGTCCAGGTACCCCCGCTCGGCCAGCAGCGCCCGGATCCGGTCGAAGGTGCGGGCCAGCGAGTGCGTCGTGGCGGCCACCTGCTGGCGCAGCGTGTCGGTCTGCCGCTCGAGCTGGTCGTAGCGCTGCGCCCACCGCGCGTGCGCCTCCCGGTCGTCGCAACCGTGGCAGGGGTGTGCGCGCAGTGCATGGCGCAGGGTGGCCAGCTCGGCGTCGTCCGCCGCCTCGCTGCGTCGCCGGGTCCGGGGAGGCAGCGCGATACCGGTCTGCCCCAGGGCGGAGGCGAGGTCACGCCGGACCCGGGGCACCCGATGCTCGACCCGCTTGGGCAGCCGCATCCGGCCCAGCACCTGCACCCGAGCCGGGAAATCCGCTACCGAGAGCCGCCCGGCCCGGCGGTCCTCGGTGAGCAGCAACGGCCGGGGATCCTCGCTCGGACCAGAGTCCGGCTCGAGTACCACGGCCAGCCCGGACCGGCGCCCGGCGGGCACTGCGATCACGTCACCGCGCTCCAGCCGGGAAAGTGATTCGGCCACCTCGGCCCGCCGCGCCGCGCCGCTGTGCCGGGCGAGCATCCGCTCCCGCTCGGAGATCTGCCGGCGCAACCGGGCGTACTCGAGGAAATCACCCAGGTGGCAGGTCATCGCCTCGGTATAGCCCGCCAGGCCCTCAGCGTTGCGGTCGATCCGCCGGGCCAGCCCGACCACCGAGCGGTCCGCCTGGAACTGGGCGAAAGACCGTTCCAGCAGCGCCCGCCCGGCCGCCACCCCGACCCGGTCCACCAGGTTGGCGGCCATGTTGTAGCCCGGCCGGAACGAGCTGTGCAGCGGGTACGTGCGCGTCGAGGCCAGCCCGGCCACGTGCACCGGATCCACCCCCGGTTGCCACAGCACCACCGCATGACCTTCGACATCGATGCCACGCCGCCCGGCCCGCCCGGTGAGCTGGGTGTACTCCCCCGGGGTGAGGTCGGCGTGGGCTTCCCCGTTGAACTTGACCAGCCGCTCCAGCACTACCGTGCGCGCCGGCATGTTGATCCCCAACGCGAGGGTCTCGGTGGCGAACACCGCGCGGACCAGCCCACGGAGGAACAGTTCCTCCACGGTCTCCTTGAACGCGGGCAGCATCCCGGCGTGGTGGGCCGCGATGCCCCGCTCCAGCGCCTCGCGCCATTCCCAGAAACCGAGCACGCCGAGGTCGCTTTCGGGCAGGTCAGCGGTGCGGGTGTCCACCACCGCGCGGATCTGTGCGGACTCCTCGGGAGTGGTCAGCCGGACCCCGGTGCGGACGCACTGGCTCACCGCGGCCTCGCAACCGGCGCGGCTGAAGATGAAGGTGATCGCAGGCAGCAGGCCGTCCCGGTCCAGCCGCGTCACGACGTCGGCCCGGGGCGGCGGGCGGAACCGCGTTCCCCCGCGCCGCCGGTCCCACCCGCCGGACCGCTCCAACTCGTGAACCCGGCGCTCCAGGTGCGGCTCGACTGTGATCCCACCAGCGCGTTCGGCGAACAGGTCGAACATCCGGGATCCGACCATCATGTGCTGCCACAGCGGTACCGGCCGGTGCTCATCAACCACCACCGCGGTGTCGCCGCGCACGCTGACCAACCACTCGCCGAACTCTTCGGCGTTGCTCACCGTGGCGGACAGGCCGACGACCCGAACGCTGTCCGGGAGGTTGAGGATGACCTCCTCCCACACCGCACCGCGGAACCGGTCTGCGAGGTAGTGCACCTCGTCCATCACCACGTAGGCCAGCCCGTCGAGGGTGGGGGAGGCGGCGTAGAGCATGTTGCGCAGTACCTCAGTGGTCATCACGACCACCGGGGCGCTCCCGTTGATCGAGGTGTCCCCGGTGAGCAGGCCCACGGCGCTCGCGCCGTGCCGAGCGACCAGGTCGGCGTGCTTCTGGTTGGACAGCGCCTTGATCGGCGTTGTGTAGAAGCACTTGCGACCCTGCGCCAGCGCCAGGTGCACGGCGAACTCGCCGACCACCGTCTTGCCCGCACCCGTGGGTGCGCACACCAGCACGCCGCGCCCCTCCCCGAGCGCCTCACACGCCGCCAGCTGGAACGGGTCGAGCTCGAAGCTCAGGCCGCTGGCGAACTCGCCGAGACGAGGCAAAGCGGCACGCCGTCGCGCCGCTGCGTACGCCTCAGCAGGAGAGTTGGCCACTGTCCCAGGCTGTCACATACCCGGGTTGGTGGGTCTTGAAGACCCACCAAGTCGGGTTCGGTGCGCCCGCAATCGCTACCAACCCGCAGCTGCCGGGGGCATTCACCCGAGCTGGTCGTCGCCGAAATCGTGGTCCGGGTGGTTCACCGCACCGGCGCGCCAGTAACCGCGGGTCACGACGTGGTGGCGGTCGAGTCCCCGCTCGGTCAGCAGGTGCCGCCGGGCTGCCCGGATGCAGGACGCCTCGGCGGCGATCCACACGAACCCCGGGGTCGGGGGCAGGGCCGCGCTCCGGAGCCGGTCGAGCAGGGCCGAGCCGGGCTCGGCCGAAGGATCGCGCACGAGCCACTCCACCTTGCATCCTTGCGGGGCAGGTAAGTTGATCTGCTCCGACGGATCGCTCAGCTCGATCAGGCAGGTGGTCGCGGCACCCGGTCCGATTTCCAGAATGGTGGCCAGCGCGGGCATCGCGGAGGTATCTCCGCCCAGCAGCAACCAGCGTGCGTCAGCGGGACGGGCAAACCCAGAGCTGCGCGGCGAGCTGACGGCGATCCGGCTGCCTGGGGTGGCGTCGGCCGCCCAGTGCGCAGCCGGTCCGTCGCCATGCAGGACCACCTCGATATCGAGCTCGCGGGCCTGCCGGTCGAACCGGCGCGCGGTGTAGGTCCGCATCACCAGCGGGGAGGCGCGGTCGAAAGCGACCAGACCGTCCTCACCGGGTTCGGGTAGGTCCACCTCGTGCTGGCCAGGTGGGGGCAGCATCAGCTTGAAGTGGCTGGCGGGCCCCGGGAAGTTGAAGCTGTCCAGCGCGGCACCGCCGACTGTGACCCGCACCAGGTTCGGGGTGACCCGTGCCGACCTGAGCACTTCGGCCCGCAGCGGTGGTGGGCGCCGTCGCCCACCACCTGATGATCCGGGGCCTCGGCCCGGCCCGGTCACTCCGACTCCCCGGCACTTTCGGTCGGGGAGCCGGAGCCTCCGGAGCCCTCGGCGAGGATCAGATAGAGCGCCCGCCGCGCGTCGCTCAGCACATTCTGCGCCGCAGTGACCTGGGCGTGCGTGCCGTTGATGGCCACCGCTTTGGCGGCGCTGTGCACCTCGGCGATCGCGGTCCGCAGGCTGGGCTCCCTGGCGTCGCACTCGGTGATCGCCGCGAACGGGTCGACCACACCAGTGTTCGGGTCGTCGAGGTAAGCCCGACCGGCGTCGGTGAGGGATACGAGCTTGCGCCCGCCCTCCGCCTCGGTGACGACCAGTCCCTCGTCCTCGAGTTGGGCGATGGTCGGGTAGATCGCGCCGGGGCTGGGCTGCCACGCCCCTCCGGTGCGTTCGGTCATGGCCTGCATCAGCTGGTAGCCGTGCATCGGCTGCTCAGCCAGCAGGATCAGGGTGGCAGCGCGGACATCTCCGCGCTGGACTCGGCCGCGACCACGCCGCTCACTTCGGAGGGAGTGGTCTCGGCCGATAAAGCGGCGAGGGCCGCCGCGTCTTCGTTCGTTGTGCATCATGACAACCTCCTTTTACTGAAGACACTGTCATGATGGCACACGATATATCGTGATGCAACACCTTGTGGTGCGTGTCGTCCCGCGCGGGCCACGCCGCAGCGCCGTGCGCGGGCGTCCCCGTCCCCCCGTCTCGGCGTTCGCTCTGCGTGCGCCGAGTTCCACACCAGCGCCGTCCCTCCGCCGTGCCGGAACCCTCCAATGAAACTCGGGACATCCGAGAGATGACGAAGACCAGTATTGGGACCGGTCCCGACCTGGCGGGATACGGTCGCTGTCATGAATCATCAACGAGCCATTGGCCTCGGTATTCTGGTGGCCGCACTGATAGCAACCTCCAGCGCTTTCGTCCCTGGCCGTGCCATGGCGTCGCCCAGGACAACTCCAGCACCGGGCATCACATGCGATGGTCTCAGCTGCGACAACGTCACGAATTCGGACGTTAGGCTACACGGACAGATGCGGTGCAACGGTACAGGATTCGAGTCGTTCACCGGTGTGGCCCGGGCGCACACCCTGACCCACTTTCCCAACCCCAATTGTTCGAACGGAAGGCCTGGGGTCAGGGCGTTCTTCCCGGACATGTAATCCAGACTGCCAGTACGGATTTGCGTACCCTTGAATGATGGGCATAATTGGCTTACGGCTGTTTTAGGCTCGTTCGGCGTGGACGAGAAGGCTGCGGCATCCTGGAATGTCGAGTACGCCGCCGGGCGCTACCGAAACGAGCCGCCTGTCGGGTTCATCGAGGACATCCTGGCCGCTAGCCGCCGCCACGGACTGACCCAGGGGCTCTGCATCGGCTGTGGCAACGGGCGCAATCTCATCCCACTGCTCGCCGGCGGACTCGACCTGCTCGGGCTCGACGTCTCCACCGAGGCGATCACCCAGCTCTACCGGCAACGACCCGACCGCGCGAATCGGCTCATCATCGGTGACGTAAGCGCCTTGCCTGCGCATGCGCGTTACGAGCTGGTCATCGGGATTCAGGTCTTCCAGCACGGTACTCGTCACCAAGCCCACCAGCACCTGGCCGACGCCGCTGCTCGCGTCGCACCCGGAGGCTTGCTCTGCGTCCGGGTCAACTCAACCGACTCCGATATCGACCGCAGCCACCAGCGTTTCGAGGACAATGACGACGGCAGCTTCACCCTGCGTTACCTCGCCGGCCCCAAGACCGGCCTGAACATCCACTTCTTCACCGCCGATGAACTGCGCGAGGTGGTCGGCACGTCCTTCACCGAGGACCTCCCACCACACCGTCACAGCACCCCACGAACCCCACCTGCACACGGACAGTGGTCACAATGGCAAGCGATCTGGCAACGACGATCGGCTTGCGATGTCCGGTTGGTGAGCAGACACCGGGGGTTCGCAGTTATCGACGGGAGTGGCCTGATGCGGATTTTGATTGTGACGGCGGGTTCGCGGGGCGATGTCGCGCCGTTCACGGGCCTGGGCCAGCGGCTGCAGCGGGCAGGGCACCAGGTCGCGCTGGCCGCACATGGCCTGTTCGCCGACCTCGTCCGCGAGTGCGGCCTGGAGTACCGGCCGCTGCCTGGCGATCCGGTCGAGCTGGCCCGCGCACGGACGGCGGCACCCTCTGCGGAGGCCGGACGATCGGTGTTTGCCTCCTTCCTCGACCGGTTGGGCGACGGTGTGATCGAGGCCGCGGCCGCCGGCACCGACATGCTGCTCACGGCCTTCGGCCCGGCCCCGGTGAGCCGGCTGGTCGCCGAGGGCTTCGGCATCCCGAGCCTCGGCGCCTATCTCGCGCCGGCGGTCCCCACCCAGCAGTTCCCGCCGCCGGGCTGGCCCGGGGCCGGTGATCTCGGTCCAGCCCGGCGACCTCGCGGCGGGCCAGAAGCTGCTCGGCCAGGCCGGTTCCCTTTACGCCGAGATCCTGCCGCGGCTGCGGACCCAGCTCGGCCTGCCCGCCGCCACCACCCCGGTGCCGGCAGACGCAGGCCCGCCGGGTGGCTGGCCGATCTGCCACGGCTTCAGTCCGGCGGTGCTGCCGCGCCCTGCCGACTGGCCCGCGGAGGTACGCGTGAGCGGGTACTGGTGGCCCGCCCGGCCGCCGCGATGGCAGCCCCCGGGCCAGCTGGTCGACTTCCTGCAGGCCGGACCCCCTCCGGTGTTCGTCGGCTTCGGCAGCATGACCCCAACCCAGGGCGAGTGGCTCAGCGACATCGTCGCCGCAGCGCTCCACCGTGCGGGCGTGCGGGCCGTGGTCGAGTCCGGGTGGGCCGGGCTGGCCCCCTGCGGCGATGACATTCTGAGTGTCGGTGATCTGCCGCACGACTGGCTGTTCCCCCGGATGGCGGCCGTGGTCCACCACGCCGGAGCAGGGACCACCGGGGCCGGGCTGCGCGCGGGCCTACCAGCGGTCCCCGTGCCCGTCCTGGTCGACCAGCCCTTCTGGGCGGCCAGACTGCACCGGCTCGGCGTCGCGCCACCCCCACTCCCACGCCACGAGCTGACCGCCGACGCCCTGGCCGACGCGCTGCGCTCCTGCCTCGACGAACCGGCCTATCGCCACCGAGCCGCCGAACTCGCTCGCCGCATCCGCGCCGAGGACGGCTCCGCAGCCGTGCTCACGCTGATTGCCCGGCTCGCAGGCTGAGCAAGGAAGGCACTTCCCGAGCCGGCCGGTGCACCGTCCGTGCTCGGAAGCCTCATCGAGGCCCGCGACGTGGCCGACGTGGCCGCTTTTCTTGGGTCCGACAGCACCCCACCTGCACACGGACAGTGGTCACAATGGAGGCGAAATGGGGTTGAGCGTGCCGCGAGCCGCGGATGCGGAGAGGTTCGGGACCGCCCGCTTCATCCTCGTGCCCGCGTTGCGCGACGAACTCACCGTGCCCGTCCCGGCCGACCGTGGACCGGGCAAGGAGTGGACGCAAGGCCCCGAGGTCGCCCCGGCGGCGCCGGAGACGAACGGGGCGCCGATCCGGATCGGCTACGCCCGCTGCTCCACCGCCACCCAGGAACTGCAGAGCCAGCTCGACGCGCTGGCGGCGGCGAAGTGCACGCGGGTGTTCTCCGAGAAGATCAGCACCCGCATCAAGATCCGCCCCGAGCTGGAGAAGGCGCTCACGCTCGCCCACGAGATCAAGACCGCCGCACCGAACCAACCGGTAATCCTCACCGTGCACGAGATGAAACGGCTCGCCCGCAACGCCACCGAGCTGATGACCCTCTCCGCGCAACTGCAAGGCGGCGGGGTGCAGCTGGAGCTGCTCACCGGGCCGCTGACCGGGATCTACGACCCGCACGGCATGGGCTCCATGCTCTTCGCCGTGCTCGCCGTCGCCGCCCAGCTCGACCGCGACTACATCCGCGAGAAAACCCTCGAAGGCCAGCAGGCCGCCGCCGCACGCGGCAACCACGGCGGCCGACCCAAGGTCATCGACGAGGACGACGTGCTCTTCGCCCGCGCACTGCGCGACAAGGGCACCCCGATGCCCGACATCGTCAAGAAGCTGACCATCAAAACCGGCAAGAACGCCGGCCACCACCCCTCAGTCGCCTCGCTCTACCGCGCCCTCGCCGACAACGACGCCTGACCAGGCATTACCCGACCACTTGGCAGGTTTCTCCCGTATCCCGGCGGTCCCCCCACCAGGGCCAGCACCTGGGCCACCCGCTGCTGCGGGGTCGTGGGGGTGGGGTCCGGCTGGCCGCCGGGAACGCGACGCGGTGCGGCCACGCTCCACCGGCGGCCAGCCGGGAACTCAGGGGGGAACCGCGGCGGGGAAACCTCACAGAGCACCGGGGACAACGAGGCGCTGGCCGGTCTCTGCACTGAAGTTGGGCGTGGGCTCACCGGGCTCTCCTGGCGCACCTCGGAGCGCGGGTGGCGGGTCATGCCAGCCACTCAGTCAGGGCGTCGCGCAGTGCGCAGGCCTCGTCCCTGGCCAGTGTGAGCGTGCAGCTGCCATCACTGTGCGGGTTGAGCTCGATCCCACCCTCGCGCTGGGACAGCACCAGGTTGGTAAAACCCACCGCTCCTTGGTGTACCGAACACGAGGCGTGGATCACCTTGCGGGGATCACGGGGTCGCTGCGTCGAAACGTCGTTAATGACGTTGCTCACCGCACCCCTGCCCTACGGATCGGGCAGTGCCCGCGTTCCGGCTTCGGAGCCACGCGTGCCGCGAGCACGGAGGTGTCCCCGAGAGTGATGCTCGACCCGCCGAGGTGAGGACGACGACGGGGGTCCGGCCGGCCGCCGGGAGCTACAAGCGGTGCTGGGCAGCTGCCCGATCGGCAGCCAGCCGGAGCCTGGTGGCCCAACCGATGGGTCAGGTACCCGCAGTCGATCCGGTGTCCGCAAGCCAGCGGCCCAGAGCATGCCGATTCCCTGTACCGGGTACGCCCGGCGGTGGTCGCCCCGTCGGTGATCGGAGTCGCGCTAGAGCTGTCGCGCCGCTGCTGCTGGCATGAGGGCGCTGGGAGTGGATGCCGGCGTGGTCGTGCTGACATGCAAGGGATCGTGAGGGGTGATGAGGGGTTTTTGTGCACTACTGGTGCACACCGTCAAGTCTCACCCGGTCGGGTTGACTCCCAGGCGCCCGGCCAAACCGCGCAGCTCACGGCCACCGGCCTCGCGGCGGGCCTGGCGCAGCAGGTCGGCGATCGCTTCGCGGACGAACACGTCGTGCCGGATCCGCTGCGGGGCGAGCTGCTCGGCGTGCAGCAACACCCGCAGGCCCTTCTCCCGGGTCCTTTTGCTGGCGACCAGGGCTCGGCCGACCTCAGCCCAGAACTCGGCTTGGCGGCTGGTGCCCGGCACCAGCTCCGGATGCACCACCTTGGCCGTCTCGAGGGCCTGGGCATGCTCGCCCAGCTCGACGGCGAGGCTGGTGCGCCAGATACCGACGTTGACGACGCCGAACCACAGATGCGCCCAGCTGCCCACCTCGGTGTCCATCCGGGCCGCTAACGCCGAGGCCTCCTCCAGGTGGGTAGCGGCGGTATCCGGGTCGGCTTGCACGGCGGCGGCTAGGGCGGCGGACAGGTGCAGCATCCCGCACGTCTGCACCACATCGCTGGAATCCAGGCTGCCGGTCAGGGCCTGCGCCGCAGACACCGAGCGGTGATACTGGGCAGCCCGGTCCAGCCCCCCGGTGGCGTCCCCGCGCAGGTAGGCCGCATACCCCAGCCACACCGGATCCTCCAGCTCCTCAGCACACCGCCGCACATTGCGGGCCGCCAGCGACGGCACCCCCCGCACACCCAGACGCTTCGTCGTCCACACCACGGAACTCAATGCCGTGATCAACCCCAACAGCACCTCACGGCGGTACTGGGGCAGGCGCACGTACGCGCCATGCAGCTCCCCCAACAGCGCCGGGGTCAGCTCACCCTGGGCGGCGTAGTCCGCGCTCCAGTGCATCAGCTTGGCTAGGTTGTCCAGGTCATTGCTGATGCTTGGCCAGTCCCGCACCGGGATCTCGGGGTCCACGCCGAGGTCGTAACGCTCCAGCCCGGTTTCCATCCCGATCAGCCCGGCGTGCGCCTCAGAACTGACTACATCCGGCGGGGCCCAGGGCTGCCCGGTCAGATCCGTCGGGTGCACCCGCAGCGTGCGCGCCATCGCCTCCAAGATCCTGCGGTTCCCGACCGGCCGCTCACCGCGCTCCACCTGACCCCACACCGAGGAGGACAACCCGGCCAGACCTGCAGCCTGGCGCACACTGAGCTGACGCCAGCCCCGCACCTCCCGCACCCGGTCGCCGAGCGTCCTCTCTTCCATACCGTCCTCACCGTCCTCCTCATTTCCGATACTGCCCCGGCTGGAGCGGCGGTGCATGCCAGGGCCGGGTTCACCCGCCGGGGGCGATCCCCATCCGCCAGGCCAGGCGGCGTAGCCCACGACCCCCGATGTCGCGCCGGGCCTGCCCAGCAAGCCCGCGACCGTCTCGCGGACGAACACGTCGGTTCGGACCCGATCCGGAGCCACCTGCTCGGCGTGCAGCAACACGTGTACGCCTTTGTCTCGGGTCTTCCTCCGGGCGACCAGAGCACGGCCGACCTCAATCCAGAAGAAGGCAGCCTGACGCTCAGGCAACAGTTCCGGATGCACCGCCTTAGTGGCCTCCAGAGCCTGCGAGGTGCGGTAAATGCCGACAGCGGTCGGCCCGAAGGACACGGCCGAGGCCGGTCAGTTCGACGAATGGGCCGTTCGCGCTACCGACGGCGGAGATCCGGCCTTCGGCGTGGACGCGGTGGGCGTGCGCGCGCAGCGCCAGCTCGGTGGGCGGGCTGGACGTGCAGGGGCGCGACGCGCCACGTCCGCTGGCTGAGCCCCCCTCTTGGCGGATCTGTACGACCAGGGACTGAACGGCTAGAAAGCGCCGGGATAAACCGGCATGGAGAAGGAGATGAGAAAGCTCTACACCGCAAGGAGTAGCGACCCACGGTGGCCCCGAGCCATGCGTTGGCGACTCGTGAGGGCGCAGCGAAGCGTTGGACAGGGGTACGTG
>DASYAZ010000154.1:0-4672 GCA_036501085.1 Pseudonocardiaceae bacterium | reverse complement strand
CACCGATGGCCGATCAGCAGCCCAACGGCTGCCTCCTCGCAGTAAATCCCAGCCATACGGGCGACCAGCGCCGAGGCCAGGTCCTCGAAGCGGGTAGTGAGTGCCGACTTCGTTGGACGCGCTGTTACCTCTGGTGGTCCCGCTGGTCAACGGTCATTCGGATATCGCGATCGGTTCCCGGCTGGCACCCGGATCCCGCACGGTTCGCAGCCCCCACCGAGAGCTGATTTCCCGGTGTTACAACACAATGATCCGGATCACTCACGGCGCCCGGTTCTCCGACGCACAATGCGGGTTCAAGGCAGCCCGGACCGATGTGGTCCGCCCGCTGCTGGAGCACGTTCACGACGACGGGTGGTTTTTCGACACCGAGCTCTTACTGCTCGCTGAGCATAATGGGTTACGAGTGCACGAGGTCCCGGTGGACTGGGTGGAGGACGTGGACAGCCGGGTACAGATATGGTCCACCGCCGTGGGGGATGTTCGAGGATTGGCGCGGGTGGCCCGGGCGAAGGCCACCGGCGCGGCGCGGGTGGCGGATCTGCCGCAGCGGCCGGCGCCGCGGGCCGCGCATCCGGATGCGGTGCTCGCTACCCGCCCGGATGGGCCGAGGTGGCAGTTGGGGCGGCAACTGGCGGTGTTCAGCGTGATCGGCGTGGCCTCGACCGTGGCTACGGTGATCCTGTACGCACTGCTGCGACCGTGGTGGCCACCGCTACTGGCGAATCTGGGCGCGCTGGTGATGGTGACGCTGCTCAACACCGAGGCCAACCGGAGGCTGACCTTCGCCGGATCCGGCGGGTCGCGGCGGCGGGTTCACGCTCAGGCGCTGGTGGTGTTCGCGCTCTACTACGCGCTGACCTCAGGAGCATTGCTCGCCTTGCAACAGCTCGTCGTCCGACCGTCCCGGTGGCTGGAGGTCGCAGTGCTGCTGGGAGCCTCGATCGTGGGCACCGCGGCACGATTCGTGCTCCTTCGCACCTGGGTGTTCCCCCACCGGAGCCCACAGCACACGCCCGCATAGTGGCCACGACCGGCCCCTCGCCTGAGGCCAGCTCACTTTGAATGTCGCAGAGCGAGCGGCCGAGAGGCCCGGCCTAGGCTGCTCTCAGGCTAATGGGGGATGCTGGGCCACGTGGATGACCAGCATTGCGCCCGCGTGCTCGTGGTCGACGACGAGCCGAACATCCTGGCGTTGCTGTGCGCGTCGCTGCGGCTCAGTGGTTTCGAGGTGCACGCGGCCGACACCGGCGCCCGCGCTCTGAGCACCGTTGCCAACACCCTCCCGGACATCGTGGTACTCGACGTCATGCTCCCGGACTGCGACGGTTTCGCCCTCGCCCGCCAGTTGCGGGCCGCGCACGATCAACTTCCCGTACTGTTCCTGACCGCCCGGGACGGGGTTGATGATCGGATCGCGGGGCTGACCGCGGGCGGCGACGATTACGTGACCAAACCGTTCAGCCTGGAGGAGCTCATCCTGCGGCTGCGCGCCATCCTGCGGCGCACCCAGCAGGCCCGCAACGGTGAGGACGCCGCCACCAGCACGATGACCTACGCGGACCTGGAGCTGGACGACGAAGCCCACGAGGTACGCCGCGCCGGCCAGCTGGTGCCACTCTCGCCCACCGAGTTCAACCTGCTGCGTTACCTGATGCTGAATGCGGGCAAGGTCGTCAGCAAGACGCAGATCCTGGATCGGGTGTGGAACTACGACTTCGGTGGCGACAGCCGGATCGTCGAGTCCTACATCAGCTACCTGCGCCGCAAGATCGACCGGGAGAACCTGCCGCTGATCCATACGATTCGCGGCGTCGGGTACACGCTGCGGCTACCCCGTGAGGCGCTCGACAACGGTGCTTCGTGAGCCTGCACCGGCCCCTCACCCTGCGCGGCCGGCTGATCGCCGCGTTGCTGGCGCTCTCCGCGATCGGCCTCGCCCTGTTCGCCGGGACCAGCGTGCTGCTGCTGCGGCCCAGACTGCTGCACCAGGTCGACGAGCGGCTGCGGCACCAGGTGCACCGGATCGATTTCGGCACCGATCGGCAACGGATACCCAGCGACTACCTGATCATTCTCTTCGGACCTGAGGGACCGGAGAGAATCGGGCAGCAACCGGGCCAGCCCGGCGGGCCCACACTGACGCCGGCCACCGCGCAACAGCATGGTGGCCCTGCGGCGAGGAGGCCGGTGGGGAGCCCGGCCGGGCGCTCGATCGGTGTCCCGTTCACGGTGCCAGACCAGGCCGGCGGCAGCGCGTGGCGGGTCCTCGTGGTCACCCTGGCCGGACGCCCGACCGCGGCCATCGCCCTGTCGCTGAACTCTCCAGTCGACGCGGTCCTCCGCTCGCTGCTGATCATCGAGGGCATCGTGGGGGGCATCCTCCTGGCGCTGATCGGCGCGACTGCGACGGTCGTGGTCCGGCTCGGGCTGCGGCCGCTGACCAGGATCGAGCGCACCGCGGAGGCGATCGCCGGCGGGGAGCTGGATCGCCGGGTGCCGGACAACGACCCCCGCACCGAGACCGGCCGGCTGGGTGCCGCGCTGAACGTCATGCTGGGCCGGCTGGCCGCCGCGCTCCATGAACGGGAGCGTTCAGAGCAGCGGCTGCGCCAGTTCGTCGCCGACGCCTCCCACGAGCTGCGCACCCCACTCACCTCGATCCGTGGGTTCGCCGAGCTCTACCGCCGCGGTGGTGCCCGCACCCCCGCCGAGGTCGAGCTGCTCACCGGCCGGATCGAGGCCGAGGCGATCCGGATGGGAGTCCTCGTCGAAGATCTGCTGCTGCTGGCCCGGCTCGATCAGCAACGGGCGCTGGACATCACCGACGTCGACCTGCTCGTGCTGGCCGCCGACGCGGTGCACGACGCGAAGGCCAGGGAGCCGGACCGCCCGGTGCTCCTGCACCCCAGCGACGGGGCGGTACACGTGCTCGGTGACGAGCACAGGCTCCGGCAGGTCGTGGCCAACCTGGTCACCAACGCGCTGACACACACCCCAGCAGGCACCCCGGTCCACCTGACGGTCCGCCAGCACGCTTCGGGCCCGGACGACCAACCGGTGGTCGCACACGCCGGGGCGGCACGGCTGTCGCAGCCGGCGCTCGGGGTACTGGAGGTGCGCGACGAGGGTCCCGGAATCCCACCCGACCAAGCCACCCGGGTCTTCGACCGGTTCTACAGCGTCCTTCCCGGCTCCGAGCCTGCTATCGAGCCGGCTACCGAACCGGGGTTCGGGGGGACCACCGAGGCCGACCGCAACCGGGGAGGTTCGGGACTGGGCCTGGCCATCACCGCGGCCATCCTGGAGGCGCACAACGGCCGCATCGAGCTGCGCAGCACCCCCCGGCACGGCACCACCTTCCGCGTGCTGCTCCCACTGGCCTGAGATCGCCGCCCGCGCCTCGCCCGTGCGGCGCGACACACCCGGGCGAGGGGCGATTGCTCGGCCGTCGCGCGAAACGCGGCAGCGACACCGTCGTTACTCCTTGTGGCGTAGCCGTCTCGTCGGCGATCAAGGGGAGAAGCGGTATGGCGATCGGATCCACAGCGAAGCATCGGATGAGCGGGCCAGCTAGCCAGCCACGGACTCGGTCCCGGCGCTGGGCGAAGGCGCTCGTCCCGGCGCTCGCGGTCGTCACCGCGGCCACAGTGGCCGGCGGGATGGGGATCGCCAGCGCGGCCGACAACCCGAACCCCACGGTGATCGTCGGTGGTGATCCGCAAGGTGTGGCCGTTGACCCCGATGGCAAGCACGCCTACGTGGCCAGCTTCGCCGACAATGCTGTTCGGATCATCGACACCCGCAGCGAGAAGGTGGTCGGGAGCATCCACGTCGGCGCCAACCCGCGTGGCATAGCGGTTGATCCGGACAGTCGGCACGCCTTCGTCACCAACTGGGCCGAGAACTCGGTGAGCGTGCTCGACACCGCCAGCGGGAAGGTGATCCGCACCATCGGCGTCGGCGCGAACCCGGGTTCCGTGGCCGTCTTCCCCCGTGATCACTATGCCTTCGTGACCAACTTCTACGCCAACAACGTCAGCGTGATCAACAGCTCCACCCTGAAGGTCATCGGCGTGGTCGGCGTCGGCGTCGCTCCCGACGGGGTGGCGATCGACCCGAAGGGCGAGTTCGCCTACGTAGCCAACAGCGGCAGCAACTCGGTCAGCGTGATCGACATCCGCGCCCAGCGGGTGGCCCGCACCATCCTCGTCGGCAACGGCCCGCAGAAGGTGGCGATCGATGCAGATGGCAAGCACGCTTATGTCACCAACTACGGCGACCACAACGTCAGCGTGATCAACCTCCCCAGCGGTCTCGGCGACACCGGTGGCGCCGGTGACCTCAATGGACTTCTCGGCGGCTCCGAGGGCCCTGGCCGCTCCGGCCACCACAGCCGCACCGACAGCTCGGGCGGCACCGGCGATCTCGGTGGCCTCAATGGTCTTCTCGGTGGTTCCGGCGGTCCCGGCGGCTCCGGTGGTCCCGGTAACCCCGGTGGCCTCAATGGTCTTCTCAACGGCTCCGGTGGTCCCGGCGGCTCTGGCAACTCCGGCAGCCCGAATATCTACAATACGCTCTTGAAAGTAAACGCCACCATTCCTGTGGGCATCAATCCACGCGGTCTGGCACTTTCTCGGGACAGCCGACACGCTTTTGTGGTCAATGTCGG
>DASYAZ010000153.1:0-48029 GCA_036501085.1 Pseudonocardiaceae bacterium | reverse complement strand
ACCCGCTTGGTGGGCTCGGCCGCCGCCGGCGCGGTATCCACCTGCGCGGATATGGCCCGGTTCGCCGCGGAACTGCAGGCGCCGCAGCTGCTGGCGCCTGCGATCCTCGCCGAGGCCATCCAGGTCGCCTATACGGGACTGGACGGGGTGCTTCCCGGCTACGGCATGCAGCGTCCCAACGACTGGGGCCTGGGTGTCGAGCTGAAAGGTCATAAGAGTCCGCACTGGACAGGGAGCCGGAACTCACCGGGGACCTTCGGTCACTTCGGGCAGTCCGGCACCTTCCTGTGGGTGGATCCGGCCGCGGAGCTGGCCTGCATCGCGTTGACCGATCGCGATTTCGGCCCCTGGGCCCGCGAGGCCTGGCCACCGTTCACCGACGGGGTGCTGGCCGAGCTCGCACCGTGACTTCCGGCCCGCTGCGGCACCCATCAAGGTGAGATCCAGTTCACCAAACCTGACCTATAGTTGCTTACATGTGGGGAGGGCCCGCAAGGCGGCCATCGACGCGCTCGTTGACGACCTTCGTCGCTGCGGCGGCCATCGCCCTCACCGCCGGCACCGCGCTCAGCGGGTGCGGCAGCAGCCTGCCGTCTCCCGGGATCTCAGCAGGCCCAGCAACCTCGCAGTCAGCCGCCCAGGATCACAATCAGGCCGATGTCACATTCCTGCAGGAGATGATCCCGCATCACGCGCAGGCCATCGCGATGTCCACGATGGCTGCCCAGCAAGCGAGTTCAGCCCGGGTGAAAGACTTCGCGGCGGGGGTCAAGGACGCCCAGCAACCCGAAATCGACCAGATGCGCGGATGGCTGCGCGACTGGAAGGCCGCCGTCCCCAAGACCGGCGATGCCACGACCACCGATAACGGTGACAGCGGCGCGATGCCAGGCATGATGTCCGCCAACCAGATGAGCAATCTCGGGCAGGCCACCGGCGCCGAGTTCGACCGGATGTTCCTGCGGATGATGATCACCCATCATCAGGGTGCCGTCACGATGGCCAAATCGGAGCTGACCACCGGCCGCAACCCGGAGGCTCGCCAGCTGGCGCAGAGCATCAGCGACACGCAGCAGCGCGAGATCATGGAGATGAAGGCGCTGCTGGCCGAGTAGCGGTCGAGCGGAGCCGGCATGGCCGCATCCTCGACTGTGAAGACCTTCACACGGCGTCCCGGCTTCCCGAACCGTATCGTGACAGGCATCTTGTGAAAGTTTTCACAAGGAGGTCGGGTTGGGGTCCTCGATACTGCTGGCGGCCACCGCATCCCCGGTGGCCGCGCGCACCCAGATGGGTTTCTCCCTGGGCTGGCACATCGTGGTCGCCTGCCTGGGGGTGGGCATGCCCGCCCTGGTGCTGTTCGTCGAGTGGCGCGGGCAACGCACCGGCGACCCGAGCTACCGGTTGCTGGCCCGGCGCTGGGCCCGGGTGCTGGGCGTGCTGTTCGCGGTCGGCGCGGTCTCCGGAACGATCCTGTCTTTCGAGATGGGAGTGCTGTGGTCCGGCCTGATGGCTCATTACGGTGCCGTGATCGGCCTGCCGTTCGCGATCGAGGGTTTCGCCTTCTTCATCGAGGCGATCTTCCTGGGCATCTACCTCTACGGCTGGGACCGGCTGCCACCACGGACCCACCTGCTGGCCGGGCTGCCGATCGTGGCCGCCGGGGTGGCCTCGGCCTTCTTCGTGGTCGCCGCCAACGCCTGGATGAACAGCCCGCAGGGCTTCACGGTGGTCGGTGGCCGGTTGGTGGGTGTCGATCCGTGGGCGGCGATGTTCAACCGTGCCACCTGGCCGGAGACCACGCACATGATCCTGGCCGCGTTCATGGTGACCGGGTTCCTGATAGCCGGTGTCTACGCGGTGGCCATGCTGCGCGGCCACCGGGACCGTTACCACCGCCTCGGTCTGCTCGTCCCGCTCGTGCTGGGCGTGGTAGCAGCGCCGGTGCAGATCGTCGTCGGTGACTGGGCCGCCCGCTACGTCGCCGCCGAACAGCCCGCCAAGCTGGCCGCGATGGAGGGCCTGTTCCGCAGCGGCACCCACGCACCGTTGGCCCTCGGCGGCTTCTACTCCGGCGATGAGCTGCACGGCGCGCTGCACATCCCGGACGGGCTGTCGCTGCTGGTCCATCTGACCCCGGACGGTTACATCGCGGGTTTGGATCAGGTGCCACCCGAGCTGCGGCCACCGGTACCGATCGTGCACCTGGCCTTCGACACGATGGTCGGGATCGGTTTCGCGCTCCTGGCCCTGGGTCTCTGGCTGGGCTACTGCTGGTGGCGACGCCGGGAGCTGCCCCGATCCCGGTGGTTCCTGCGTGCGGTGGCCCTGTCTGGGGTGGCGGCTGTATTGGCAATGGAAGCCGGCTGGGTGACCACCGAGGTCGGCCGCCAGCCCTGGATCGTCTACCGGGTGCTGCGGGTGGACGACGCCGTCAACCCGGCACCGGGCCTGGGGTGGGGTCTGGTCGCCGTGCTCGCCGTCTACGCGGTGCTCACGGTGGCGACGGTGTACGTGCTGCGCCGGCTGGCCCGGCAGCCGGTGCCCGCCGCGCCGCAGGAGCGCGATGTCGCCGAGTACCAGGTGACCTGACATGCCCGCCGCCGGCTCGGCCGGAGCCGACCCGCTGGCCATCGCCCTGCTGGCGCTCAGCTGGGCCGGAGTCAGCGCCTACCTGTTGCTCGCCGGGGCGGATTTCGGTGGTGGGCTCTGGGATCTGCTGGCCGGTGGTAGCCGCCGGGGTGCCCGGCAGCGGGCTCTCATCGAGCATTCCGTCGGGCCGGTGTGGGAGGCCAACCACGTCTGGCTGATCTTCGTTCTGGTGCTGGTCTGGACGGCCTTCCCGCCGCTGTTCGCTGCGGTCTCCTCGACGCTCTACATCCCGCTGACCCTGGTGGCACTCGGGGTGATCGCCCGCGGGGCGGCCTTCGCCTTTCGCAAGGCCGTCACCGAGCTGTGGCAGCGCCGGCTGTTCGGGGCGGCCTTCGCGTTCTCCTCGGTGGTCACCCCGTTCTTCCTCGGCGCAGCCGGTGGGGCGATCGCGTCGGGCCGGGTACCGCCGGGAATCGCCACCGGCAACCCGCTCACCAGCTGGTGGAACCCCACCTCGGCACTGGCCGGGGCCTTCACCGTGGGCTGCTGTGCCTACCTCGCGGCGGTCTACCTCACCGCGGATGCCCAGCGCGAGGGCCAGGCTGAGCTCGCCGAGGCGTTCCGCCGGCGGGGCCTGGTCAGCGGAACGATCGTCGGCGCGCTGGCCGTCGTCGGCCTCCTCGTCGCCCGCACCGATGCGCCGCTGCTGTTCGGGCGGCTGGTCGGCGTGGCGCTCCCGCTGGTCGGCGTCTCCCTTGCGGCGGGCGTCGCCTCCCTGCTCCTGCTTGCGCTCCGGCGCTTCACCCTGGTGCGGATCACCGCCGCGCTGGCCGTCGCCGCAGTGCTGTGGGGGTGGGGCCTGGCCCAGTATCCCGACCTGCTGCTTCCCGGCCTGACCGTGGCCCAGGCCGCCGCACCCCGCGCGACGCTGCTGGCAACCGCGATCAGTGTCGCGGTCGGGCTGGCCCTGCTCGTACCCTCCCTGGCCTGGCTCTTCGTGCTGTTCCAGCGCCCGCGGTCCGACCAGGCCAGTGACGCGCCGGCTGGCCGGGTCTGAGCCACGCGCGGGTCTCGGGTGCGCTCAGCGCGCCGAGTTCGACCTCAGGGCTGCCCACCTCGACCCCCACAACCCTTCTGTCGAACTCGGCGCCGACAGCGCTGCCAGGTCGGCCGGACCGCGAGTCGCGTCAGTGGGGTGATGGCTGCAGCAGGTCGAACCGGGCGCCCTGGTCGTCGACGCACTCGGCGATGCGACCGTAGGGCTGCTGCTGCGGCTCACCGGATTGCCCACCGTGCTCGCGCACCGCGGCGAGCGCCGAGTCCAGGTCGTCGACTTGGTAGACAGGAGTGATGCCCGGCCTCGATGCGCCGCCGTGCATCCCGGCCGGCGGGTGGGTGCCCGCGATCTGCCATCCGTCCTCGACCCGGCCCGGGCCGAACGTCCAGCCCAACACGGCGCCGTAGAACGCCCGGGCCCGGCTGGTATCGGCGACGGCGTGGCTGAGATACGCGAGATCACCGTGCCGGGCGGTGGAGGCCGGGGCGGGCGAGGAGGCGATTATCCAGCGGTGCCCGGAGGGATCGACGACGACTGCGTTACGACCGTATTCGTAATCAGCAGCGGCACGCTCCAGCCGGGCCCCCGCCTCCAGCGCGTCCTGCACGGTGGCATCCACCGCACCCGGCTCGGAGACCCGCAAGTACACCGACTGGCTGGGTCCGCCGCGGGTCCGCGGGGAGAGCATGCCGATCTCAGCGAACTCGTCGGCCAGCATGAGCAGAGAATCACCGACAGCCAGCTCGGCGTGCCCGATCCGCCCGTCCGGCATCACGATCGGCTCACCCCGGCGCACGGCGCCGAAGGCCTGCTCATAGAACTCCAGCGCGGCGCGGGCGTCATTCACCGCGAGGTAACAGCCGAGGGTGTGCGACGGGGTCTCGACAGTCGTGGCCATGGGTGCTCCTTCCGGGGCCAGCAGGGCGCGCTCCAGCCGGGAACGCAGCTCGGCGGTGAAGGCCGGATCGGGATCGATCGGCGTGATGGGTTGGCGGAGGGCGTGCAGCGGATCGGTCATCGCCCCGCCTCCGGGTTCTCGTAGGCCACCCGGAACGCAGCCCGGGCGCGCACCGCAGCGCCTCGGTGGCATGCACGGTGCGACCGAGATGCTCGGCGACCTGCGCAACCTTCAGGCCGTCCAGATATCGCAGGGTGAGCGCGGCCCGGTGGTGCGGACCGAGCGCGTCCAGTACCTGATGGGCCACGACGGTGTCGATCTCGACGTCCCACGGGTCCTCGGTGTCACCGGCCCCGGCGTGCACCAGACGCAGTCCGCGCTGTTCGCGCTCGGCGCGCCGCCAGTGGTCGGCGAGCTTGTGCCGGGCCACCCCCACCAACCAGCCGGTGGTGATCGGCGGTGCCGGCTGCCGGCGGGCCGCGTCGACCGCGGCGAGGAACGTCTCCGCGGTCAGGTCCTGGGCCAGCATGCGGTCCCGGCAGCGGGACAGCAGGTACCCGTAGACCTGGGGCAGCGCGTGGTCGTAGATGTCCAGCAGCCCGAGCGCCGGGTCCGGGCGCACCCGCGGTTGCTCGCTCACACCCGCATCGTCGTCCGGGGAGCCGGTTCTCCGACGCCCGGCACCCGGAGTTGCCCCATCCGGACCTGCCTGCCAAGCCGACCTCAACCCATGCGCTGGGCCAAGGAGATCGTCGGCGGGCGCATGCACCTTCGCATCGTTGTCGAAGTACACGAATACCTCTCGCGGCCGCACCGGCGCGGGAGCTGCGATGGTGTCCTCGGTGCGGGGGCTCTCACCTGCCTGCCAACCGCGTACCCGCTGCGCCCAGGTGTCCAGGGCATCGTCGGTGTAGCCGCTGACGTAGAGCTCCGCGTCTCCGTGCAGCCGGATGTAGACGAACTCGGCCGTGACGTCCTCCAGGTAGGGCCAGCGGCCCGCGGTGTCGGCCACCACCAGGGCCACGCCGTGGGCACGGAGCAACTCGACCAGCGCCGGGTCCCGGTAGCTGGGGTGGCGCACCTCCAGGGCGTGACGCACCGGGCGGTCAGTGTCGGTGCTGGTCCACGCCCTACCGGCGAGTCGTTCGTCGTGCTGCTGCGCGAGCAGGGACGCCTCGGCGGTGCTACCCGGAAGCAGGCCGAAAAACGCCGCCAGGCGGTCGGCGTCGAATGGCAGGTTGGGCGGCAGCTGCCAGAGCGGGCCGAGCTTGGCTCCCAGCGCGAGCACTCCGGAGGCGAAGAAATTCGCCAGCGGCGTCTCGACGTCACGCAGCTTCTTCATATGGGTGATGAACCGGCTGCCTTCGACCGCGAAGACGAAGTCCTCAGGTGTGTGAGCGCCCAGGACTGGTAGCTGAAGGGTCGTTGCAGCGAACGCTCGTGAGTGGCATTGGGTGCCATAACACTGTTACCCACTCACGAGTTATCCACAGACGGCGCCTTCGGCGGCGGATCCCACCAGCCTCGCGTACTTGGCCAGCACTCCGCGCAGCGGCCGCTGCGGTGGGGTCCACTCCTGCCGGCGCCGGGTCAGCTCCTCGGCGTCGACGTCCAGGTTCAGCTCGCGCCGGTCCATGTCCAGCACGATCTGGTCGCCGTCGCGGACCAGCGCGATCGGCCCGCCGTGCGCCGCCTCGGGCGCGACGTGCCCGACGCACAAGCCGGTGGTGCCCCCGGAGAAGCGCCCGTCGGTGAGCAGCAGGACGTCCTTGCCCAACCCGGCGCCCTTGATCGCACCGGTGACGGCGAGCATCTCGCGCATCCCCGGCCCGCCCCGGGGACCCTCGTACCTGATCACCACCACATCGCCGGGCTGCAGGTCCGGGATGGCGTCCATCGCGGCGCGCTCCCCGTCGAAAACCCGAGCACGCCCGCCGAACCGGGTCGAGTCGAAGCCGGCGCTCTTCACCACCGCACCCTCCGGAGCCAGCGAGCCACGCAGGATGGTGATGCCCCCGGTGGGATGGATCGGATCCGCGAGATGCCGCAGAATCTTGCCGTCCAGATCGGGTGGGTCCAGCTCGGCGAGGTTCTCCGCGACGGTACGACCGGTGACGGTCAGGCAGCCACCATCGAGCAGTCCCGCGTCCAGCAAGGCCTTCATCACCACCGGCACGCCACCGACCTCGTCCACCGTAGCCATCACGTGCGCGCCGAAGGGCTTCACATCAGCCAGGTGCGGAACCCTGGCGCCTACCCGGTTGAAGTCGTCGAGCTCCAGCGGCACCCCGGCCTCGTGCGCGATCGCCAGCAGGTGCAGCACCGCGTTGGTCGATCCCCCGAACGCCATCACCACCGCGATCGCGTTCTCGAACGCGGAGCGGGTGAGGATCTGCCGGGCGGTGATCCCGCGTTCGATGAGGTGCACCACCGCACTCCCGCTCTCCCGGGCGAAGCCGTCACGCCGCCGGTCCACGGCCGGCGGGCTCGCCGAACCGGGTAGCGACATGCCCAGCGCCTCGGCCGCGCAAGCCATCGTGTTGGCGGTGTACATCCCGGCGCAAGCGCCCTCACCTGGGCAGATCGCTCGCTCGATCGCGTCGACGTCAGCCCGGCTGATCAAACCACGCACGCAGGCGCCCACCGCTTCGAAGGCATCGATGATGGTGACCTCGCGGCCGTTCACCCGACCGGGCAGGATCGTGCCGGCGTAGAGGAACGCCGCCGCTACGTCGAGCCGGGCAGCGGCCATCAGCATCCCGGGCAGGCTCTTGTCACATCCGGCCAGCAGGACGGCGCCGTCCAGCCGCTCGGCCTCCACCACGGTCTCCACCGAATCGGCGATCACCTCTCGGGACACCAGCGAGTAGTGCATCCCGACATGCCCCATGGAGATGCCGTCGGAGACGGAGATGGTCCCGAACTCCATCGGGTAGCCACCGGCGGCGTGCACGCCCTCCTTGCTGGCCTTGGCGAGCCGGTCCAGCGACAGGTTGCACGGGGTGATCTCGTTCCAGGACGAGGCGACGCCGATCTGCGGCTTGGCGAAGTCGTCGTCGCGCATCCCGATGGCGCGCAGCATGCCCCGGGCCGCGGCACGTTCCAGCCCATCGGTGACGTCCCGGCTGCGCGGCTTGCGGTCTGGCTGGTTCATGCCGTCCCCTTCCCTCGTCCTCCACCAGTCGTCCAGGCATGGTGTCCTACTTCACCTGGCGGCCGGCATGAGGGGCCGCTCGATTCCGCCACCTCCACAGCTTGCAAGCGCGTGTCGGCGGGTGTCGTGAACTCGACGTCACCGACCTTTTTGCGCGATGGGGTGTCATCACAGTCGAGTTCACGACACACGGCGATCGGCACCCCGCGCCAAGTGGGCGCGAAATGAACAACGGTCAACAGATTATCCATTTATATGACGCTCAGCGTTGAGCCGGTAACTGTGCGCCGCAGGTACTCCGACCCGCCGCTCGACAATTTTCGATCGCGGAGAGCTGTAACGAAACTCGAAACCTCCCCGATGAACATGATGAGCCCCGACGATTTCCCCCGACCGTCGGGGCTCCTCTATTGATTCCCGATAACGGCCCGCTCTTTCGCGGAGCGCGATACGCGGCAGCCAATCCAGTACGACACGAATTGTCGCCCTACGCACACGAACAGCGATCACGAGCCACCCCGACCGAGGTTGCACTCCGCGGCGCGGAAGGCCTCCAATGCCTCGGGACTGAACAACACGAACCGAACCTCCCGTACCCGGGTGGCCGTGCGCTGCACGGTGGCCAGTGCGATGCGGGCGGCATCCGCCAACGGCCATCCGAAGACACCGGCCGACACGGCGGGGAAGGCAATGGTCTGGGCACCGAGCTCATCAGCCACCCGCAGTGCCTCCCGATAGCAGCTCGCGAGCAGCTCGGAGCGATCCTCCAGCCGGGTGTGCACCGGGCCGACGGTGTGGATCACCCACCGGGCCGGCAGGTCGCCAGCAGTGGTGGCGACCGCCTGACCAGGAGGTAGACCGTCCGGATACCGGCCAGACCGCAACTGCTGACACTCCGCAAGAATCGCCGGACCGCCACGGCGATGAATCGCACCGTCCACCCCGCCCCCGCCGAGCAGCGAGCTGTTGGCTGCGTTGACCACCGCGTCGACATCCTGCTCGGTGATATCGCCCCGCAGCAGAGCAATCAGCGTCATTACCTCACGGTAGCCGCCGACCGCTGTGGCACACTGCAGCACTTGCTTGCACATCATGGGCCAGGGGAACACGGTGAGTGACGAGGATCAGAGTTCTGGGACAGCCGCCGACACCGGCAACCTGCTGGCAGGGACGCCGCTAGGTTCGCTGCTCGGTGGCCCGTCAGGCTTCTCGATCAACTATGACCGCGTCCCCCAAGCCATCGCCGACCTCGAGCACGCCGCGGAGTTCTTCGAAAGCCGAGCGCTTATAGCAGAGCGTCTGGCGAACATCCCTGCTCCGGGTATCGACGGCGTCAGCTTGAACGCGGTCACTGAGATCGGCAAGTGGGCTTCAGATACCGGTCAGAACAACCTGGCGGCCACTCTCCACGCCGGCGCGAGACAGCTTCAGGATCTTGCACAAAGGCTACGCGAGGACCTGAAGACCTACCTCGACGTCGAGGAACTGAATATCCCGCAGGACCCTAGCCCCGGACTAGCGATATGAGGATCGGTCAAGTGGCGGCTCGGATCACAATTGGCTCGGTCATCGTGCTGGCAGGGTGCAGTGCTGGTCCAAACGCATCTCAGGACCCAGTGCCATCGAGCTCTACGCAAGTGGCGAGCCCGATCCCGTCAGTCAAGAATCCGCGAGATGTCGCTGCTATGGCGCGTCGACCGTGCGAATTGCTGACGGCGCAGCAAGTTACGCAATTCAGACTCAATCTCCCACCGAGGGAGTTTGATGCTTATCTCGGCGACGTGGGTTGCGAGTGGTCAAACGCCACCAGCTAGAGGGAAACAATTCGAACGGTACATATTAGCACGTTCACCAACAATCCAACCTTAGAGGTCGCCTACAGAAAAGACCGCGATCGTCCATTCTTCGAACTTACCGAAATTTCTGGCTATCCTGCCATTGTGTCGAGGACGAACGCAGATCTGCCAATTTGCGACGTGGACGTCAAACCGGCGGAGCATCAAAGTTTCTCACTGACTTACAAGTCGAAGGAATTTGACGACAATCCTCAGCGGTCGTGCGAGATTGGTAAACAGGTCGCTGCGGCGGTGTTGATGAACTTGCCGCCGAAACGTTGAGAGGCGCAGCGATGGGGACGAATTTCAACTATGACGATACCAGCCATCAGATCATTTTCGACCATATCAACGGCGGGGCGGGTTCGGGCTCGTTGCAGCAGGCCGGTCAGGCCTGGCAGCGGCTGAGCGAGGAGATCGGGGCGACCGGCAAGGCGTACGTGCAGAGCTCGGTCAGCGGCATGCTGGCCAATCGGGAGGGCGCGGCGGCGGAGGCAGCGGCGAGTGCCACCAGTGCGATGCTGCCCTGGATGGACGACGTGGCGCTGGTCGCGACCACGGCAGCACAACGCGCGCAGGGCCAGGCCGAGTACTGGGTGGCTGCCAAGAACACCGTCCCGCCGGTGCCGCCGACGCCGAAGGCAGCCGGTTTCTTCAGCGATCCCACCGAGTGGGCAGCTCAGAGGATGGACTGGCTGCCGGGTCTGACCACCGAGGAGGAAAAGGCCGAGCAGCGTCAGCAGGATGCCGCGGAACAGGCCCGGCAGGCGATGCGGACCTACCAGGCCAGCTCCAACGGCAACGTCGAGTCGGCGCCGGCGTTCACCGCACCGCAAGCATTGGACGCAAGCATCGGGACGCTGCCGCTGAGCGATCCGCGAGTCGGCACCAGTGCCCCTCCACCGGCGACTGCCGGGCACGCACCGGCCCATCTGCTGGCGGCGCACCAGCCCCCTGCCCACCCGCCGCCGAGGACCCCTCAACCGGCAGCAACCGTGGCGCAGCTCGCCGGGAACCGGCACGCCGCTGCGACACCACCGAGCGTGGGTGCCGGCAGCCCGACCCCGAGCCAGGCCGTGAGCTCCGGTGCGCCGGTATTCGGCGCCGCGACCCCAGGGACTCCCGGCGCCAGTGACTCAGCGAGGCGGGCAGGCCGCAGCAGCGCGGCGGGAGCCCGCTTCACCGGTGCCGCCCGCGGTGCAGCAGAGAGCGCTGAATTCGGTCCGCGACCCCGATCTGGGTTCGGTCCCCGCCCCACCCTCAGTGCCGAGCCTCCTCCCGGCGAGCCGGGCGCAACCCGGGGCACCGCCGGTGTACTCGGTGCCGCCCGCGGTGCAGGTGCGGGGTACGGGCAACCCCTACCCGCAGGGGCCGGAAACCGTGCCGAGAACGACCGCGAGCACCGGAGCAAGTACCTCGTACATGACGATTCCAACGCGATCGTCGGCGAACTACCGCCGACCGCGCCGCCGGTGATCGGCGCGGACTACTGACCGGGGAGGGGGTTGGCGTGCACGGCACCACGGTCGAGCTGACCCATGAGGAATACCGCACGGCCTGGCAGACGCTGGGGTTGGGCACCCGGCACTGGAACATGGACCTCCCGGGTCTCCCGGTGCTCACCGATCAGGAGCGACGGGCCCAGATGGCCCAGGCGCTCGAGGGTCTGCGTAGCCGCGGGCTGGCTGATCATCGGGGCTTCGATCCCGCGCTGGAAAGCGCGTTGCGCCTGCTGGCCACCCCGGTGCACGAGATCAATGGGTGGATCCGCAACGCCACGGGGCAGGTTCGGTTGCTTGCCGGGTCCCGGGGTGACCGGGCTGCGCTGGCAATGCTCGACGAGCGCCGGTTGCTGGTACGCACCAGCTCGGCCGGCGAGCTGTGCACCGCGGTCTCCCGGCAGTTACCGGATCGACCGGCCGGTCCGGGGTCATCGGTCTCGGTGCCCTCCGCGCTGTTGACGCAACCCACCCACAATGGGAAGCCCGGGCTGACTGGTGAGCAACTGCAGGACCGGTTGGTCCGCGGCGGGGTCAAGCCCGCCGACGCGGACTCTTTTACCGCGATGGTCCGCGGGCCCAAACCCGGTGGTGCGAAGTTCGGGGCAGCCCGCCGGGACCGCAACAACGCGCGGCATCCCGCTGACACGGCGGTGGTCTACCTCGCCACGGAGCGCGGCGGGTACACCTTGCAACCGGTGAGTGGCCCGGACGGTACCGACTGGACGACCCTGGCACCAGCCACCCTCGCGCAGCTCGCCCATCGCATCGGCCAACTCCTGGGCACCATCCGCACCGGCTGACGCCCGGCTAACCGCCGCTGGTCAACGTGCCCAGCGCGGCGTCGAGCCGCTCCAGGTCGGGGCGCCGAGCCGGATCCCGGTGCAGGCAGCCGTCGATGATCTCCGCGACCTCGATGGGAAGCCTGCGCCGCGCGCGAACCTTGGGGGCGGGGCGGGCCAGCAGAGCTTGACACCCCGACAGGGTCGACGTGGCCGAGCAGGCTGAGCTATCACCGTCCGGGAGGTCGAAGGGTTGCGTCCCGGTTGCGGCGAAGTAGAGCACCAACCCCAGACCCCAGACGTCGGTGGCTGGACCGAGCAGGCCACCGGCGGCCTGCTCGGGTGACATGTAGCCAGGTGTGCCGTAGCCGGCCGGGCAACGACCGGGAGGCTGGGCCAGGCTCAAGTCGATCAGGCGGCCGACGCCGTCGCTGGCGATGATGTTGCTGGGCTTGACGTCGAGATGCAGGTAACCGCGGCTGTGTAGGTAACGCAGCGCAGAGCACAGGTGCTGGCCCAGAAAGCCCAGGTCCGCGAGACCCAGCCGGTGCGCACCACCGTCGAGGAGGTAGCTCAACGTGGCGCCGGTGAGATTCTCCAGTACCAGCAGCGGCGGCCGGCCTGAGTCGGGTGTGAGGTATTCGTAAGCCCGAACCAGGTGTGGATGGGTCAGGGACAGCAGCAAGCGCGCTTCCCGCTGCAGGCACCGGCGGGCCGAGGACTCGGTGGCGGCCTCCGGCCGGAGGGTCTTGACGAAGCACCGGCAGAAACGCTGCACGCTCCACGCCTCGTAGCTGTCCAGCGTGTCGCCGCGGCACACGTGCTCGATCACCTCGTAACCGGGAGCGAGCAGGTGACCTCGAGGAAACACCGGGGCCGCAGGGCGCGCTTCCAGAACGGGCGGAGTGGTCATATCAGCTCCGGCTGAAGTCGGTACTTGGCTCGGGGCGGAGCACCTGCCGGGCTTGTGGGGACGCTCTGCGGCGCAACGGCGGCGGGTGCACCCGGTTGGTGATGCAACTGGTAGAGATGGGCGTAGTCGACGTTGGTCGCCAAGAGCTTCTCGTGGGTGCCGATCCCGGTGATCCGACCGTCGCGGAGGAACAGGATCTGGTCGGCGTCGGTCACGGTGAGCAGGTTGTGCGAGATGATCAGCGTGGTGCGTCCGTCCATCAACCGGCGCATCGGCGCCAGCACGCGCTGGGTGGAGGCGGCGTCGAGCCCGGTGGTGGGCTCGTCCAGCAGCAGCACCGGGGCGTCGCGGATCATGGCTCTGGCCAGGGCCAGCCGTTGGCGCTGGCCGCCGGAGAGCATCCGGCCCCGTTGCCCGACCTGGGTCTGGTAACCCTCGGGAAATGCGGTGATGAACTCGTGGGCATCCGCCGCGCGGGCCGCGGCGATCAGCTCGGCTTCGGTGGCGTCGGGCTTACCCCACAGGATGTTCTCCCGGATCGTCCCGTCGAAGACCAGCGTTTCCTGCAACACCGCCGAGACATTGCTGCGCAGGCTGGACAGCTGCAGTTCCCGCAGGTCACATCCGTCCAGGGTGATGCGACCGGAATCAGGGTCGTGGAAGCGCAGCAGCAGCTTGCCCAGCGTGGACTTGCCGGCACCGCTCGCCCCGACGAGGGCGAACTTCTGCCCCACCGGGATCGCGAAGCTGATCCGCTCCAGCACGGGCCGGCTGGCCTCGGGGTAGCGGAAGGTCACGCCGTCGAAGATCACACTGCCCCGGGCCCTGGACAGGATCTGCGGTACCGCCGGCTCGCGAATGTCCGGTTGCTGGCTGAGCAGCTCGATGATCCGCTCGGCGCTGGCGCTGGCCGCGTAGAGGGTGTTGGACAGCTGGCCGGCTCCCCGGATCGGGCTGTAGAGCCGGGACAGGTAGGTCACGAATACCAGCAGGCCACCCAGGGTGATCCGACCCTGCTGCAGCGCCCACACCCCCACGCCCATCACCAGCACGACACCGAGAACCTCCAGCAGTTCGGTCATCGGCCGGAACAGGGCACGCAGCCGGGTCTCCCGCATCTCGGCTCTGAACCGGCCGAGGTTCTCCCGGTGAAACCGCTCGGTCTCGCTGGTACGGCGGTCGTAGGCCTGCACCAGCGCGACGTTGCCCAGGCTCTCCTCGGCGACCGCGGTGACCGCTCCCGAGCGCCGTCTTTGTTCCCGGGACGCCTCCTTGATCCGGGCTGAGAAGGACTTCGCGGCCAGCAGGAACACCGGCGCCGCAACCATCGCGGCCAGCGCGAGCTGCCAGTCCAGGTAGAACAACGCGCCCGTGAACAGCAGGATCTCGAAGGCGTAGGCCAGGGTCGTGGTGACTCCGGAGAGCACCAGTTGCTCGATCGCGTCGATGTCACCGGTGAGCCGGGACAGGGTGTCCCCCAGCGGGCGACGGTCGAAAAAACCCACCGACAGGCGGTGCAGGTGGTCGAACAACCGGGTGCGCAGGTCGAGGACAAACCGCTCACCCAGCCAGGTCGAGAGCACTTCGTCCCCGAACGAGCAGAGCCCCTGAGCCAACGCGATCCCGAGGTAGGCCGCAGCTATCGGAGGGAAGGCGGAGAAATCGCGCGGAGCCAGCACGTCGTCGATCAGCAGCTTGAACATCCAGATCTGCGCCGTGGCGAAGAAAGGCACGACGGCGACCAGCATCAAGCTCAGAAGCAAGCGCCCCCGGTACGGTTTGGTGGCCGGCCAGAACCAGCCGAAGATCACCCGGATACCGGCCGGTGGAACCGGCGCCATTGACCCGGTGGCCGTGGCCTCACCCACCGTGCCACCAACCGTGTTGACAACAGTGTTGTCAACACGGTTGGTGACTGGGGCAGGACCACCCGAGCCATCGGTCACTGAAGGTCAGTCCTCTCGCAGGGCCGGGACCCCACCCCGTTGTTGGAGTGAGGCCCCGTACCCATCGCGTAGCTACGACACCGTATTGCGACTCAGCAGTCGCGGTGGTGCCGGCTGTGGCGGTGCCGGCTGTGGCGGTGGCCACGGTGATGGTCGCTGTGGCGATCGTGCCGGTTGTGTCCACTCGCCGCACGGTCGAATGACCTGAAGTGACCGGTCATCGTTCATCTCCCCTTCATCAACATGGATGGCTCGTTCACCATCCGTACGGATGATGTTCGTATTCCGCAACGCTGACGTTACACACAATTATCGAAATTCACGCGGAGTGACCATGAGCTAACAGGAGTCTCACGCCACGTACGAGGGAGTCGAACGAGGTCGATCGGCGGGCGGGGTCCTCGGACGTGCACAATGGAGCTTTAGCGTGCACCGCGGCCTGCCGGCTCGGTCACATGCTAGCGCATACGATCACCACCGATGAGGAGCGATGGCCGACCACGAAGCCATGCACGAACAGCTAACCGAACCCAGGCACGGCGAGTGCAACGACCCAGAGCTGTCCCCCGAAGTGCGAGACGCGCTGGGCACGTTGCGCGAGCACAGCGACAACGACGACTTCCGCGCCGTGATCGCCGATGTGCTGGCGGGACGATGCAACCTCATGGACGCCGCGCGCACGGCGGCGTTCGGTGACGTGGTCTTCGCCAGCATCGCCCAGGAGTTCAACCATCTGACCGGGGACGACAAGCAGCGCCTCGCCGCACAAGCCGAGCCGTCCGAGCAGGAGATAGGTTCGTGTGGAACGCCGTGCGCCACCTGCACGCGGATATGCTCAGCTCTGCGGAGCGAGCCGAGCTGACAACAACGCGTCCGCACACCACCCCCGCCATCAACGGGACGCCAGGTGACGGAGACCGCCGTTCAGCAGAAGTGGGAATTCCTTGAGGAGCTCACTCACGATATCGTCCTGGTGTATGCACTCACCGGCCGCCTGACGCATGAGCACGTTCGTACAGGCGTTGATGAACACGTCGCCGAGAATTTTGGTGGTAGTGGACGCGATGGTCGTGTTGATAGTCGTTCCCGTACCAGGGAAAATCTTGAAAAAACTTGCCGCCGTGCGAGCCATCGAGGCTACGCCGAGCACTGTAGCAAAGGCCGTGGCAACGGCTTTGGGATCTATCTTGAATCCCATGATGGTTGAGATCTGGCCGAGCATACTGATTTGCAACGCGCTGAGAGGTATTGCATCGACGAGTGGGATCGGGGTGGCGGCGATCAATGCCGCCGTACCTACGTTGAAGTTCACCGAGCGTTTCGCCTCGGCGATCTTGAGTTCTAACGAAACCCGCTGGTAACTGGCCAGTGTGTGGCGCTCAGCGTCCGGCAGTTGATGGTAGATCGAACTCACCAGATCGGGAAGCCCGAACGGGGCAAGTCTGACTCCGGCTACGTTGTCCTCCGCCGCCAGGGTGATGAAACACCGCCCGTCCAGGATGGGCAGGCCCAGAGAGGCGAGGTGGCGGGCGAACATACCGGCCCGGGCATCGTCCGGGGTAGGGCACTGCGTGAGCACCAGAGCGACCAGGACCTCCTTGGCCAGCGCCCGCACGATGGTCGCTTCGGCCTCCTCGAATCGCTCATCCCGGGTGCGGACACAGTAAAGGCAGAAATGAATTCTCTTGTCGTCGTCACCCATCTGTTTCTTGATTTCAGAGAGATAGGTTTCCGCAATTAGTTCCGTCCCGATTCCGAGCTCGATCCCCGGAGTATCGTACACCGAAATCGGGAGGTACGGCCTGGTATAGCGCCGAATGCACTGGGTCACCGACGAGCCGATACCGGTGGGGGCGATCGGCTCATCGAAAATGGCATTGACCAGCGTGCTCTTGCCGACGCCGACGCGACCGGCGAGCATGACGTTGAGACGAGCTTTCCCCCGCAACGCCTGGGAGATCCCTTCGCGGAAGAACCTCTCGAGGTCGAATTCGTCCCGATTCTCCGGTTTGCGGCAGAGCAGGCCGGCGGAAGATCCGTTCATCGGTCTCCTTTATACGAGCGGACCTGGTCAGAGCTACTCAGACCAGGTGTTCGACGGCGCAACAAAGATCAATAGCTCCCGCAGGGTCCAGGTGGTTGCTCTAAGCCAAACGACGGTGGCCCGGCAACGTTGCCCCACGCTCTGATGTCGATCTCTCTGGATTCCGCAGATCCCAGAGGTACCCAAAAAGATCACGACACCGCTGAATTTGCGAAACTCACCGGAGCCGGACCGAAGACCTCCCGGCAGTTGTGCACGACTTGACGGCCCAAAACCCGGTTACCCTTGGCCCCCACCGCTGCTCCGATGCCGAACGGTGCGATCTTGCCGACCATCAACAGCCCCTGCTTTCGGGCGTACTTGCGCAAGAACCACATGATGAGGGTCCGGTTGAGCGCCGAGATCGAGGTCAGCGGGATCCCCGCCGGCAGCAGATATCCCCAGTGCCTGCTCTCCCGCCGGATCGTCCTCTGCACCAGCTTCGACGCATGGTCGCCCAGCACCACGGCGAGCAGCAACGTACGGCGCCGCTCACGATCTTCGATCCGGATGCCGTGGACCTCGGCCACAGCCAGCGCGAACAGTGCCGTTGCCTCCAGGAACGCCGCGGACTCCCCACCGCCGAGCGCGAGAGCGGCGAGGGTCCCCACTCCGGGCGCCGCCGCCACACCACCCACGGCGGCACCGGTACCGGTCACCGTCCTGAGGTACTGCTTCTCCAGCACGGTGATGATCTCCGACGGCGTCGCACCCGATCGGGTCCGGCGCAGCCGGGCAACGTAAGAGGCCACCGGCGCACGCTGGACGGCCACGGCCTGCTCCAGGCCGCGCAGCAGCGGTCTCGGTAGGCTGTCCCAGCTTCCCACAGGTGGTCATACTGGCATGTTTTCCGACCAGTCCGCTCACATCGGGCGCAGGCGGTCCATCGCTACCCTCACCCTGTGGAACCGCAGCCAGCGGTACGTCAGTTCGTGGCATTCGGCCCTTCGAACCTTGCCATGATCGCCGTGTTCATCGTCGTCGCAGCGGCACTCGTCACCGCTGGCCGGCGCTACCGCGGCACCCCCGGCCTGCGGCGGTTGAGCACGACGTTGGCGCTGGCATTCGCGGTCTTCCTGGTCTCGGTGGAGATCTACTGGCTGCTGCCCTGGCAGGCGACGAGCAAGTACTCGTTACCGCTGCAACTGTGCGACCTGGCCGGCATCGCCGCCGTGTGGGCGTTGGGTACGCACTCCCCGACCGCGTTCGCGCTGACCTATTTCTGGGGTCTGACGCTCACCTCGCAGGCCTTCATCAGCCCGGAACTGGGTGGCCCGGACTTCCCTTCGCTGCAGTTCCTGTCATTCTTCGGGCTGCACAGCATGGTGGTCTGGGCCGCGATCTACCTGACATGGGGGGTGGGATTGCGCCCGGACTGGAGCAGTTACCGGATCGCGGTGGTGGTGACGATCAGCTGGGGCGTGGTGATGTTCGTGTTCAACCAGGCCGCCGGCACCAACTACGGCTTTCTCACGACCAAACCAATGGTGGCCTCACTGCTTGATGTACTCGGCCCCTGGCCCTGGTACCTGCTTTCCGAACTGGTCCTCGGCGCCACCGCATGGGCCTTGCTCACCTGGCCGTGGGTACGGCAGCGGACCTCGCATACCGCAACCCGTCTCACCACCTGAACCGTGCCAGGCTCGCCATCGACCAGGCGGCCGCAGCACATCCGTCCGCACCAATACGCTTATCGGGTGATGCTAGGTTCTCAAGAGGACGTAAGAACAGATAAACATGACTCTTTGCAGCGGCCCGTGAGGGTGACGCACTGCGATGAAGAAGCGGGCCCGCACTCACCCACCATGGATGACCGGGCACTGAGCGAACCTGCGAGAGAGGTGGCGTCACCGTGATTACTCCTCGTAGCGCCATCTACCCGGGCTTGTGTCACCTCGATGCCGTAATCACATCGATGCTGCGCCCAGTACGCTAAGACGCGACTGAAGCTGATGTGGGAAAGGCTGAGATGCGATCCAGCAAGGGGGTTGGAGTTCCGCGCGGCAGGGACCGCGGTCCAGCCACGCACGTCTGGACGACTGCATCCTGAACCAGGCTGATGATCGCGACCCGAAATGGCTGCGCAGCGGTGAACACGTGAATGCCGCTCCCCCGCCCGAGGCTGGTCTGAGCCAGCACGAGCTGGCCAGAATGTGGGCTGATCACCGCCAGCCACTGCCCCGAGACGAGATCGAACAGCTCCTGACACGACTGGTCGACCGGCTGGTCAAGGCGATCACGACCGTGCCACTCGAGGAGCGGGCGGTAGTCGAGGTGGCGAGCGAGCTGGTCAGGCACGGTCTCACCGACCCGCACACCATCGGTCACAGCATCGAGA
Source organism: Pseudonocardiaceae bacterium (assembly GCA_036501085.1). GTDB lineage: Bacteria > Actinomycetota > Actinomycetes > Mycobacteriales > Pseudonocardiaceae. The sequence goes on along the minus strand of DASYAZ010000153.1, from coordinate 28,932 downwards.
TTCTGGGGAACGGCCTGCCGCGGCTGCCTGAGCTACACCACCTCGTGCACCCCGACGCGGCCGTGCTGAAAGCGCTGGCAGTATTCGCCCGCGGGTATACCGGGGCGCTGCGGCAGCAGACGGTCGACGAGCACACGAGGGCTGTTGACAAGGCTGTTGCGGCCGCGCAGCGAGCCAAGCAGGAGGCCGAGCTCGAGCTGCGGATCTGCGAGACCCGCTTCCGGGAGATCTTCTTCACCTCGGCGGTGGGCATAGCGATCAGCACCTTCGAGGGCACCGTGGTCACCGCCAACCGTGCCTTCGCCGACATCGTCGGCCGCAACCCGGCAGACATCATCGGCGCGTCGCTCCCGGACCTGCTGCAGTCCCACAACGACCCCGCTCTGGCCGAGGCCTACCGCAAGCTCAGCACCGGTGCGGAGAGCCGCTTCCGGCACCGGCGGCAACTCACCGCCGCCTCCGGGGAGATCGCCTGGACCCACGTCGGCGGGTCGCTACTGCGCGGCGCCGACAAGGTACCGACCCACCACCTCACGGTCGTGGAGAACGTCACCGAGCTCCACCTGCTCCAGCAGGAGCTGTCCACTCAGGCGCTGCACGATGTCCTCACCGGGCTACCCAACGAGCAGTACCTGATGTCCAAGCTCCAGGAGATAGTCGAGAGAGCGGACCCGGCGGCCACCATCACCCTGTGCCGGATGAACCTGGACAGGTTCTCGGTGATCACCGACGGGTTCGGCCAGGAAGCCGGCGACGCACTACTGCGCTCAGTCGCTCACCAACTGACCGAGCTGGTCACCGGGCAACCGGCGATGGTGGCGCGGCTGGGTGCCGACGACTTCGCGATCCTGATCGAGGACGGTCCAGACACCCCTGATCCCGGCGAACTGGCCGCCAGCATCAACGAGGCGCTCTGCGAGCCCGTATACCTCAACGACCGGGGCCTGGCCGTCTCCGCCGGTGTCGGCGTGGTGCGCAAGCCCGCCGGCGGGAGCAGTCCCGCCGAGCTGGTCCGCGCCGCCAACGCCACCCTGCACCACGCCAAGCGGATCGGCCAAGGGCAGTGGGACCTCTATGACGCGCAGGCCGATGCCCAGCATCGACAGCGGTTCCAGCTGGCCGCCGAGATGCCCGGCGGCTTCGAGAGCGGCGAGGTCAAGCACCGGTACCAGCCGGTATACGAGCTGAGCAGGGGATGGCTGGTGGCGCTGCAGGCGTCCCTGTGCTGGGAGCGCGCCGACGGCACCGTGGTGGACCATCCGGAGTGCATCGCGCTGTCCGAGCTGACCGGGCTGGTGATCGAGCTCGGACGCTGGATGGTTCAGCAGGCCTGCGTCGTGCAGCATGAGGTGTCACGCTGTCCCACCAGCGGGGCACCGCTCATGCGCGTCGATCTCACCGCACGGCTGAGCCAGGATCCCGATCTGGTCGCGGTAGTGCAGGACGCGCTGTCCGCCGCTGACCTCGCAGCCGGCGAGCTACGGATCGGGGTGCCGATGACCAGCCTGGCACGCGGTCACGGCGACGTGGTGGACAACGTGGGAGTGCTCGCCGATCTGGGCGCCCAAGTGGTGCTGGTCGGTGCCGGTGCCGGCCTCGGGTACATGGCGTTTCTCGAGGACCTCCCGGTGGGCGCAGTGGAGATCACTCCGGAGATCGTCGCTCGAATCGCCCAGCGGCCCGGGACGGACTCGGTGGTCGCCCAAGCTCTGCGCCAAGCCATCCCTTTGGTGCACAGCACCGGGGCAACGGTGATCGTTCCTGGCGTCGACACCGCGGAACAAGCGCAGTGGTGGCTGGACGCCGGAGCGGACCTTGCCCGGGGGGCGCATTTCGGACCACCGGTCCGGGCGCAGGACCTGCCGGAGCTGCTCACCCCCGCCTTCTTCAGCCGCGGCAGGTAACTGCGGATTTGCCACACTGGACTGGTGGATGACCCGGCACGGCTGCGCATCCCGTTCCCGTGCCAGCGTGACGGCTGTTCTCGGGTGGCGGCAATCGTCGAGGTGAGCCACCGGGGGCAGCTCTACATCAACGACGAACAGGACATCATCTACCGGGTCTTCCCCCACACTCAGGGCACGATCCGGGTCATCGGTTTCCTGCCGTACACGGATCTGTCCCATCAGGTACCCAACCTGGCGGCGGCTATCCGCGCGGTTCGCGGTACTGACGCCGCCGCCCTACATGCACTGGAACCAGCCTGGGTCCCGTTCTACTGTGCGCGGTGCGCGCGTTCGTTCTGCGCCGGGCACTGGACCCTCACGCCCACCTTCAACTGGGGCTTCGACCACTACGCGGGCACCTGCCCGATCGGGCACCCCCACGTGGTGTCGTGAGTGCCATAGGGTGCCATAACACTGTTACTCACTCACGAGCGACTCGAAGAGCGCAGCGGCCTTTTTGCGGTCCCACAGCACGGCCGAAGAGCCGTCGCTCACCGGACCGAAACCGGCGATCGGCACCGTCGTGGTGACCGCGTGTCCATTGGACAGCGAGCGCATCGCCCAACCGAGCCGGGCCAGGCTCCAAATATGATCACCGTTGTCGACGGTGATGGTGCTCGGCGCATCGGCCACCAACGGGCCGATCCGAAACGGGTTGAGCAGGACCGCCGGGCTGCTGATCCGTGAGATCAGCGCACCGAGAAACTCGCGCTGGCGCACCACTCGGTCGAGATCGCCACGCGGCGAGTGCCGGGTCCGCACGTAACCGAGCGCCTGGGCCCCATCGAGCTCCTGGCAGCCGGCCTGGATGTTCAGGCCGGCCAGCGGATCGGAGATCGGCTTGGTGGGACACATCTGCACGCCACCCACATCGTCCACCAAGCCGGCGAAACCTTCGAAACCGATCTCCGCGTAATGATCCACATGCACGCCGGTGACCTTCTCCACGGTCTGCACCAGCAGCGCCGGCCCGCCGAGGGCAAAGGTGGCATTGAGCTTGATACGGCCGTACCCAGGGACCGGAACCGAGGAGTCCCGCGGCAAGCTCACCAGGGTAGGTCCGTTGCTGCTGATCACCGACGGGAGGTGCATCAGCATGATGGTGTCGGTACGCCCACCCGCGGCCGCCGCTGCATCACCAGTGCTCAACTGGGTTTCCTCAGCCGGGGTCAGGCCATCCCGGCTATCCGATCCCACAATCAACCAGTTCGTCCCCGCGGTGGCCCCGATCCGGTCCGGATAGTCCGCCAGCGCGTCAGCACGCCGCAGCGACCAATCGACGTATCCGGCGGAAGCGACCACCACCAGGACGACTACCGCGACGATGCCGGCCACCACGCGGCCCGGTCTACGGCGGCGCCGAGGGCGCTGACGACTCTGCGGACGCGGACTCTGTAGACGCTGACGACTCTGCGGGGCGGGCCGGTAACGATCCGGCGGCGGGGGCGCGGGTAACCGGGGCAAGCGCTGGGTAGCACGCCAGGACGGTCCCTGGTAGCTCACCGATTTGTCTCCTCTGGGTCGATCCCCCGCGGATTCTGCCGCGAGGATAGCCGGGCCAGAGCCGAGGGCCGGGCCGAGGCAATTCTCCACGGCCCCTACCTGGTGGTAGTCATTTCGTGATCAAGTGTCAAAATGCCTCACCACCGTCGGGGAGGTACAGATGGACCGCGCGGACCGCAAGAACGTGAAGGACGCCGGATTCGACGTTGTGCTGCGGGGTTACGACAAGCGGCAGGTCGACGAACGGATGCGCTTTCTCGTTTCCAAGCTGGCCGCTGCGGAAAACGCGCTTCAGGAGGCCAACCAACGGACCGCGTTGCTGGAAGATGCGCTGGGCCAGCCGCGCTCCGCTTCCGGTAGTGAATCACCCGGCGACGTGAACTTCGGAGCTCGGGTCGAGAAAATCCTCAAGCTGGCCGAAGATGAGGGACGCGAGGTTCGCAGCCAGGCGGAGGCCGCGGCGGTGGTGCTGATGGATCAAGCCCGGTCTCAGGCCGCCGAACAACGCCAGCGTGCCGAGCAGGAGATCGTTGCATGGCGCGCGGAAGCGAACCGGCAGGCTGCTGAGCAGGAAAACGCGTTACAGCGCCGGTCGGCCGAACTGGACAGCGCTCGCCAGGAGATCGAGCTGGAATCCGAGCGGGCCCGCGCCCGGGCTCGCGCCGAGGCTGACCAGATCCGGGCGACGATCACCGCGAAAGCCGACGAGTTGGTGCGCGCAGCGGCCGCAGAGGCCGACGACATGGGCAAGACCGCGCGGACCGAGGCGGATCATCTGGTGTCCCAGGCCCGCGAGGAGGCGGAACGGCTGGTAGCGGTGGCGAACGAAGCAGCCCGAAAACGGGAACGGTCCAGCGCTCACGAGTTGCATCAGCTGTCCAGGTTGCGGGAGGAGATCAACGCGGACCTCTACCGGGTCAAGGACGCCCTGGATGGGCTGTTCGGGTCCAGCGGGACCAGCCCCGGGATTATCCTGCCCAAACGGCGCAAGGACGGCTCGCAACCGCCGCACCAGGCTCGCACAGTGTGATCATCGTGGCGGCCGTGGAAGGATGGCAGGGGGAAGGAGCCGCCCGATGCCATCCCGCAATCCGGCCGGACCACCCGGCGTGGGTGAGGAACTGGTCCAGTTACTGAGCCCCGAGGGAGAGCGGGTAGCTCATCCCTACTTCAACCTGGAGATCTCCGCGGTGCAGCTGCAATCGCTGTACCGCGACATGGTCCTGGTCCGGCGGGCCGATCGGGAGGCCAAGGCGCTGCAGCGGCAGGGCGAGCTCGGGCTCTGGGCACCGCTGCTGGGACAGGAGGCCGCTCAGATCGGCGCGGGGCGGGCAATGGCCCCGCAGGACATGGCCTTCCCCTCCTACCGGGAGCACGCGGTGGCGTGGTGCCGGGGGGTGGATCCCAGCGCGATCCTCGCCATCTTCCGCGGCGTCGACCAGGGTTCGTGGGATCCCATCAGCACCGGGTTCCAGCTCTACACCATCGTGATCCCCAATCAGTGCCTGCACGCCACCGGGTACGCGATGGGCCAGCGACTGGACGGCAAGATCGGCGACGCGGAGCACGGGGAGGCCACGATCAGCTTCTTCGGCGACGGCGCCACGTCCCAGGGCGACATCCACGAGAGCTTCGTCTGGGCCACCGTCTATGACGCGCCGGTGGTGTTCTTCTGCCAGAACAACCAGTGGGCGATCTCCGCCTCGGTGGATCGCCAGTCCCGGGTGCCGCTGTACCACCGCGCCCGTGGCTACGGTTTCCCCGGAGTTCAGGTGGACGGCAATGACGTGCTGGCCGTGCTGGCCGTCACCCGCTGGGCACTGCGGGAATGCCGCACCGGCAACGGCCCGGTGCTGATCGAGGCGTGTACCTACCGGATGGACGCCCACACCACCTCCGACGACCCGAAGCGCTACCGGCCCGCCAACGAACTGGAGGAATGGAAGCTCAAGGACCCTCTCGAGCGGGTCCGGGTGCACCTGGTGCGAGAGGGGCTGGCCGGGCCGGAGTTCTTCGACGGGCTGGCCGCCGAGGCCGACGAGCTGGCTATCCGGCTGCGCAACGACTGCCGGTCCATGCCCGCCCCCGGACCGGAGCGGATCTTCTCCCAGGTCTACGCCGAACCGTCACCTCCCCTCGAGGCGGCCCGGGAGGGCTACCTGGCCTACCACGCATCGTTCGCCGCAGACCTCGAGAACTCCGGCGCCCCGGGCCTCGACTCAGGCGGTGGGTACTGATGGCCGAACCTGGCAGGGCACCGACGATCTCCATGGTACAAGGCCTCAACCAGGGCCTGCGAGCCGCGATGGAGGCTGATCCGACGGTCATCGTGATGGGCGAGGACGTCGGCAAGCTCGGCGGCGTCTTCCGGATCACCGACGGCCTGCAGAAGGACTTCGGCGAGCAGCGGGTACTCGACACCCCGCTCGGTGAGTCCGGGATCATCGGCACCGCGGTCGGGCTCGCGCTTCGTGGCTACCGGCCGGTCTGTGAGATCCAGTTCGACGGCTTCGTGTTCCCCGGCTTCGATCAGATCGTCTCCCAGCTGGCCAAGCTGCACTACCGCTCGCAGGGCAAGCTGCGGATGCCGGTAGTGGTCCGCATCCCGCACGGCGGCGGCATCGGCGCGGTAGAGCATCACTCGGAGTCCCCTGAGTCCTATTTCGCCCACACCCCCGGGCTCAAGGTCGTCGCCTGCGCGAGCCCGCTCGATGCCTACTGGATGATCCAGCAGGCGATCGCCTGCGACGATCCGGTGATCTTCTTCGAACCCAAGCGGCGGTACTGGGACAAGGCGCCATTGGATCCTGCTGCTGCTCCACCGCCGCTGTTCAGCTCGCGGGTGCTGCGCGCGGGCACGGCGGTGACCGTGGTGGCCTACGGACCGATGGTGCGTACGGCGCTGGACGCCGCGATGGTTGCCGAACAGGACGGGAACTCGCTCGAGGTGATCGACCTGCGTACGCTCTCGCCGTTGGACCTGGCGCCGGTGCTCGAGTCGGTGCGCCGTACCGGTCGGCTGATCTGCGTGTCCGAGGCGCCCGGTGAGGCGTCGGTGACCGCCGAGATCGCTGCCAGGGTCTCCGAGGAATGCTTCTACTCGCTGGAGGCACCGGTGCTGCGGGTGACCGGATTCGACACGCCCTACCCACCCGCGAAGTGCGAGGAGGACTACTTGCCCAACCTGGACCGGGTGCTCGACGCCGTCGATCGCGCGCTGTCGGTGTAAGAGTAGGTAAGAGTAGTAGGAGTAGGGACGACCATGGCCCGCATCTTCGCGCTGCCCGACGTCGGGGAGGGACTCACCGAGGCGGAGATCCTCACCTGGCATGTCGCACCCGGGGACACCGTCACCATCAACCAGGTCATCGTCGAGATCGAGACCGCGAAAGCAGCCGTCGAGCTACCCAGCCCCTACGCCGGCGTGGTCCGCGAGCTGTACGCCGGACCGGGAACCACGGTGGCGGTGGGTACTCCGATCATCGCCATCGACACCGGCTCGGACTCAGATTCCCGCGGCAGCACTTCCCCGGCGGAGTCTGCGGAGCATTCGGAGATCGCGATCGGTGAGGCGGGACCCGACGGCAGGATCAAGACCCTGGTGGGGTACGGCCCCCGGCCTGAGAGCGTGCGCCGCCGGCTGCGCAAGCCTTTCGCTCCCGGGGCGGGGAGCGCGCCAGCCGAAGCGGGATCAGGATCGGAACAGGTACCGGAGCGGATACCACTGACCAAACCGCCGGTGCGCAAGCTGGCCAAAGAACTGGGGATCGACCTGCACACGGTGTCCGGCTCCGGAACCGGCGGGACGATCACCAGGGAGGACGTGCTGCGCGCGGCTTCTGATCCGGAGCCCTGGGACAACGGCGCTATCCGCTCCGGACCTGATATCGGGTCCGGCGTGCGACCTGGTTCTGCGGCCGGGCAGCGCCGGGAACCGGTCCGCGGGGTGCGCAAGGCCACCGCGGCCGCGGTGGTGGCCTCGGCATTCACCGCCCCGCAGGTCACGATGTTCCTCACCGTCGACGTCACGCCGACGATGGAGCTGCGGGCCAGACTCAAGGAGCAACCCCGGTTCCGGGGTCTCAAGCTGACGCCGCTGGCCTTCGCAGCCCGTGCGGTGTGCCTCGCGGCACGGCGGACCGCAGAGGTCAATGCCAGCTGGGACGAGGAGACCGGCGAGATCGTCTACTTCGAGTACGTCCATCTCGGGATCGCCACCGCCACCCCGCGCGGGCTCCTCGTACCCAAGATCCATCACGCTGATCGGATGCCGCTCTACGAGCTGGCCGGCGCGCTGGGCGAGCTGACCAGCGCTGCCCGGGACGGCCGCACCGCGCCGGCGGACATGCTCGGCGGCACGATCACCATCACCAACATCGGAGTCCTCGGCATCGACACCGGTACCCCCCTGCTCAATCCCGGCGAATCGGCGATCCTCGCCCTCGGCGCGATCCGGGATATGCCGTGGGTGGTGGACGGCCACGTGGTGGCACGCCAGGTCTGCCAGTTGGCGCTGACCGTCGATCACCGCGTCGTCGACGGCCAGCAAGGCTCCCGGTTCCTCGCCGACGTCGGCGCCCTCCTCTCCGACCCCGCCCTCGCCATCACCTTCTAACCCAGCCCACCTTTTCCCGCATTCAGCGGGCTGAGCGGGTTAAAGGGATCGTCGATAACCCCGCTCAGCCCGCTGAATGTGGAGAGCGGGGTGCGGAGCGAGCTTTGGCGAGAGCGGCACGGATGGTCCGGATCAGTTCGTCCGGGCGACGGTAGAGGTCGTCGGCGGTGACAAAGACGATCTCCCAATCCAAGGCCTGCAGGCGATTGATCATGTGACGGTCCTTGCGCAGTTGCAGCCGTAGCGCGTGCCACTGACCGTCATAGGCGATGCCCACCCGCAACTCACGAAACGCCAGATCCAGCCAGCACACCAGCCCTGAGGAATCCCATACCGGCACCTGCGGCTCCGGGTGCAGATCAGCCAGGTGCAGCACCACTCTCAGCTCGGACTCCGGGCGCGACTGGGCTCGCGGATCCACGAGACTCACGGCGCGCCGGGCCCGGATCACCCCGTGCTCGTGGCACGCCCGCAGCCGTTCCTCGAGCCTGGCGCGATCGATCTGCCTGCCGCGCAACACCTCGTCCAGGTCCGCGACAGCACCCCGAAGATCGCTTCTACTGGCCAGGTCCAGGCCTAGCCGCTCTGGGCTGGCAATCCTGATCCCGTTCCAGTCGTGCCAGTCCTTGCTGCTCAGGGCGGTGCGTTTGATGGCGATGCCCCGGATCGGGCCGAATCGGTACGGCTCGTCCACCACGAACTCCACCGGATCGGACGGCCGGGCGAGCTCTATACCCAGTACGGTGGCCGCCGATCTACCGGTGAGGACGGCCTGCGGCGGCGCGATGAGCGCCGCCCCCTCGCACCACCGCGTGTGGGTGCACCGCTCATGAGCGGGCAGGTACACGTCCCGGAACAGCCTGCGGACGGCTGGTCCGCGTAGCTGCTCCTTGGTCACGGCACCCGCGGCCAGCGCCTCGGTCCCACGGAACACCCCCACAAGATCCACCAGCCGCATCCGTCGTCCCATCCGCACATCATCGCCACGTCCCGCCCCACACCACCCTCACCAGCCATCTCAACCCCCCATCCATCCACACCACCCCCACTATCCCCACCCCACGACTCCGCGCTTGACACCACCCAATCCCGCATTCAGCGGGCTGAGCGGGGTAAAGGGATCGCCGATAACCCCGTTCAGCCCGCTGAATGCGGGGTTTGCTGAATGCGGGGTTTATCGGGATGGGGTGGGTGGGGTGAGCCAGGAGCGGAGGGTGGTGGGAGTGATGGAGCGGGCGTGCGGGGGGAGGCGGGCGCGCAGGGCGCGGTCGGCGGTGCTCACCACCCAGGCGCCGCCAGCGCGGACGATCTCTACGATGGTGTCGTCGGCGATTCCGGGAGCTCGGATCACCTCGACGCCGGGCACGTCGGGCGCCCGGTTGGCCACCCCCTCCAACACGACGACCAGGCGGTCCACCCAGCCGAAATCCCCGCGGGTGAGGGCCAGCACTCCTGGCCCGGCTGCGGCGACTTCGCGCAGCAGGCGTTCGGCAGCGCCGGCCCGGTCGCGCCACCAGCCATCGGGGCGGGAGCCGACGACATTGGCGCCGTCCACGATGAGACCGGTGGCTGGTACCCGCAGCGCAGGCCAGGAGGCGGCGAAGGCCGGATGCAGATCCAGCGCGGCGACCTCGGGTTCGGGGATCCAGGCCAGCTCCGAGCACTCCTGGCTGGACAGCACCGGCAGCGGTTGGGCCGCATCGGCGACCACGGTGGTAAAACTCCACGCATCGTGACCTGGATGCTCCACCACCTCGCCGCGCACCCGTACCCGTACCCGAGCCGGGTCGACAGCGGTCTCCTCGGCCGCCTCGCGCAGCACGGCCTCGACGGCACTCTCCTCGCTGCGCCGCGCGCCACCCGGCAGCCCCCATCGATCTCCGTGGTGGGTCCATGGCGCGCGGTGCTGCATCAGGACCAGCGGCCGGCGCTGCGGGTCGGGGGCCCTCAGCAGCAATCCGGCGGCACCGAAATATCCCCACCGGCGTTGACCATCGCGACAGCACACCCAACCATCACCATCTCCACCCACCGGCCCGTGTGCCACCCGCCCACGCTGCCACACCTCCGGCTTGCGGGTCGTAACGAGTGACGGTGCGCTGGCGACTACATAGCTGAGGGTGATCGGGTCCACATGCGCGCGCCAGAGCCGGCACGGAGCAGCCAGGGGAGGCTGCTGCTACCGGCTCGTGAATCATGGGGGTGAGTGAATGTGAGAGGGCTCGGGTGGCTGCTACCCGGACTCGGCACAATCGTGGGGTCAGGAGCCAGGACCTCCACGGCACACGGGACAGCACGGGACCACACTGGCATGGGGACGACTCTCGGCGAGAGCTCTAGCGGGGATCTCCGGCTCGTCGCTGCGCACGATCCGGGGCACGAGGCCCTGCAGGCCTGGGATCTGCTGGTGGATCGCACACCGGGCACCGATGTCACGCAATTCTCCGTATGGGCCGGACTGCGCGGCCGGGTCGGCTTCACTCCGCTCTACCTGCTGGCCTACCACCGAGACGAGCTTGTCGGCGGGGCACAGATCCTCACCCGGAAGCTGCCCGTGCTGGGTCTGGTGGGCTACCTCCCCTATGGCCCGCTCGTGGCACCCGAGATCTCGGGTGACCCCGCCGCCCAGAACATCCGCCGTGCCCTGACGACGGCTCTTGAGGCGCTGAGCCGGCGGCGGCTGAGCATGCTGTTCATCCAGCCGCCGGAAGGCGACCAGAGCACCAGCGATGAGCTGCTGCGTCGCGGGTTCAGGCCGTCCTCGGCCGGAATCGCCCCCCAGGGATCGATCCGGATCGACCTGACGGAGGACCTGGCCACAATCCGGAGCAGGTTCGGCAAGCGGCTCAAATCGTGGACCAACCGATGGGAATCCCGTGGCGTGACCGTCCGGGCCGGCACCGAGCAGGACATCCCGCTGCTCGCCGAGCTGATGGCGGGCTCGGCCCAGCACCAGGGGTACACCCCATTGCCGCTGGACTACATGACGGCGCTGTACCGGGAGCTCGCCACCACCGGTCACGTGCTGCTGTTCGTCGGTGAGGTTGACGGGGTGCCGGTGGCTGCCGATCTGATGACCGGATGCGGCGAGATGGTCCGCGGTCGGCTCTCCGGGTTCGACCGCTCCGGCGACGCGATGCGGCTCAGCGTGCCGGCCGCCATCCGCTGGGAGATGATCAAGCAGGCGAAGGAGCAGGGATACCGCTGGTTCGACTTCGGCGGGCTGCGCCCGGAGACCCTTGCCGCGTTACTCGACAATCCCGGTGGCAACCCTGGTGGCAACGCTGACACGTTGCCGACCGCGGACCAGCCGAAAGTCACCTTCGGCGGTACCGCGTTCCGCTACCCCACTCCGGTCGAGATGATCAGGCCGGTGGCGCTGCGGACCGCATACGACCTGGCCTGGCGGTCGGCGACCGGTCGCCGGCTGTTCAGCGAGGTGAAAAGCCTGCTACGAGGTTCCCGGCCCGGTCGTGATCGGGCAGCCCCCGGCCACGACCAGCCACGGCCGAGCCCCAGTTGAGCCGCGTTACCGGCGCACCAGGCAGAACCCAAGTCCATTCACTCGCCGTCAACCAGGGAGGCGGAAGAGGGTATGAAAATCGTGTGCGTCGGCGGCGGACCCGCGGGTCTGTACTTCGCTATCTCCGCGAAATTGCGCAATCGGGATCACGACGTCACTGTCATCGAACGCAACCCGCCCGGAGTCACCTACGGCTGGGGAGTCACCTTCTCCAATCCCCTGCTCGACAGCCTTTACCGCAACGATCCCGTCAGCGCCCGCCGCATATTCGACAGTCCCGCGTCCTGGGGTAACCAGGAGGTCCACGTCCGGGACCAGCGGGCGCATCTCGGCGGGTACGGATTCGCCATCGGCCGCAAGCATCTCCTGGACATCTTGGTCGACCGCGCGACGGAACTCGGCGTCGGGATCCAGTTCCAGCGCGAGATCGCCGACCTGTCCGAGTTCGCCGATGCCGATCTGATCGTCGCCTGCGACGGCGCGAACAGCCGGGTACGGCGGGTCCATCAAGATCACTTCCAGACAGAGGCGGAAGTGGGCCGTAACAAGTACCTCTGGCTGGGTACCCACCGGCTTTTCGAGTCCTTCATGTTCGCGTTCGAGGAGACGCCGGCCGGCTGGATCTGGTTCTACTCGTACCCCTACAACGCGGACACGACCACGTTCATCGTCGAATGCTCACCGGAGACCTGGCGGGGCCTGGGCCTCGACGTGCTCGGACCTGACGAGAGCCTGGCGTTGTTGGAACAGATCTTCGCGCGCCATCTCGACGGGCAGCCGCTCATGAACTCGATGCGGGATCTCGGCAAGATCCCCTGGCTCAACTTCACCCGCATCACCAACACGTCGTGGCATCACGAGAACGTCGTGCTCATGGGGGACGCCGCGCACACCACACATTTCTCCATCGGGTCCGGCACCACCCTCGCGATGCAGGATGCGATCAGGTTGGCAGAGAGCCTGGCGGAAACCATGAATGCGCACGACGACCTGCAGGCGGCCCTCACCGAGTACGAGAAGAAACGGCGCGCAGAGATCACGGGCCTGCAGAACGCGGCGATGAGCAGCACCGAATGGTATGAGAACGTGCCAAAGCACATCGATCAGCCGATCACCCAATTCGCCTATTCGCTGTGGAAGCGCAGGGGCCACTGCCCGCCATGGCGGTACTACCTGCACCTGGCCACGCAGCTGGCCCCGCTGCGGGGCCTGCGCCGATCGCTCAGCGCGGTGCGCAACGGGATGCGAGCTCAGCAACGGATGAAGCTCGCTGTCCCGGCCCGGGAGGACCACAGAACCGAGGTCACCGCCGGAGCTACCAGCCTGGAGTGAGGGGCCGCCGCTCACGCATCCGGAATATCGAAGATCTTGGCGAGGTTGGCAGCGAAACCGAGGTCGCCGTCCAACGTCACCTTGCCGGTGATGAACATCATCGTGGGTGAGCTGTTACCGGAGACCAGGGCCAGGAACTGCTCGCCGGACAACGTGAGGGTGACCCGCGGATCGTGCGAGAGGTCCTTGCTGGTCGAGCACCGCGGCTCCGAAGAACCGCCAGTACCACCGGCTCCGGTGATCCAGGTCTCGTACTCATCGTCGTCGCTGGGACCTCCGGTGATCCGCCAGTGGATCGCCGAGTCCCGGCTCGGCGCATTCTCCGGGCGGAACTGGCCGGCCATCCGGTTGAAGATCTGGTCCAGCAGCGCGGTACGCCGCGCCTGATCGTTCAACACCGCGTCGAGCTGCTCCGGCGATGCGTACTTGATCACCCGGGCGAAGGTGCGGGGATCCATCGTGCCGTTGGCGGGCCCCAGCAGCTCCCCGAACTCCGCTGTGGACAGCTTCCGCGGATCGATGCTGCCGGTTCCGGCGTCTGCCATGATCACCCTCCTGTTAGCTACTGATGAGTAAGGTTACGACTGAGTAGGTAGACTGGCAAACTGTGCCCTCCCCGACCATCGAGCCCGCACCGCAGGCCCGCCAGCGACTCCCCCGGCAGGTGCGGGAACAGCAGATGCTGGACGCCGCGGTCGCCGTGTTCTCGCGGCGTGGGTTCCATCTGGCGGCGATGGATGAGATCGCCGAGGCCGCCGGAGTCTCCAAACCGATGATCTATGCCTACCTCGGCGCCAAAGACGAACTGTTCATCGCGTGTATCCGCCGGGAAGCGCAGCGACTGATGGATCTGATCACTGCCGCGGTACCCGCCGGACTCGCTCCGCACGAGCAGCTCCGCCGCGGCCTGCTGGCCTTCTTCACCTTCGTCGCGGAGCATCGCGACAGCTGGATCGTCCTCTACCGGCAGGCCCGGGTGCAGGGCGGGCCCTTCGCCGGCGAGATCGCGGCAGCGCGTGGGCGGATCATCGTCCTGGTGGCGGGCCTGCTGGCGGACTCGCCGCAAAAGGAGCGGGCCCGCTCGACGCCGGTCGCGCATGCGCTGGTCGGAGCCGCCGAAGGATTGTCGGAATGGGGGCTGGATCACCCCGAGGAATCACCGGAAGCCCTCGTGAACCGGCTGATGAAAATCGTCTGGACCGGTCTCGCGCCCACATAACGGCCTGGCCAAGGCTGAGGCAGGCTCCGATAGGGGTCTATCGCTGAGTATTCGGCTGAGGCTAGAAAGCCCGATAATGCCCAAGGAAGGCAAACGCCACTGCGCTGCGGTGAGTTCTGAGCGTAGGATCACCTCAGGCATCAACGAACATGACGGTGATCGGGTGGTATCAGCGCCGGTTGAGCGACGTGCACGAAGTCGATCACATTAGTCCGCGACGGCTCGGGGCGTGGTCGCCTGCGCTGCACGAACTGGTCCGCCCGAACCGATGATCGACAAACTGGGCACTGCCGTACAGCACGGCCTGCTGTGGTGCACGATCGCCGCCGCACTGGCCGCGCGGCGGGGTGCCACCAGGCGTGCCGCACTCCGCGGCACCCTGGCGATCGCCGGGGCAGGCGTGACTACCCATACGGTGCTCCCGCCGCTGCTACACCAGCGCCGCTCACGAGCCCGGGCACCGTCCGCCAGCCCGGCGCGTTCCCGCGGCGCGTCGTCGCCGTCTGCGACCGGACCCGCCGCGTCCGCAGCAGCCTTCACCACCGCTGTCACCTTGGAATCCCCCAGAGCGGGATTGGTCATCGCTCCGCTGGCCGCCGCCACGGCCTATTCCCGGACGCCCACCAGCGAGCACTGGATGTCCGATGCGCTGCTGGGGGCAGTGGTCGGCTCCGCCATCGCGCTGGGCACCCAGCGCTGGTGGCCGGTGCGCATCACCGATGAAGCCCGGGCGAGGCCGCGCGACGACGCCCCCGTGCTCCCGGCCGGAGCCGGCCTGGTGATGGTGGTGAACCAGCGATCGGGTGACCCGGATCACGACCCGCTCGCCGAGATCTCCGCGGCACTGCCGGGCGCCACCGTCCTGCCCACCACGGACGGAGTGGACCTCCGGAACCAACTGGAGGACGCTCTGCGGACCCGAGACGGGCACACCGGCGGCGCGACACGGGCCATCGGCGTCGCCGGCGGCGACGGCACCGTAGCAGCCGCAGCAACCGTCGCCGGAGAGCGCAACCTGCCGCTGGTCGTCGTGCCGGCCGGCACCCTCAACCACTTCGCCCGCGACGTCGGCGTGTACGACCTGCAAGAAGCCGTGGACGCGGCCCAGACCGGCGAGGCGGTCGCCGTCGATCTGGGAGTGGTGGAGCTACATGACGCCGACCAGCCGGTGCAGCGGCAGTACTTCCTCAACACCGCGAGCCTGGGCTGCTACTCCGACCTGGTGCGCTTGCGGGAGAAGTGGCAGCGCAGGTGGGGCAAGTGGCCGGCATTCGCGGCCGCACTCGTCACCTCGCTGCACAACGCCCAGCCGATGCGGGTGAAGCTGGACGGCCGCGAGCAGCAACTCTGGATCCTGTTCGTCGGTAACGGGCCCTACCACCCGCGTGGCATGGTGCCGGCCTGGCGACCGCAGCTGGATTCGGGCCTGCTCGATATCCGTTACCTGCGTGCCGACCGCCGCCTGTCCCGGACCCGCGCAGTCGCCGCACTCCTGCTGGGTGCACTCCGGCATACCCGGACCTACGTGCAGCGGGAAGCACCGTCACTGCACGTGGAGCTGATCGGCGGGCCTGCCTGGTTGGCGACGGACGGCGAGGTACTGGCCCAGGTGCGCCGGCTCACCTTCCGGGTCGCCAAGCGTCCGATCGCGGTGTACCGGCGCAACGAGGCGAACTGGCCGGACCGCCCGCGCCCGCATCTGCGCTGGTAGGGGTGGTAACACCGGAGGCGCGACACGCCGATGGGGGTTTATCGCCACGTCTGCGGTAAACGCTAGACAGCCGGATACGGTCATCAGGCATGGATCCGGTGCGTAACCCGTTCGCCCCCGGCGCAGGTCAGCGGCCGCCCGAGCTCGCCGGGCGGGACCGCGAGCTCGCTGCCTTCGAGGTCGTGCTGGAACGGGTGGCTCGTGGCCGCCCGGAGCGCTCGCTGGTGCTGACCGGCCTGCGCGGCGTGGGCAAGACGGTGCTGCTCGGCGAGCTCCGGTCGATGGCCATGCGCCGTGGGTGGGGTGCCGGCAAGGTCGAGGCCCGCCCCGAAGGCGGCCTGCGCCGCCCGCTGTCAGCCGCGTTGCACCGCGCGGTGCGTGATCTGGCGCTCCGCCACCGCGCCCCGGACCGGGTCGAAGAGGTTCTCGGGGTACTCAAGGCCTTCGCGCTACGCGCCACACCGAAGGAGGCCAAGCTGCGCGACCGCTGGCAACCGGGTATCGACGCACCCACCGTCACCGGCCGGGCCGACTCCGGGGATATCGAGATCGATCTGGTGGAGCTGTTCACCGAGGTCGCCGAACTGGCCGCGGACGTCGGCACCGGGGTGGCACTACTGATCGACGAGATGCAGGACGTGGCACCCGAGGACATCTCCGCGCTGTGCGCCGCCTGCCACGAGCTGTCCCAGTCCGGCGCGCCACTGGTGGTGGTCGGGGCGGGGTTGCCACACCTGCCGGCGGTGCTCAGTGCATCGAAGTCCTACTCCGAGCGGCTGTTCCGCTACGGCCGGATCGATCGGCTCGATCGTGCCGATGCCGATCGCGCGGTGGTCGCACCCATCGAGCGGGAAGAGGCCGCCATCACCCGGGACGCGCTGGATCTGCTGTTCGAGACCTCTGGTGGCTACCCCTATTTCGTGCAGGCCTACGGCAAGGCCGCCTGGGACGCTGCCCCGGCAGCACCGATCGGGATCGTCGACGTCCAGGTGGCCGCGCCCGAAGCTGAGGGCGAGCTCGCCGTCGGCTTCTTCGGCTCCCGGTTCGAGCGGGCCACTCCGGCTGAACGGGAGTACCTGCAGTCGATGGCCGAGCTCAGCGGCGGCCGGGATGAACCGATCGGCACCACCCAGGTGGCAGAACAGCTCGGCCGCCGGGCCTCGTCACTGTCCCCGGCCCGGGACAGCCTGCTCAAGAAGGGCCTGGTCTATTCCGGGGAACGCGGCCAGATCGCCTTCACCGTCCCACACTTCGGGCGCTTCCTCCTCGGCAGGCTCGCCAGCTCATCCTGACGATGCCCCCCGGAAGAGTGAACCGGTGCGCGGGTCGACGGAGCCCTGTAACAGGGCAGTGGGGCCCTGCGATGACATGGATAGCCCCGTGATGCTGTTGGACCCCCGACCCGGCAGCCTCACGGGGCCTTCCTATGCACAGGGTCGGCCTACGCACAGGGTCGGCGAGTGCAGTCGCAACGAACGGCGGTTACCGTGGTCGTTGCGGAGGTGGCCATGCCGGTCTCACCGGAGTCGTTGCCCGGTGTGGGCAGGACCGCCCTCGGTGTGGCCGGCATTCGCGCGATGGAGAGCCGGCGAGCGGACCGGCTCTTCGACGACCCCTACGCCCAGGCGTTCGTCGAGGCGGGGCGGGTGTTGTTTCCCGAGCTGCAGGGTTGCCTCACCGACAGTCAGGAGCGGGAGCCCTCCGGCATCGGCGCGATGTTCTACCCGCACGCGGTCGTCCGTACCCGCTTCTACGACGAGTTCCTCCTCACCGCCGCAGCCGCCGGCTGCCGGCAGGTCGTCCTGCTCGCTGCCGGTCTGGACACCCGCGCATTCCGGCTGCCCTGGCCGAAGGGCGTCCGGGTCTTCGAGCTCGACCTGCCCGAGGTACTCCAGTTCAAGCAGCGGGTACTGAACGGCCAGACCGCCACCCCCGCGTGCGAGCGAACCACGCTCCCTGTCGATCTGCGGGAACCTTGGGCCGAGGATCTCCTCGCCGTGGGCTTCCAGCCGTCCGCGGCGACCGTGTGGCTCGCCGAAGGCCTGCTGGTCTACCTGTCCTACGACGAGGCCTCCGGCATGCTGGCCACGGTCGGCGAGCTATCCGCGCCGAGCAGTCGGCTCTCGTTCGAACACACCAGCCACGACGATAACGGCCTGCTCGCCCGCGCTCGGGCGACGCCCGGCGTCAGCCGAGTGACCATGATGTGGAAAGGTGGATTGGGCGAGCGAGCGCCCCACTGGCTGGCCGAAGACGGCTGGCAATGCCGAATCCACTCCCGGACCGCACTGGCCGCGCACTACGGCCGGCCACTCGACGAGCCCTCCAGCGGGGGCTTCCTCACCGCGAAGCACACTTGATCATCTAAGGGCCGACCGAAGAGCACCCATCGCAGCACGTACCCTCTTCGCCGTGCCCGAGAGCAAGCTCGAGATCCAGATGCTCCACGACCGTGTCATCGTGCGCGTGGTGGGCGAGGACGGGGAGCGACGCAGCAGCGGGGGAATTCTCATCCCGGCGACGGCCCAGGTGGCCAAACGCTTGAGCTGGGGCGAGGTGTACGGGGTCGGCCATCACGTCCGCGCCGTCCAGGTCGGCGACCGGGTGCTGTTCAACCCCGAGGACCAGTACGAGGTCGAGGTGCGCGGTTGCGCGTACCTGATCATGCGGGAGCGGGACCTGCAGGCGGTAGCGAACGAGCGGGCCGAGCATGGAACAGGTCTGTACTTGTGACACCTCCCCACAAGCCGGCGCAGGACGAGCCGTGGTTCTTGTTCGAAGGCCCGCCCGGCACCGTCGCCGGCACCACCACCGAGGTCCCGCCGGAGCACGAGCTGCGCTCCCAGCGGGGAGATCACCGAGCGGGTGGGCGTCGAACACCGCGCCGTGCGGTACTCATCGCGGCAGCCGTGCTCGGGCTGCTGGGGCTGGTCTACTGCGTTGACCTGGCGATGTCCTCCGGCAAGATCCCGCGCGGGGTCACCGTCGCCGGCGTACCGGTCGGTGGGATGGCTCCCACGGCGGCCGAGCAGCAACTCCGGGACCAGGTCCAACCACGGCTGACCCACCCCATCACGCTGCTCGCCGGTGATGTCAAAGCCACCATCGATCCCCAGCGATCCGGCCTGTCCGTGGATTGGGCCGCCACGCTGCAGCACGCGGGCAGCCAACCGCTCAACCCGTGGACCCGCCTCACCTCGTGGTGGCGGATCCGCCCGGTCGCCGTGGTCACCACCGCTGACCGTCCCACGCTCACCGTGGCCCTGAAAGAGCTGCGTACCCAGATCGACCGCGAGCCGATCGAGGGCACCATCCGCTTCGCCGGCGCGCGGCCGGTACCCGTCGAGCCACAGTCCGGCCAGCGCCTGGACGTTCCGGCCGCGGTGGATCGCGTTCTCGGGCTGGGGGTACGCGGCGGCACGGTGGAAGTCCCAGTGAGCACGCAACCGGTCCGTACCACCCACGACGGGATCCAGACAGCACTGCGAGACATCGTCGAGCCCGCAGTGTCCGGCCCGGTCACGGTCACCGGCGACGGCCACGACGCCGTGCTCACGCCTGAGACCGTCGCAACGGCGCTGCGATTCACTCCGGACAGCCAGGGTGGCCTGACCACCACCATCGACAACCCGACAGTGATCGCCGCCCTGAACCCGCAACTCGAGCCGACCCAGCGCCCGGCCAAGAACGCCCAGATCCTGATCCAGAACGGCGCCCCGGTGGTGCTGCCCTCAGCCGACGGGCGAGGGATCGACTGGGCAGGCAGCCTGCTGCCGCTGCTGGGCGTGCTGCACAATTCGGGAGCCCAGCGCACCCTGGCAGCCAGCTACGTCACCCTGCCGCCGACGTTGAGCACTGCGCAGGCCAACTCGCTGGGGATCACCACTGCACTCGGCACCTTCACCACCGGTGGGTTCGCGGCCGATTCCGGGCACAACATCCGCCGGGTCGCCGAGCAGGTCAACGGTGCACTCGTACGACCGGGAGAGACCTTCAGCCTCAACGGGTACACCGGCCCGCGCACCGCCGCCACCGGGTACGTGGACGCGGGCATCATCGATCACGGCCGGCCCGCTCGAGGTATCGGTGGTGGTATCTCCCAGTTCGCCACCACGCTCTACAACGCCAGCTACTTCTCGGGCATGACCGACATCGAGCACAAGGAGCACAGCTACTACATCAGCCGCTATCCCGCGGCGCGGGAGGCAACCGTGTTCGAGGGCGCCATCGACGTCAAGTTCCGGGACGACACCACCACGGGAATCCTCATCCAGACGGCGTGGACCCCCGCCGAGGTGACGGTGACGCTCTGGGGCACCAAACACGTCGACGTCGAGTCGATCACCGGTCCCCGCACCGACTTCACCGAGCCCAAGACCGAGACGATCCACGGCCAGCCGTGCGTCGCCACCTCGGGCTCCCGCGGCTTCACGGTCACCGACACGAGAGTCATCCGGGACGCCCGCACCCACGCCGAGGTCTCCCGGCACACCCGCAAGGTCCGCTACGACCCCGTCCCGCACGTCATCTGCGCCCCCTGATCCTCCAACCCCGCTCCCAAACCCGCATTCAGCGGGCGGGGCCGGGTAATTCGGGCCGTTATAACCCCGCTGAGCCCGCTCAATGCGGGCACCGGGCTCAGAAGGCCGCTTCGGGGATGTCCATGAGGGTGTTGTCCGTGGCCTCGACGATGGCGCGGCGGGCGGAGAGCTCGGGCAGGACGTTGCGGGCGAAGAAACTCGCCGCAGCGATCTTGCCCTGGTAGAACGCCTGGTCCTTGGGAGGCACCTCGGTGGCCAGGGCGGCCAGCGCCACCTCGGCCGAGCGCAAGAGCAGCCAGCCGATCAGGACGTCCCCGGTGCTCATCAGGAAGCGCACGGTCTGCTGGGCCACCTTGTAGGTGTTGCGCGGATCCTGCTGAGCCGAGGTCAAGAAGCCGATCATGGCGCCGAGCATTGCCTGCAAGTCACCCAGCGCGGTGGCCAGCAACGCCCGCTCCTCCTTGAGCTGGGGGTTGCCGCCGGCGTCCAGGAACGCCTGGATCTCGTTGTTGAGCGCCCCGATCGCCTGACCCCCATCGCGGACGATCTTGCGGAAGAAGAAGTCCTGGGACTGGATGGCCGTGGTTCCCTCGTACAGGCTGTCGATCTTGGCGTCGCGAATGTACTGCTCGATGGGGTAGTCCTGCAGGAATCCCGAGCCACCGAGGGTCTGCAACGACAGGGTGAGCATCTCGTAGGCCCGCTCGGAACCGACCCCCTTGACAACGGGTAGCAGCAGGTCGTTGACCCGGGCGGCCATCCGAGCCTCGCCGACGGCTGAGCCGTCGAAATGTCCGCTGCCGCCGATCTCCACCGTGTCCTGGTAGCTCGCGGTGTAGAGATACAACGCACGCAGCCCCTCCGCATAGGCCTTCTGCAACATCAGCATCCGGCGCACGTCAGGGTGGTGGGTGATCGTCACCCGGGGGGCGGTCCGGTCCCGCATCTGGGTGATGTCCGCGCCCTGCACCCGCTGCTTGGCGTAGTCCAGCGCGTTGAGGTAACCGCTGGACAGCGTCGCGATCGCCTTGGTGCCCACCATCATCCGGGCATACTCGATCACCTGGAACATCTGCGCGATACCGTTGTGCACGTCACCGAGCAGCCAGCCCACCGCGGGCCTACCGTGCGCACCGAAGGTCAGCTCGCAGGTGGTGGAGACCTTGATGCCCATCTTGTGCTCGAGGCCGGTCACGAAAACGCCATTACGTTCACCCAGCTCGCCGGTCTCGGGGTCGAAGTGATACTTCGGCACCAGGACCAGCGACAGGCCCTTGGTTCCCGGCGCCGGCGTGATGCCCGGACCCTCCGGCCTGGCCAGCACCAGATGCATGATGTTCTCGCTCAGATCGTGCTCGGCTGAGGTGATGAACCGCTTCACACCCTCCAGGTGCCACGAGCCATCCGGTTGCTGGATGGCCTTGGTCCGGCCCGCACCGACGTCGGATCCGGCGTCGGGCTCGGTGAGCACCATGGTCGCCGTCCAGCCGCCGTCGATCATGATCTGGGCCCAGCGCCGCTGTTCAGCGGTGCCGTTGAGGTGCACCACGTAGGCCATGCTGGGCCCACTCATGTACATGAACACCGCCGGGTTCGCGCCCAGCATCAACTCCGAGGCGGCCCAGCGCAGGGTGGCCGGGGCACCGTAGCCACCCAGATCGGATGGCAGATCGATGCGGTACCACTCACCATCCCAGAGCGCCCGGTAGGACTTCTTGAATGCCTCCGGGAGCACGACGCTGTGGGTTTCCGGATCGAATGTCGGCGGGTGGCGGTCGGACTCGGCGAAGGAGTCCGACAGCGGCCCGCGAGCCAGCCGATCGACCTCGGCGAGCACGTGGTGGGCGGTCTCTCGATCCATCTCGGCGAACGGGCCGGTACCCATCCGCTCCTGCACCCGGAGTACCTCGAACAGCATGAACTCGAGGTCGCGGAGATTGCTCTTGTAGTGGCCCATGTCCTCGCTCCGAGACAGTCGTGGTACCCGGCCTACTCACCGGTAACCTCACCATATTACTGGTCAGTAACCCCGGCAACTCCGGCATACCGCGACGTGACCGGATACACACCCCGGCCGGACACCGCCAGGCAAACCCATCCTGATCCTGGTTTGCAGAACATGCCGTCCGGGCGCCGAGTTTCACACCACGGCTGCTCAGCGCGCGGTGGCCAGCCCCGTTGTGAAACTCGGCGCGCTGACGGCGGGAGCAGTCTGACGGGGTAGAGGTGCGTCACGGGTCAGAACGGGCTGTTATAGCCCTGGCGGGAGGAGGGGTCGACCTCGACGGCGGGGACGCCGCGCGCGGTGGTGTTGTCCCGCACCTGGCAGCCGGTGGACCCCTGGGTTATCTGTATCCCGTGCTTGAGCTGCGAGCCCAGCAGCTTGTTCTTGCTCAGATCGACGCGTGGCCAGTGGCGCAGGTACACCGATTGTTCACCGCCCGTCCGGCAGGTGTTGCCGATGAACGTGATCGATCGCGAGCCGGCCGGGGCATCGCCGTTGCCGCTCTCGTCACCGGTCGCGATCAGACAGTTCTCCTGGATGTTCTGGCAGGAATTGCCCTCGATCCGGACGCCCCACGTCGCCGGATGGCCGGCGTCGAGGGTCTGGAAGCAATCGGGGTGCGCAGAACTTGTCGCGTCACCAGCCCGGAGAGAGATATCCTGGATCGTGTTGCTGATGATCTGGTGACCATTGCCGAAGAAACGGATGCCATCGGCGTCACCGGCACCGCCCGGGAACACCACACTCACGAAATTCTCCCGCACGGTGATCCGCAGCCCGGTGATGGAGATCCCGGTGGTGGAGACGTGCGTCACGGTGTTGGACTGGATGATGGAGTCGGTACACGCGGCGCAGATGATCCCGCCCCGGCCGGTGTCCCGAATCGTGTTCTTCTGCGCGGTGATACCGGTGCCCGCCAGCAGCAGCTCCCCACCGCCGATGATGGTGAAGCCCTGAACGGTGACGTGGTCGGCGAGAATGTGCAGCTGGTGCACAACCGTTTTCCCGTCCGAGACCAGGCTGATCGGTGCGCTGGCGGTACCTGATCTGCTCATCGTCAAATCGACATCGGACAGATCCGCGCCGACAAAGCACAACATGTCCCCGGGAACGGCCGTGGTCAGCGCGGAGCGCGCATCCGCGACATTACGGATAGTGTGGGTGCACGGTGGCCCGGCGGTGGCGACGCCCGCGGTGAGCAAACCCAACCCGAGAAGGGTCACCGAACACGCCGACAACGTGCGGGTAACTCTGGCACCCGGCACGTCATCCGCCTCCACGCGCGAATCCGCCCATCCGCTCAACTGTAACCCTCAGTAGCCCGCACTAACCCGCTGTACACGCCCGATATGGAGCCTTATCGGGGTGAAAGCAGCCGGATAACCCCGATAAGGCTCCATATCGGGAGGCGGGAGGATACGAGAGTGGCCGGATCCGATCGGGCGTGCGCTGGGGTCGATGTGGGGGGCACGTTCACCGATGTCGTGGTGCACTCCAGCGGTCACCGGCCGCGGGCGGTGAAGGTGCCGACCACGCCGGGAAACCAGGCACTGGGAGTGCAGCGGGGAGTCGAGCACGCCTGGCCCGGTGCACCGGTACGGCTGCTGGCCCACGGCACGACGACGGCAACCAACGCGGTGCTGGAACGCACGCTGGCCCGGACCGTGCTGGTGACCACCGAGGGATTCACCGATGTGCTGCAGATCGCCAGGCAGGACCGGCCCGCGCTGTACGACCTGGCCGTCACCCGCCCCGAGCCGCTCGTGCCGCACGGGCAGGTGGTGACCGCGCGGGAACGGACCAGCGCAACCGGCGAGGTGATCATCGACCTGACCGGCGAGGAGATCGAGCGGGTGGTGCGCCGGGTGCGGCAGCTGGCGCCGGAGTCGGTGGCGGTGAGCCTGCTGTTCAGCTACGCCAACGAGGCCCACGAGCGGCGACTCTGCGATGCGTTACAGGCGCTCGGCGTGCCGATCACCCGGTCCAGCGCGCTGCTCCCGGAGTTCCGCGAGTACGAGCGGACCTCGACCTGCGTGCTCAACGCGGCCGTGGAACCCGTCATGCGCCGTTACCTGTCGAATCTGGCAACCCGGCTCCCCGAACCGACGATCACCGTCATGACCTCGGGTGGCGGCACCGCGGGGATCGGCTTCGCGGCCGGCGCCCCGGTGCACACGTTGCTGTCCGGGCCCGCGGCGGGAGTGGTCGCGGCCGGTGCCGTGGCGCGCAGCGCCGGCTTCGAGCACGCG
This sequence comes from Pseudonocardiaceae bacterium, assembly GCA_036501085.1. Classification (GTDB taxonomy): domain Bacteria; phylum Actinomycetota; class Actinomycetes; order Mycobacteriales; family Pseudonocardiaceae. The sequence continues at coordinate 4,288 of DASYAZ010000153.1, read as the reverse complement.
ATCGCCTTCGACATGGGCGGCACGTCCACCGATGTGTGCCTGATCAGGGACGGTGCGCCGGAGATCTCGACGTCCGCGCAGATCGCCGGGTTACCGTTTCGCACCCCGGCGGTAGGGATTCACACCGTCGGTGCCGGTGGCGGATCGATCGCCTGGGTCGACATCGGGGGGGCGCTGCGGGTCGGCCCGCGCTCGGCCGGCGCCGATCCCGGTCCCGCTTGCTACGCGCACGGCGGCACCGAGCCGACCGTGACCGACGCGCACTGCGTGCTGGGCCATCTCGACCCGGACCGGGAGCTGGGCGGGGGCTTGCGGCTGGATATCAGCGCCGCCACCGACGCCATCGGTGCGCTCCCGGAGTCCGCCGGCGGCGCGCCCGGCGTTCTCGCGGTGGTGCAAGCCACGATGGCCCGCGCGCTACGCAAGGTCAGCACCGAACGCGGCATCGACCCGGCGGGCTTGGCGCTGGTGGCCTACGGCGGTGCGGGGCCGTTGCACGCGACCGCACTGGCCCGCGAGCTGGGATGTCGCGCCGTCGTGGTGCCACCCGCGCCGGGGGTGCTCAGTGCGTTGGGCCTGCTGCTCGCACCCGCCCGCTACGAGGCGTCCCGGACGGTGATGGCCCCGGCCGGGGACGATCTCACCGGCACCTGGCAGGAGTTGGAGGAGCAGGCCCGTGCGGAGCTGGAACGCCAGGGTGCGCCGGATCGGATCACGGTGTCTCGGGTTGCCGATACCCGTTACGCCGGCCAGTCCCACGAGTTGCGGATCGCCGCCGCGCCCGGTGCGGATCTGGCCGAGCTGTTCCATCGCGCGCACCAGCAGGCCTACGGTTACGCGATGCCCGGGGAGCGGGTGCTGACCGTCACGCTGCGGGTGGTGGCCCGCGGGGAACCGGTCCTGGCGCAGCCTCCACGCGACTGGGATCAGGGCGAACCGGCACCGGAACGGTCCCGGGAGCTCGGCGATGAGGGTCCGGCCAAGGTGGTCTCCCGCGCGGGGTTGGTCTCCGGGGACAAGGTCATCGGGCCGGCGTTGATCGAGCAACCCGACACCACCACGCTGCTGAGCGCCGGGGAGGTGGCCATGGTCGACGACGCGGGCAACCTGGTGGTGCGCCTCGATGGCTGAGCGCTCGAGTGCCGGGTCCCTGTCGGGGGTCGAGCTGGAGGTGTTCCGGCACGCGCTGGCCGGGGTCGCCGAGGAGATGGGCGTCGCGCTGCGTCGCGCTGCCTACTCCCCCAACATCAAGGAACGCGCCGATTGCTCTGCTGCGGTGTTCGACCCCAGCGGGCAGATGGTTGCCCAGGCTGAGCACATCCCGGTGCACCTGGGTGCCATGCCGGCCAGCGTCCGCGCGGTACTCGACTCCTACGGCCCGCTGCGGCCCGGCCAGCAGGTCTGTGTCAATGACCCGTACATGGGCGGCACCCACCTGCCCGACCTCACGATCGTCTCCGCTGTCGGCCCCGAGTCGGGTGATGACTCCGAGCTGCTCGGCTACGTGGCCAACCGTGCGCACCACGCCGATGTCGGTGGCGCGGCACCGGGGTCCATGCCCGCCAACGCCACCGAGATCGCGATGGAGGGGATCCGCATCCCGCCCATCCTGATCGCCGACGCCGGCGGGGAGCGCGAGGACGTGGTCCGGCTGATCGCCGCCAACTCGCGGACCCCCCGCGAGCGCCTCGGTGACCTGCGAGCACAGTTCGCGGCCAACCATGTCGGTGCCCAGCGGCTGCAGGAGCTGGCCGGCCGGTTGGGACCGGGCCGGCTGGCCGAGGCGATGGCCGCGGTGTGCGACTACTCCGAGCGGCGGGTCCGGGCGGCGGTGCGGCGGATCCCGGAGGGCTGCTACCGCTACTCCGATGTGCTGGAGATCGGCGACGGGGTCACCATCCGCGGTGCGGTGACCGTGACCGGCGACGAGGTGGTGATCGATTTCGCCGGCACCGACCCGCAGATTCCGGTGAACCTCAACGCGGTGTTGGCGGTGACGCAGTCCTGCGCGATGTTCGTCTTCCGGATGTTGACCGACCCGGACGCGCCGCCGAACGCCGGCTGTTACCGGCCGCTGCAGGTGCGCGCACCGGAAGGCTGCCTGGTGCACGCGACCTTCCCTGCGCCGACAGCTGCCGGCAATGTCGAGACCAGCCAGCGGATCGTCGACGTGCTGCTCGGTGCGTTCGCCCAGGCGATCCCCGATAGGGTGCCGGCCGCAAGCCAGGGCACGATGAACAACCTGCTCATCGGCACCGGAGGCGGCGCGGCCGGGGACCCGTTCAGCTACTACGAGACGCTGGGCGGCGGCGAGGGCGGCAACCCCCTGCGACCCGGGATGTCCGGGGTGCACACCGGGATGACCAACACGCAGAACACCCCCGCCGAGGCGATGGAGCTGGACTACCCGCTGCGAGTGTGGCGCTACGAGCTGCGAGGCGGCTCCGGCGGGGCCGGTGCGCACCCCGGCGGGGACGGCCTGGTACGGGAGATCGAGGCGCTGGCTGACTGCACGCTGACCGTGCAGTCCGAACGGCGGGAGTGGCCACCCTGGGGACTGCGGGGTGGGCAGCCCGGGGCGGTCGGCCGCAACGTGCTGATCAAAGCTGACGGGGACGAGGTGTCACTGCCCAGCAAGGGCAGTTGGCAATTACACTGCGGGGACCGGATCCGCATCGAAACCCCCGGCGGCGGAGGCTGGGGGGCCACGTCAGACCAATAACACCAGTGCCAGTGCGGCCATCGGCACCAGGACCGCGAGCAGCACGAGCACCCGGCACAGCATTCCCGCCGGGTCGGACTCCCCCGGGCGCACGCCCAGGTCATCGAGCAAGCCGTCACGTACGGGTAGATCAGCGTTCATACACCGAACAGTAGCCACGATAGGGTTACCGCCTCGCTCACCTTCAGTTAGCGGCGGGCAAAATCGCCGCCGCGCAGCGTTGCCGTGTGCCAAGCAGATCGCGGGAATCCGAGCGGGCATAAGGACCCGCGTCGGCGTTGAGCGCCGGCAGGGGCCCGTTGCCCGACCGCCGGACAGTATGGGTTGGCAGCCGGCGGTCGATAAGTGAAGATCGTGCCATGGTGCTCGACGCACTGCGGGCACTTCCGCCGGTCCTGGTGCTCACCCTGGCCTTCCTCTGCCCGGCTCTCGAGGCCTCGATCATGATCGGGGTGATCTTCCCCGGTGAGATCGCGATCTTGGTGGCGGGAGCGGCCGCGCAGGCCGGGGCACTGTCGCTGTGGTCGGTGATCCCGACCGCTGTCGCGGGCGCGGTCATCGGCGACGCGGTCGGGTTCTGCTTCGGCCGCCGCTACGGCGAACTGTTATTGCGACGCCTTCCGGATCGACTGGTCAAACCGGAAGCCGTCCAGGCCACCAATGAATTGCTGCGTCGACGTGGGCCGATTGTGGTGCTGATCGGTCGTTTAACCGCGATTTTGCGGGCATTGGTACCGAGCTTGGCGGGCATGAGCGGGTTGAGCTGGAGCAGATTTTTGCCCTATAACCTGCTCGGTGGCGCAGTATGGGCGAGCACGGTGGCGGTACTCGGTTATCTCGCCGGCGCCAGCCTTGCCGCGGTGCAGGAGCAACTGGGCATCGTGAGCAACGTAGTACTCGGTATGGCGGTTGCGGCAGTGCTGGTGGTGTGGTGGCGTTCCCACGTCAGGCGGCGGCACTCGCGACTCTGAGCAACACATGTTGGCAGGTAAGTGAAGCAGCTTGCCACGAACGAGTGGCCGTTGACCGACTCATTGTGAACTGACTATGATCCGGCTCACAGCTAGACAGACCTGTCTGTGCCAGCCTCCGCGGTCCACCGGGTGGTCAACGGTGTCCACATCGTGGAGTGCGTCAGGTGATCTTTCGACAGGAAGGAGATCACGAGCACATATCAACACAATTTACCGGTCCGCCTACTCAATCAATGAGAGTCATCAGAGAGGAAATCATGACCGATTACGATCCGAGAACGGCCACCGGAATTCCCACCGAGCCCGTCGGCTCACTGCCCCGTCCAGCGAAATTGCAGGACGCCTACGCTGCGTATGACCAGGGGAAAATTGATCTAGCGGCACTGGAAGCCGAGCAGGAAACCGCCGTCAAAGATTCGATCGAGCGGTCTGAGGCCACCGGGGAACCCATCATCTCCGACGGCGAGCAGCGTTGGTCAAGCTTCGCCACCTACCCCATCACCGACACCCTGAACGGGACCGGCCTAGCCGACAACCTCGGCCCGGGTGGGCAGTTCTTCGCGATCTTCGCCGACGGTCACGGCCGGCAGTT
>DASYAZ010000152.1:0-2770 GCA_036501085.1 Pseudonocardiaceae bacterium | reverse complement strand
AGGCGTGGCGGATCCATTGGACGGCGGCGACGTCGAAGGGGTGTCCGTGGCCGGTGGTCAGCCCGGCAGCGTTGAGCTTGTCGGCCATGTCTTGGGTGTCGGTGGTCGGGCCGAGCTGGCGGATGAGCTCGACTGCTGGTGAGGGGCTGCGCTTGGCCGGGCCGGGTGGCAGCGGCCGGGTCACGAGGAGTTCGTCGGTGGAGCCGGTGTGCCAGCGGAGTCCGATTCGCGCTGTGGTGGGATCGGTTTCGGGCAGCAGCGTGACGTCGGCGATCAGGGTGCGTAGCAGCCGTTTGCGGTCCTTGTTGCTGGTAGTGGGTGCCTGCCAGAGTCCGGGCAGGTCGGCGGCCAGGTTCTCCAACTCGACTCGGGTGGGTAAGGGCGGGCGGGCATCCTGGGCGGCGGCCAGGGCCTGCTCGGTTTCGGCCAGAGCGGCGAGTTTGGTCTCCCACCGGGCCTCCAGGGTGCGAGCGACCAGCCGGTTTTCTGGCTCGACCTGGCAGAAGGCGCGTTCGGCCCGGTCAGCTTCGTAGCGGGCGCGTTCGACGGCGAGTTCGGCGGCGCGGCTGATGCGCTGGTGGCGATCGGTGACGTCGTCGGCGGCGGCCAGGGCGAGCGCGACTGCGAGGTCGACTGCGGCCGCGGCGATGGATCGGCAGGTCGAGGTGGTGAGCCCATCGGCGCGGCGTGAGCACTCATAGGAGGGTTTCTGGCCGGAGCGATAGTTGGTACGCATCGGCTTGCCGCAGGACCCGCAGGTGATGATCCCCTGACACAGCGCCGATCCCTCGCGGGGTGGCCGGGCCCCGGCGTTGGTCCGGTTGGCGGCCAGCTTGGTCTCGTTGGCCAGGTACTTGGCCCAGCTGAGGTAGCCCTCGTGGTGATCGTGGATCAGCACGGGCCACTGGGCGCGGGGCCGCTCGACCAGCCCGGTGCGTACGGTGCCGTCGGGCTCGACGGCGCGCCGCGAGGTGTAGCGGCCATGCACGTACGCCCCGGCGTAGCACGGGTTTTTCAGCACTCCCAGCACTCGGGCGTGGGTCAGGCGGCCCCAGCGCAGCGCCCCGGCCCAGGCTCCGCCGTAGGCGCGCAGCGGAAAGCGCCGGTCGGTGAATGCGGTGACCACGCCGTAGGCCGAGCCGCACGCGGCGAAGGCAGCGAACAGGTCACCGATCGCGGCCGCGACCTCGGCGTCGGGGTCGATGACGACCTCGCCGGCCGGGTCGTGGACATACCCCACGGGCAGTGGGGTGCGCAGCTCGCCGCGCTCGGCCGCGGCCTTCTTGCTGGCTGCCAGGCGCTGCGCCATGACGTGGAGCTCCACCTCCCCGATGGTGCTTTTCATCCCGAGCAGCATCCGATCGTTGATATCGCCGGGATCGTAGATGCCATCGGCGTCGATGAGCAGCGTGCCGGTGATCGCGGCGAACTCCATCAACCGGGCCACCTCGGCGTTCGAGCGGGCCAGCCGGGAGATCTCGATCCCGAAGATCGCCCCGACCTCGCCCGAGCAGACCCGGCTGACCAGCTCGGTGAATCCCGCCCGGGCCACACCCCACCGACCGGAGACCCCCAGATCGGTGTCGATGACCACCACGTCCTGGCGGGCCCACCCCAGCGAGACCGCCACCTCGGCCAGGCCGTACTGGCGCGTTGTCGATTCGGTGTGCTCGCGGACCTGGGCCATCGACGACTGGCGCAGGTAGATCACCGCCAGCCGGTCGCGGTGCGTGCTGCTGATCTTCATCTCGCCGTTCATCACCGCCGCCTTTCAGCGCCGCCATCGTCATGTTGGCCAGCACCGTCACCGCTTCGGCCCGCAAGGACCCGGCCAGCACGGCACTCGGCGCCGCGGTCATCGGCTACCTCAGTTCTCGCCTGGCCAGCAGCTCGGCGTTGATCGCCGAGATCTCCGCCAGCACCGCCTCGACCTGCTCGCCCCGAGCCAGGCCAGCCCGCACCAGGGCCACCAGGTTCGACGGCACGTACCTCAACCGCCCCCGACCCGCTGTTTTCGCAGCGAAGTAGGCATAAGGACCGTGCGGATCGCCTTCGGCGCAGCGGCAGCCCGGCTTGCCGCAGCGCCGGGTCTGCTCCACCAGCGACCCAGCCAGCACCGCCTCCACATCCCCCAGCCGCGCCGCGAGCCGCCACCGTCGCGCACGCAGTGCCCGGGTCGACAACCCAGCCAGATCGTTCTTGTGCCCATTCATCACACAAGAGTGTGCCGTTGCCAGGCACGGCAATCAACGACCCTGGATCGCGCGTGTCACCGCAAACAGCTCAGCCAGCCCCTCGGCCGACAACCGATGCGACTGGGACGGCTCACCCCGATCGGTCCACGACCGGGACACCGTCATCTGGCCACTGACACCACCGGAACACACGAACACCGAATCCCCGCCCCGGCGCTTGACGAACAGCACCTCCAGCCGCTGCCCACTCAGCGCGTGGAAGGGATGCGTGACGAGAACAAACCCAAATCATCACTGGACGACGCGGCACTATGCCGCCTCCGTCGGTACCCCCAGCAACCGCTCGCCGCCCCCGGGCTTGGGGATCACCACCCGACGGACCGGACAGGGCCGGTAGGTACCTGCGTCCAGCGCCTCCCGAGTCGATGCCCAGTGCTGGCGCAGCCACGGACCCAATTCCTCCGTGGTCATGCCGTCCACACCAGGCGCGCCCCGATTGGCCCTGACCCGCCTCAACGCCCGGCTCAGATTCTCCGGCGCGAGCATCTGCTCCCACAACGAGACCTCCAAGCCCG
>DASYAZ010000151.1:0-1610 GCA_036501085.1 Pseudonocardiaceae bacterium | reverse complement strand
GCGACTCTTGGAGGCGAAGTGGCCGCAACTCCTCGGCAAAGGTAGTAATGCCCGCCTGTGATCGAACGCCGGTCCGGGCATGCCTATAGGAGCAGCCTGCTGCACGGTAGGGGCTGACACGGACAACCGCGAGGGGATGGGCAGGATGGTGGATCTGCGTGGGCGGTGGTGGGCTCAACGAGCTAGCTGTGGGGGTTCAAGTCCGAGGAGGGACTTGGACCAAATGCCTATACGCACGCGTTGTGTCGACGGCACGTGAAAACTGACCCCCGCGCGGCATCCGAATTTTGACCCCTTGCGCCGCGATCCTGGCTCGCACCGAGCTGGGGAGGACGAAGGGGTGTTGTTCGTGGAGGACTGGGCTGAGATCCGGCGGTTGCATCGTGCGGAGGAGATGCCGATCAAGGTGATTGCGCGGGTGATGGGGTGTTCGAAGAACACGGTGAAGGCGGCGTTGGCTTCGGAGGGTCCGCCGCGGTATGAGCGGGTGGGTTCGGGGTCGATCGTGGATGAGGTTGAGCCGCGGATTCGGGAGTTGTTGGCGGTGTGGCCGACGATGCCGGCGACGGTGATCGCCGAGCGGGTCGGGTGGTCGCGGTCGATCCGGGTGCTCTCAGGTCGGGTGGCGGAGTTGCGGCCGGTGTATTTGCCGCCGGATCCGGCCAGCCGCACGCTGTATGTGGCCGGGGAGGTTGCCCAGTGCGATTTCTGGTTTCCCGACATTGAGGTGCCGGTGGGGTTCGGGCAGGTCCGCACCGCGACGCTGCTACCGGTGCTGACCATGATCACCGGTTACTCTCGGTGGTTGTCGGCGGTGTTGATCCCGACTCGTACCGCGGCGGATCTGTTCGCCGGCTGGTGGGGGCATCTGTCGGGGTTGGGTGCGGTGCCGCGGGTGCTGGTCTGGGATGGGGAGGGCGCGATCGGGCGGTGGCGCGGCGGGCACAGCGAGCTGACCACCGACTGTCAGGGGTTCCGCGGGACGCTGGGGGCCAAGGTGTTGATCTGTCGACCTGCCGACCCGGAAGCAAAGGGGCTCATCGAGCGGGCGCACGACTACTTGGAGCGCTCGTTTTTGCCTGGGCGGGCGTTTACCTCGCCGGCGGATTTCAACACTCAGCTCGCCGAGTGGCTGGCGGTGGCCAACCGGCGGGTCCGCCGGGCGTTGGGCTGCGCCCCGACCGACCGGATCACCGCGGACCGGGCCGCGATGCTCACCCTGCCGCCGGTGCCCCCGGTGACCGGGTGGCGGGCGGGCACCCGGCTGGCCCGGGACCACTACATCCGCCTGGACTCCAACGACTACTCGGTGGCCCCGGCGGTGATCGGCCGCCGGGTCGAGATCGTCGCTGACCTGACGCGGGTCCGGGTGCATTGCGACGGCCGCCTGGTCGCCGACCACGACCGGTTGTGGGCCAAACACCAGACGATCTCTGATCCCGAGCATGTCGCCGCGGCCAAGGCGCTGCGCCGCGACCGGATCGGCCTGCTACGGCCCGCACCCGAGCCCGAGGTCGAGATCCGCGCCCTGGCCGACTACGACACCGCGCTGGGCCTTGGCGAAGACGGCCTGGCCCAGGGCACGGTGGCGGCGTCATGATCCCCGCGAC
>DASYAZ010000150.1:0-56805 GCA_036501085.1 Pseudonocardiaceae bacterium | reverse complement strand
CCAGCCCCCACACAGGTGGTCTTCAAGAGCAACCAACCCCACAGATGGTGGTCCTCAACAGCCACCAACCCCTGGTGGTGAATGGTGTACATCGGCGCGGTGGAGCTGGACGTGCTCTTCGATGACGTCCGTTCGCTCAAGCAGAAACGATCTCTGGTCTGGCCGGTGATCGCCGAACTCCGGCGGCGCTTCGAGGTCGCGGCAGCCGAAGCGGGTCACACAGACCTGCACCGGCGGTCGCTGATCGGAGTCGCGGCGGTTGCTGCCGACGGAGGCCACGTGCGAGAGGTCCTCGATGCCTGTGAGCGCCTAGTGGCCGCCCGACCGGAGCTGGAGTTGCTGGCCGCCCGGCACCGGATGCTGGGTCCGGAGGACGACTAGCCTGATAACCCGGGCGGGCATACCAGGGGTGCCCGGAAAGACGACAGCGACGATGACAGAAAGACATCGGCGCATCATCGGAAGAACGCGGAGGAGAACGCTGCGATGGCCGACCCCGCACGGGCCCGCCGGCTCGCCAAACGGATCGCCCAGATCGTCGCGTCGGGCCTGGAGCACGAGGTGAAGGATCCCCGCCTGGCCATGGTGACGATCACCGACGCAAAGGTCACCGGGGACCTTCGGGATGCAACCGTGTACTACACGGTGCTCGGCGAGACCATCGACACCCCACCCGACACCGCCGGGGTGGCTGCCGCATTGGACAGCGCGACCGGAGTGCTGCGTTTCCTGGTCGGGCGCGCGACGGGTATCCGGTTCACCCCGACCCTGACCTTCCGCTGCGACGAGCTCCCCGAGGGAGTGCGCCGGATCGACGAGGTGCTGGCCCGGGCCCACGACGCCGATGCCGAGGTCGCGCGCATAGCGGCCAGCGCGTCACCGGCTGGCGAGCCCGACCCGTACCGCCTGCCACGCGAGGCCAGCGCAGACGATGACTGACGCTCAGTTCAGTAAGGTCAGGTTTCCGTCAATGCCGCAACCAGCCTGACCGTGGGGAGAATGTCATGGGAGCCGGTCCCGAGTTTCCGACGACCGCAACCGCTTACCAGTCGGTGCTCTCGGCCGTGATCGAACGCGAGGTCGGTCCGAAGGCGGCCGAGATCGACCGCACCGGGGACTTCCCGCGGGAGGCCGTGCAGGCACTCGGGGATGCCGGGCTACTCGGCCTGCTCAGCGCCCCCCAAGTCGGCGGTGGCGGTGAGTCACTCGCGGCGGCTGCGCACGTCGTCGAGTCGGTGGGGGGCAGGTGCGCATCCACCGGACTGGTGGTGTTGATGCATTACGCCGCGGTCGCCGTCATCGAGGCGCACGGACCGCAGGACATCCGCCGAGCGATCGCCCGAGGTGATCACCTGAGCAGCCTCGCGTTCTCCGAGGTGGGCTCCCGCAGCCAGTTCTGGACGCCGCTGGGCACGGCCACCGCTGCTGAGGATGGCGCCGTTCTACTCGATGCCCGCAAGAGCTGGGTGACCTCGGCCGGCCACGCCCACAGCTACGTCTGGTCGAGCCGCCCGCTGGCGGGTAACGGCGCGATGACCCTGTGGCTGGTGCCGAGCGATAGGGCCGGTTTGCGGGTGGCCGGAAAGTTCGACGGGGTCGGCCTGCGCGGCAACGCGTCCAGCCCACTATCCGGGGTCGGTGTGCTGATCCCCACGGAATTCCGCCTCGGTGCGGATGGAGCAGGGCTCGATGTCGCGATGGCCACCGCGATGCCCACGTTCCTGGTGCTCAGCGCGGCGCTGTCGTTGGGGATCATGGAAGCGCTGATCGCCGAGACCGTCAAGCACCTGGCCCGCAGCCGTCTGCAACACCTGGACCAGACGCTGGCACAGCAGCCGGTTCCCCGCGCCGAGCTGGCGCGGCTGCGCATCCGCACCGACGGTGTCCGGTCGTTCCTGCGGGACACCCTGGCTGCCCTGGACTCCGGGCGCGAGGATGCGACGTTGCGGGTGCTGGAGATCAAGGCGGTGGCGGCGGAGGCGGCGGCCGAGGTTGCCGACGGTGCGCTGAGGCTGTGTGGCGGTGCCGCGTTTCGCAAGGAGCTGGCGGTGGAGCGATTGTTCCGGGACGCGCTCGCTGCCCGGGTGATGGCGCCGACGACCGAGGCGTTGCACGACTTCGTCGGGCGATCGTGCCTGGGGTTGCCGCTGTTCGACGCTGCGGGCACGTGAGCGCAACCGGGCAGGTGAGTGCAACCGGCCGGACGAATCCCGCACTCGACCCGGGCGGTCTGGTGGTGGTGGACAAACCGGCCGGGATGACCTCACATGACGTGATCATCCGGCTGCGGCGCTTGCTGCGCACCCGCCGGATCGGACACGCGGGGACCCTGGATCCGATGGCGACCGGCGTGCTTGTCTGCGGGGTGCAGCGCGCGACCAAGCTGCTCGGCCACCTTCCCCTGGAGCCCAAGATCTACCAGGGCACCGTCCGGCTGGGCCTGTCCACCAGCACTGATGACGCCGAGGGCGAGTGCATTTCGAGTGCCGACGCCTCCGGTCTCGGCGAGCAGGCGATCCTCGCCGGTATCGCGAGCTTGCGCGGTGCCATCGAGCAGGTGCCCAGCGCGGTGAGTGCGGTCAAGATCGACGGGCGACGAGCCTACGCGCTGGCTCGGGCCGGTGAGCAGGTACTGCTGCCGGCCCGCTCGGTAACGGTCTTCCGGTTCGAGCTGCAGGCGCTGCGCCGCGCAGCGGCGGTGACCGATCTCGACATCGTGGTGGAGTGCAGTGGCGGAACCTACATCCGGGCACTGGCCCGAGATCTGGGCGCCGCGCTGGGTGTCGGGGGCCACCTCACCGCTCTGCGCCGCACCCGGGTCGGTCCCTTCGGCCTGGATGCTGCTCGCACTCTTGATGAGCTGGTGGCGCAACCTCGCTTGTGGGCGGGTCTGGACGAGGTGGTGGCCGCCGCGTTCCCGCACCGACTGGTGAGCACCCAGCAGGCTCGGGTGCTGGCCCACGGTGGGGCACTGCCGGCTGACGGGCTGGCTGGAACCCACGCCGCGCTCGACCCCGAGGGTCATGCCGTGGCGCTACTTGCCGAGCGTGACGGGCGGGCTCGTCCGGTGCTGGTGCTGCGTCCGGCGGCCGGGGAGAACCGGACCGCGCCAGGCATGCAGCCGCTGGGCGATTAGCCTGCAGCTCGTGCAGCGCTGGCGTGGGATCGAGGCAATCCCGAACGGGTGGGGCCGCAGCATCGTCACCATCGGGGTATTCGACGGGATACACCGTGGTCACGCGCAGCTGGTGGGGCGAGCAGTGCAGCGCGCCCGGGAGACGGGCGTGCCGGGGGTGCTGATGACCTTCGACCCGCACCCCTCGGAGGTGGTCCGCCCCGGTAGCCACCCCGCTCAGCTCACCACCCTGCGGCGGCGGGCCGAGCTGGTCGAGCAACTCGGGATCGAGGTGTTCCTGGTCGTGCCGTTCACCGTCGAGTTATCCCGGTTACCGGCTGATGAGTTCGTCCACACAGTTCTCATCGAGCGCCTGCACGTGGCCGAGGTGGTGGTGGGCGACAACTTCACTTTCGGGCACAAGGCAGCGGGGAACCTGGAACTGCTGCGTGCTCTGGGACGGCGCTTCGGGTTCACCGCGGAGGGCGTGGGGCTGCTGTCCCAGGGTGAGCTGACCTTCTCCTCCACCTACATCCGTTCCTGTATCGATGCCGGTGATGTGGTGGCCGCGGGCATCGCCTTGGGGCGCCCGCACCGGGTGGAGGGGATCGTGGTCCGCGGGGACCAGCGCGGCCGCAGCCTGGGCTACCCGACGGCGAACCTGTCGACCGCACGGTACGCCGCGATCCCCGCTGACGGGGTGTACGCCTGCCGATTCGTGCACCGCCGCCGGGAGCTGGCAGCGGCGGTCTCCATCGGCACCAACCCGACGTTCTCCGGGCGAGAACGCCGGGTGGAGGCATTCGTGCTGGACGTGGACGAGGACTTCTACGGCGAGCGAGTCGCACTGGATTTCGTCGAGCGGCTGCGCGGGATGTCCCGCTTTGACACTCCTGAACAGCTGGTGGCGCAGATCGACGAGGATGTTGAACGTACCCGCATGGTATTCGGCCGGACCGGTTAAGTGATCCCCGATGTCTGTGGTGGACGCCGGATGTCCTGGCAGGATGCCAGGTGGGCGCGGAAGGGGACTCCGGTGGACGAGCAGCTCGCTGTCGCGCGCAACGTCGCACTTCAGCGGGAGTGGTACGGGGAACCGCTCGGCGATCGGGTGCGCCGGCTGGTGGTCGCCTTCGATGTCTCCCAGGCGCAGCTGGCCGAGGTTCTCGGGCTGAGCGCCCCGATGCTCAGCCAGTTGATGAGCGGGCGCCGGGCGAAGATCGGTAACCCGGCGGTCCTGGCCCGGATGGTGATGCTGGAACGGCGAGTGCTGACACCGGAGGTCGCCTCCGGCGATCCCACGGCGATCCGGGCTGCGTTGGAGCAGATCCGCGACTCCCGGCCCACCCTCGGCCGGCCCACGGGGGATTCGGAGACACTGCCGGTCGGGGAACGTGGCCAGCGCTGGGATAAAGGCCTGCTCCCGGCGCTGGCCGGGTTCGCCCCGGCCGAGCTGGTTGCTGCGGCCCGCCTGCTGGACGCGGAGTTCCCCGCCCTCGCTGAGCTGCTCCGGCGGGCGGCAGCGGCCGGCTCGGAGACCGGTCAGTCCGCGGAGTAGGCACCGGAGGTAACTGGGCACGATGGATGCGGCACCGGCCAGCGGCCGCTGAGCTGGTAACCTCGCGAAGGCTCCGGCTGTGGTCCGTGGTGGTCGGAGATCGTTGGTTGTTACCGCATGATTCGCGGTACGCACGGTACGAGACGACAGGAGAAGATCAACCCGTGGCACTGTCCACCGCACAGAAGACCGAGATTCTGGCCGAGTACGGGCTCCGCGGAGGGGACACTGGCTCCCCGGAGGCGCAGGTCGCCCTGCTGACCAAGCGAATTGTGGATCTGACTGAACACCTCAAGCAACACAAGCACGACCATCATTCCCGGCGCGGCCTGCTGCTCATGGTCGGGCGCCGCCGTAACCTGCTGAACTACCTTGCGAAGGTCGACATCGAGCGCTACCGATCCTTGATCGAGCGCCTCGGCCTGCGCCGCTAAGCCTGAGAGACACAACCACACATCGCCGTACGAACCGCTCAGTCACCGTCATCGGGACCGTCGCCTGCCGGTCCTCGGTAGTGGCTCCCGGGGGGCTGATTGCCTGCTCCGGGGGCTTCGATCGAAGACCGGCCTGCCGTCCTCGTTCCCGCGCCGATGGTGCGAGCTGTGTGCCACGTGCCGCGAGGAGGAGAGGAATTGACCGACCCCACGACCAGCACCGCAACCCGGACGGTGCATGAGACGATTGCTGAACTCGACAATGGTGCCTTCGGTACCCGCACCGTGCGATTCGAGACCGGGAGGCTGGCCCGGCAAGCGGCCGGATCCGTCGTTGCCTATCTCGATGACGAGACCATGTTGCTTTCCGCCACCACGGCGTCGAAGCAGCCCAAAGACCAGTTCGATTTCTTCCCGCTGACGGTGGACGTCGAGGAGCGGATGTACGCCGCTGGGCGCATCCCCGGCTCGTTCTTCCGCCGCGAGGGGCGGCCGTCCACCGACGCCATCCTCACCTGCAGGTTGATCGACCGGCCACTGCGGCCCTGCTTCGTCGACGGGTTGCGCAACGAGGTGCAGGTCGTCGTCACCGTGCTCAGCCTCAACCCAGCCGACCCGTACGACGTGCTGGCGATCAACGCCGCGTCCTCGTCGACCCAACTGTCCGGTCTGCCGTTCTCCGGTCCTATCGGGGCGACCCGGATGGCTCTGGTCCACCACGAGTCAGGTGGCCAGTGGGTTGCCTTCCCGACCTACGAGCAGCTTGATCAGGCGGTCTTCGACATGGTCGTCGCCGGTCGGGTGGTCGGCGACAGTCCGGACAGCGATGTGGCGATCATGATGGTCGAGGCGGAGGCCACCGAGTCCACCATCGAGCTGATCGCCGGTGGCGCTACGGCGCCGACCGAGGAGGTGGTGGCCGCGGGGTTGGAGGCCGCCAAGCCGTTCATCCGCTTGCTGTGCCAGGCCCAGCAGGAGCTTGCCACTGTGTTCAGAAGCGAGGCAGGGAGCCCCGAGCTGGAGTTCCCCACCTTCCCCGCCTACCAGCCCGATGTCCTGGACGCCGTCCGCGAGACGGTGGGCGACGAGCTGGCCCAGGCCCTGACCATCGTGGGTAAGCACGAGCGGGAGAGCCGACTCGATGAGCTCAAGGCCAGCTCCCTGGAGCAGCTGGGTGAGCGTTTCGAGGGCCGGGAGAAGGAAATCGGCGCCGCGTTCCGATCGGTGACCAAGACGGCAGTGCGCCAGCGCATCCTGCGCGATCGGGTGCGCATCGACGGTCGTGGCATCACCGACATCCGGCCGCTGTCGGCCGAGGTCGAACTGATCCCGCGAGCACACGGTTCGGCGCTGTTCGAGCGGGGTGAGACCCAGATCCTCGGTGTCACCACGCTGAACATGTTGCGCATGGAACAGTCCCTGGACTCGCTGTCCCCGGAAACCACCAAGCGCTACCTGCACCACTACAACTTCCCGCCGTACTCCACCGGGGAGACCGGCCGGGTGGGTTCGCCCAAACGGCGAGAGATCGGTCATGGTGCGCTGGCTGAGCGGGCACTGGTCCCGGTACTGCCCAGCCGGGAGGAGTTCCCCTACGCCATCCGCCAGGTCTCTGAAGCGCTGAGCTCCAACGGTTCCACCTCGATGGGCTCGGTCTGCGCGTCCACGCTGTCCCTGCTCAACGCCGGCGTTCCGCTCAAGGCGCCGGTGGCCGGTATCGCGATGGGTCTGGTCTCGGGCGAGGTCGACGGTGAGACGACCTTCGTCGCCCTCACCGACATTCTCGGCGCCGAAGATGCCTTCGGCGACATGGACTTCAAGGTCGCCGGTACGCACGCGTTCGTGACGGCCTTGCAGCTGGACACCAAGCTGGCCGGGATTCCCTCCGACGTCCTGGCCAGGGCGCTGTCCCAGGCACGGGATGCCCGGCTGACCATCCTCGAGGTGATGGCAGAGGCCATCGACGGGCCGGATGACATGAGCCCGTTCGCCCCGCGGGTGACCGCGATCAAGATCCCGATCGACAAGATCGGTGAGGTGATCGGCCCGAAGGGCAAGATGATCAATTCGATCACCGACGAGACCGGCGCGGACATCTCGATCGAGGACGACGGCACGATCTACGTCGGGGCCAACGACGGCCCGTCCGCCGAGGCCGCCATCGACCGGATCAACGCCATCGCCAACCCGCAGCTGCCCAAGGTGGGGGAGCGATTCCTGGGCACGGTGGTGAAGACCGCCGCGTTCGGCGCCTTCGTCTCCCTCGTGCCGGGCAAGGACGGCCTGGTGCACATCTCGAAGCTCGGCAACGGCAAGCGCATCGGCAAGGTCGAAGATGTGGTGAAGGTCGGTGACAAACTCCGGGTCGAGGTGGCCGATATCGATAACCGCGGCAAGATCAGCCTGGTGCCGGTCCGCGACGATGACGCCGCCGCAGCCGGGCCGATCACCGACACCGACACCGCTGAGGTTCCGGCCGGCACGTGAGATCGGGGCAGCGCCAGTACGGGACGCTGCAGCGCAGCGTGTTACCCGCTGGCTTGCGGGTGGTGACTGAACAGCTGCCCGCCTCGCGCTCGGCCGCCGTGGGGATGTGGGTGGCTGTGGGTTCACGGGATGAACCCGACACGGTGGCCGGCGCGGCGCACTACCTGGAACATCTGCTGTTCAAGGGCACCACGCGGCGCTCAGCGGCGTCGATCGCCGAGGCGATCGACGCCGTCGGCGGCGAGCTCAATGCGTTCACCACCCGGGAGCACACCTGCTACCACGCGCAGGTGCTCGACGGCGATCTCGAGCTCGCCGTCGACCTGGTGTGCGACGTGCTGGGCGAGGCTCTGCTCGATCCGTCCGATGTCGAGCTCGAGCGCGGCGTGGTGCTCGAAGAGATCGCGATGCGCGACGACGACCCCGAAGAGTTGGTGCACGATGAGTTCTGCGCCGCACTGTTCGGGTCACATCCCTTGGGCCGTCCAGTGCTGGGGACGGAGGACTCGGTCACCGGGATGAGCCGCGAGGCGCTGCACCAGTTCTACCGGCAGCGTTACACACCGGAGCGGATGGTGCTGGCAGTGGCCGGCAACGTCGCACACCCGGCGGTGCTGGATGCGGTGCAGCAGAGCTTCGGCCGCCACCTGGGCGGCTGCGTGGAACCGGTGCCGCCGCGGCGTGGCCGGGCTGAGAAGACCGGCCGGCACGCCCTGGCGCTGGTCCCGGAGTCCTGCGAGCAGGCCCACCTCATGCTCGGTGTTCAGGTCCCGGGACGGCACGACGAGCGGCGCTACGTGCTCGCGGTGCTCAACGCCGCATTGGGTGGCGGCATGAGCTCCCGGCTGTTCCAGCAGGTCCGGGAGCGGCGTGGGCTGGCCTACTCGGTGTACTCCGCGGTGGACTGTTACGCCGACACCGGGAGCTGGTCGATCTACGCAGGCTGTTCCCCCGGACGGCTGGGCGAGGTGGCGAGGGTGATCGGCGAGGTGCTCGCCGACCTCGCCCGGGAGGGTCTGGGCGGCACCGAGCTGGCCCGCAGCAAGGGGCAGCTGCGGGGCGAGCTGGTGCTCGGTCTGGAGGACGCCCCTTCCTGGATGGCCCGGATCGGCACCGCAGAGCTCAACCACGGCGAGCACCCGAGCGTGGAGGACGAACTGCACCGGATCGATGCGGTCACCGGGCCCGAGGTGGCTGGGCTAGCTCATGAGTTGCTGCAACGGCCGATCACTGCCGCGGTGGTGGGTCCTTACCGGGATGTGGACGATCTTCCCGACGAGATAGCGGAGTTGATCGCATGACGCTCGCGGGGCACACGTCGGCTGCCCGGGACCGCTCCGCGGACAACCCGATCCGGGTCGGGGTGCTCGGGGCTCGCGGCCGGGTGGGCACCGAGGTGTGCAAGGCAGTGGATGCCGCGCAGGACATGGAGCTTGTTGCCATGGTCGACGCCGGTGACTGGATGTTCAACGTGGCCGATGCGGGTGCCGAGGTCGTCGTCGATTTCACCCATCCCGACGTGGTGATGGACAACGTGCGCTTCTGTGTGGACCAGGGCATCCATGCTGTGGTGGGCACCACCGGCTTCACCGAGGCACGATTGGCCCAGGTCCGAGAATGGCTCGTGCCCAAGCCCGATCTCGGAGTGCTGATCGCCCCCAACTTCGCCATCGGGGCGATTCTGCTGATGCGCTTCGCTGAGATGGCTGCGCGGTTCTACGAATCGGCGGAGATCGTGGAACTGCACCATCCCCGCAAGGCAGACGCCCCCTCCGGCACCGCGTCCCGTACCGCTGCGGTCATTGCGGCCGCCCGGGGGGAGGCGGGGTTGGATCCGCCGCCGGATGCCACTACCCGTGCCCTGCCCGGAGCTCGGGGCGCCGATGTCGAGGGCGTGCGGGTGCACTCGATCCGCCTGACCGGGCTGGTCGCGCACCATGAGGTCCTGCTGGGCACCGAGGGCGAGACGCTGACGATCCGGCACGACTCGTTGGATCGCTCATCGTTCATGCCCGGAGTCCTGCTCGGCGTCCGCTCGGTTCTGGATCACCCCGGCCTCACCGTAGGCCTGGAACCCCTCCTCAATCTCTGATCCCGGGTCCTGGCGCCCTGTGTGCGCCGAGTTCAACCTCAGGGCTGTTCACGGCGACCCGAGCAGCTCCCTTGTCGAACTCGGCGCACACAGGGTTCTCACCCATCGAGGTCGGCGATCTCAGGCGAGGGTGAGATCGAGGGAGCCGGTGAGGCGGACCTCGCGGAGCGGTCGGCCACCGGCATCGAGGGTGCGCACGGTGCCATCGGGTTCCCAGCCGGCGTGCCGATAGAAGTTCAAGGACGCCGGGTCCTCGGCGGGCACCCAGACAATGCCGCGGATGGCGCCGGCATCACGTAGCGCGGTGAGCGCCGCCACGAGCAGCCGCCCGCCGTGGCCCCGGCGGCCCCATCTCGGTTCCACCAGAAGGGTGCTCACCAGCGCGGTGCGTGCGGCATCGCCGGGCAGGGTGCCGTCGGCTGCGGCCACCTCCCCTTCGGGCGCCGGGCCCGCCACTACGAATCCGACCGGAACCTCACCCTCGGTAGCAATCAGCACCGTGGCGCCACCAGCGACGGCGTCAGCCCAGGCTTGCTGCATCGATGGGGTATCCAGCGTGTCCAGCGTCTCGGCCGGCAGCAACTCGGAGTACGCCGCCTGCCAGGTCGTCCGATGCAGCGCGCTCAGCGTCGAAGCATCCTCCCGAGTCGCTGCGCGTACCCCCGTCAACGCCATGCCCTCACGGTATTGCTCCCCCGACATGGAGACATATCGGGGTTAAGGGGGTCACACAGAGCCCGATATGTCTCCATGTCGGGAGGGTGGCGGCGGGGAGAGAAAGTGTCGGGGGTGACTGGCAGCATCGGGCTCGTGCAGAGAATTGCGGCCGCGGCGGCGGCGCGGACGGCGCTGGCGGCGCAGGGTTTCGCTGATCAGCGACCCGGGGGGCCGGTGACCCGCAGGCACCTGGTCAGGATGCTGGGCCGGATCCGGTTACTGCAGCTGGACTCGGTCACCGTGGTGACCCGGGCGCACTACCTACCGGTGTTCAGTCGGTTGGGTCCCTACCCGAAGGAACTGATCGACGAGGCCGCCTGGGCGTATCCGGTGCGCGGGCCTCGGCTGCTGGTGGAATACTGGGCGCACGAGGCGAGCCTGGTGCCCGTGCAGGACTGGCCGCTACTGCATTCGGGAGCCAAGAAGCCGGGCTGGTGGCAGGGATACGGGCCGCTGGTGGACAGTGCGCCGGGATTGGTCTCCGCGGTGCTGGATGCGGTCGAGGCGCATGGTCCGATCGGCGCGGGCACTCTCGCGCGTGAGCTGGGCGGGGGCCCCGCCCAGCGCGGGGTCCGTGGTGGGATCGCAGTGATACCAAGCGGATCTGCGAATGGCTATTCGGAATGGGCAAGCTCACTACTGGCACCCGGCGGGGATCCGAGCGTCTCTACGACCTGCCCGAGCGGGTGTTACCGGCACAGGTGCTCGCCCACCGGGTTTCCGCAGAGGAGGGTGCCCGCGGGTTGGTCGCCCGCGCCGGTGCCGCGCTGGGCATCGCCACCGAAGCTGATCTGCGGGACTACTACCGGATACGGCCGGAGCGAAGCAGGCAGGCGGTGGCCGAGCTGGTGGAGGCCGGAGAGCTGGAACCGGTGCTGGTCGAGGGCTGGCGCGAGCAGGCCTACCGGCACCGCGAGGCCCGCACCCCCCGAGGGCTCACCGGCGCTTCCTTGTTGTGCCCGTTCGACCCGTTGATCTGGCACCGGGGTCGCACCGAGCGGCTGTTCGGCTTCCGCTACCGGATCGAGATCTACGTACCGGAACACCGACGTAGCCACGGCTACTACGTGTTCCCGTTCCTGCTGGATGGGCAACTGGTTGCGCGGGTCGATCTCAAAGCGGATCGGACCGCCCGCGTGCTGCGGGTGCCGGGAGCATTCGTCGAACCCTGGGTTTCCGGCCGGGTTACTGGCAAGTCGAGCGACATCCCACGAGTGGCTACGGAGCTGGCCAGGGCGTTACGGCAGATGGCCGAGTGGCTGGAGCTGGATGGGATAACGCTGGGGGATCACGGCGACCTGGTCGCGGCGTTAGATGCCGTGACCAGGCGGGATGCCGATTTCAAGCCGGAACGGGTGGTGCCGCGGTGACCAGCGCGTCGCCCGAGCCGGTGCGGGCCCGGACCCGAAGCGCTACCTCACCGGCAGCAGGTGGCCCGCCGACCGGGAGGTCGCTGCGGGCATTCCCCGAACCGGAGCTGACGTCCAGCTCGGCGTGTACGCCGGGATGGATCCCCACCCGCAGCTGCCCCGACCCGGTGGTGAGCTGCAGACCGCCGGCGCAGGCGTCGACCACGGTGAGGTCACCGCTACCGGTGCGTGCGCTTATGTCATGTGTTACGGCGCCGAGCCGGACGTCGCCGGACCCGGTCTGCACCGTGCCACCACGGTTCCCCTCGACGCTGGTCACTTCCACCTGGCCCGAGCCCGTCCGTACCTCCAGCCGGCCCTGCACCGTCCCCAGCGCTACGTTGCCCGACCCGGTGCGCACCCCGGCCGTGCTGGTGCACCGCTGCGCGCGGACCTGCCCGGAGCCGGTGGTGGCGTCAAGACCGGCGGCATCACCGTTGACGGTGACATCCGCCGAGCCACTGCGAGCGCTGATCGACGAGCCCGCTGGGGCACTCACCTGGATGATCAGTGGCACCATGCGCAGCGGGAACTCCCGCGGGCTGCGTACGGTGAGGCGCTTTCCGGTGAAGTCGATCACCGTGCGGCGCACCGCTTCGGTGGCCAGGTCGCCGAACGGGGGCGTCCCGGCCTGCTGGCCCAGCCAGCCCAGCAAGCCGCTGATCCCGACGTTCCAGGGCGGCTGGTTGCTCAGGTCGGGGCGGACCTGCACCGACACCGCGGACGGATCCGCGGCATCCCCGTCCAGGGTGATGTCCAGCTGCCCGCTGTCGAGCTCGACCCAGATATCTATCGGATCTGGGCAGTCGAAATTCTGCTGCCGAACCACCGATGCCTCGGCGTTGTCATGCTGCACCATTCCTCCTCAAGGAGATCGAGATTGTTCGGTCCGGGACGTGCGCTCAGCCCTGGACCCAGCCTTGGACCCGGTTACGACCGCGGCGATCACCCGGGCTCCACCGCGGGTCGTTCCACGATTCCCCACGCAGTGCGCCCGCCACGGCCTGCGAGACCCAGGTGTTCAGCGACACGCCCTGCTCGGCCGCAGCTCGTTCAGCCTGGCTCTTGACCTGGTCGATCAACCTCAGGGTCATCCGCCGGATATCACCGCCGGCGTCCCCGAAGGGGGAATCGGGGGGTGGTGGAGACCCATCGGCACGCGGGCCGCTGCCGGAGTGGCTAGCGGAGTGCGTGGTGGAGTGGGCATCGTCGGTTGCCGAGCCCACCGCAACCCGCACGTCCCGGCCGTCGAGGCGTACCTCCACCACCCGGTCGTCCAGCGCTGCCGTGACCTCCGCGGCGAGATCGGACAGCGCACTCATGATGGCCAGGCGGGCCGCGGGCTCCAGGGCAGCGCCCAACACGACTGCGGTGTGCCGGGTCTGCTCATCGCCTGCGGACGCCGCGGCGGTGAGGTCTTCCCGCAACTGGCTGATGTACGGCGTGAGATCCATGACGTCAAATATGACGTCTTAATTGACATCAGTCAAGACGTCATTGATGTCGCAGTACGCTGCGAGCGCTCGGAACCGGGCCCGTGGGAGAGGAGTGGTGTGTCATGAGCGACCCAGCAGAAGGCGTCCCCGAGGTCGGCACGGCGCCGTTGCGCGTCCAACTCGTCGCCAAGACCGAGTTCTTTCCACCGGCGGACGTGCCATGGTCCACCGATACCGATACCGATACCGATGGCGGGCAGGCGCTGGCGGAGTTCGCCGGCCGGGCCTGCTACCAGTCCTGGAAAAAACCCAACCCCGCGACTGCCACGAACGCCGGTTACCTCAGGCACATCCTCGAGGTGGGGCACCTGTCGGTACTCGAGCACGGCACGGTCAGCTTCTACCTCACCGGGGTGTCGCGGTCCCTGACTCATGAACTGATCCGGCACCGGCATTTCTCCTATTCCCAGCTTTCCCAGCGCTATGTCCCGGAGCGAACCGCGGCCATGGTCGAGCCGGAGGTCATCGCCAACGATCCGGAGCTGCACCGGCGGTTCCAGGCGGCCGCGCGGGCCAGCCAGCAGGCCTACAACGAGCTGCTCGCCGGGTTGGAGGCGCACTTCGCCGATGAGCCGAACGCCACGCTGCGCCGCAAGCAGGCTCGCCAGGCGGCCCGGTCCGTGCTCCCCAACGCCACCGAGACGCGCATTGTGGTCACCGGCAACTACCGGGCCTGGCGGCACTTCGTGGCGATGCGGGCCACCGAGCATGCGGATGTGGAGATCCGCGCGCTCGCTGTGGAGTGCCTGCGCCAGCTACACAAAGCGGCACCCAGTGTGTTCGGTGATTTCGAGATCTGCGCGTTGCCCGACGGTACTGAGATCGCCTCCAGCCCCTTTGTGACCGAAGGCTGAGTAGCGTTCGCACTATGGACCTCAAGGTAGCCCGCGCAGTGATCGCCGAGCAGCATCACGCCGTACTGGCTACTCTGCGCCGGGACGGCACGCCACAGCTGTCCCCGGTGCTGGCCGTCGTCGACGGCGCGGGCCATGTGGTGGTGAGCACCCGGGAGGCGGCGCTGAAGGTGCGCAACCTGCGCCGCGACCCGCGAGCGTGGTTGTGCGTGCTGCCAGACGGGTTCTTCGGACGCTGGGTCCAGGTCGGCGGCACGGTACAGGTCCTGGCACTGCCCGAGGCGATGGACGGGCTGATCGACTACTACCGCAGGGTGTCCGGCGAGCATCCGGACTGGGACGATTACCGGGCAGCGATGCAACGGGAAGCGCGCGTGCTCCTGCAGATCGACCTCACCGCGGCTGGCCCGGACAAGGCCGGATAGGAAAGGGTGCGGCACGACGTGGGGGAGATGACGCTGGTCGCCAACGAGCGGGACGAGCTGTGCGCTCTGATGGACCGGCTGGGTCCCGATGCGCCAACCTTGTGTGCGGGGTGGACGACCCGGGATTTGGCGGCCCATCTGGTGGTGCGGGAGAGCCGGCCGGATGCACTACCCGGGATCCTGCTGCCACCGTTGTCCTCGTACACCGCCCGGGTGCAGCGCAGCATCGCCCAGCAGCCCTTTCCGAGCCTCGTGGATCGGGTCCGCACCAACCCGCCGTGGTGGTCGGTGTTCGGTCTGCCCTGGTTGGGAGACAAGATCAACACAATGGAGTTCCTCGTTCACCACGAGGACGTTCGCCGGGCTAGGTCGGGATGGGAACCACGTGCGCCCGCCGCTCGTCGTGCCGAGACGTTGTGGGCCCTGCTTGGTCGGGCAGCCTGGGTGCTGTACCGGAACTCGCCAGTCGGTGTCGTGCTGCGCACCCCGGACGGGTGGCAGCGCACGGCCCGCAGCGGGCCACGCAGTGTGGCCGTCGTCGGTGCTCCGGAGGAGCTGGTGTTGCATGCCTTCGGCCGGGACCAGGTCGTGAGTGAGTTCGAGGGTGATTCGATGGACGTGGCCGACTTTCAGCGTAGTCGGCGGCGGGTGTAGCTGATGGAACGCACCTCGACCGGCCCGTGCCCACACGTCGACCGGTAGCGTCCCCCGCATGAACACTGCGCCGAGGCCGGGATCCGGCCAGCCCTTCGGTCGGGTGCTCACCGCCATGATCACCCCGTTCACCGCCGATGGTGACCTTGATCTTGATACTGCCGCGAAGCTCGCTCACCAGTTGGTGGAGCGAGGCTGCGATGGGTTGGTGATCAGCGGTACCACCGGCGAGTCACCCACCACCTCCGATACTGAGAAGGCAGACCTGGTGCGGGCAGTGGCACAGGCGGTGGGTGACCGGGCCTGCGTGGTGGCCGGAGCCGGAACCTACGACACCGCGCACAGCGTGCGGTTGGCCCGCCAGGCCGCGCGAGCTGGTGCGCACGGCCTGCTGGTGGTGACCCCGTACTACTCTCGCCCGCCCCAGGCTGGGCTGATTGCGCACTTCACCGCGGTCGCCGACGCCACCGACCTGCCCGTGATCCTCTACGACATACCCCCACGTTCGGTGGTGCCGATCGAGACGGCGACACTGCACCGGCTGGCCGAGCACCCCGATATCGTCGCGGTCAAGGACGCCACGGGTGACCTCGGCGCCGGCGCGGAACGGATTGCGACCACCGGCCTGGCCTATTACTGCGGGGACGATGCACTCAACCTCCCGTGGTTGTCGGTGGGTGCGGTGGGCATGATCAGCGTCATCGGCCACGTCGTGCCGGACCGGCTCCGGACGATGATCAGCGCGTTCGATGCGGGCGATGTGCGCACCGCACGGGAGGTGCACGCATCCACGTTCGGTCTGATCCGTACCTTCAGGATGACGGGCGGGGTGGCCTTCGCCAAGGCGGCGCTGCGGCTGACCGGACTCGACGTCGGCGAGCCCCGGCTGCCGCAGGCCAGCGCCACGCCCGAGCACGTCACCGCGATCGCCTCGGCGCTGGTCGAGGCGGGGGTCCTCGCGTGAGCGCAGTCCCTACCGGTGGCCCGCTACCCGTTCCCGGCCTGCCCACCACAACGCCGCCACCGTTGCCCGAGGGCGGCCTGCGCGCGGTGGCGCTCGGCGGAATCGGGGAGATCGGCCGCAATATGACCGTCTTCGAGCACGCCGACCGGCTGCTCGTCGTGGACTGCGGCGTGCTGTTCCCTGAGGACGACGCTCCCGGGGTGGACCTGATCCTGCCCGATTTCCGGACGATCGAGCACCGGTTGGACGACATCGAAGCCTTGGTGCTCACCCATGGGCACGAGGACCACATCGGGGCGGTGCCGTTCCTGCTCAAATTACGTCCCGACCTGCCGGTGGTGGGTTCTGAGTTCACCCTCGCCCTGGTCCGGGAGAAGTGCCGCGAGCACCACCAGAAGCCGCAGCTCATGCTGGTGGCAGCGGGGCAGCGACACCGCTGCGGACTGTTCGACTGCGAGTTCTTCGCAGTGAACCACTCCATTCCGGACGCGCTCGCGGTAGCCATTCGTACTCCGGCCGGCCTGGTGCTGCACACCGGCGACATCAAGCTTGATCAACTACCTCTCGATGGCCGGCTGACCGATCTGGCCGGATTCTCCCGGCTCGGTGACGAGGGGGTGGACCTGCTCCTGATCGACTCCACCAACGCTGAGGTACCAGGTTTCGTCACTCCCGAGCGGGATATCGGCCCGGTGCTGGATTCGGTGATCGGTAAGGCTACCCAGCGGGTCATCGTGGCCTGCTTCGCCAGCCATGTGCACCGGGTGCAGCAGGTGCTCGATGTCGCCACCGCGCACGAGCGCAAGGTCGCCCTGGTTGGCAGGTCGATGGTGCGCAACATGGGCGTGGCCGCCGATCTCGGGCTGCTCCGGGTCCCGCCGGGTCTGCTCGTGGACCTCGACGAGGCGCTGGCGATGCCCGAGCAGCGCGTACTGTTCGTCTCCACCGGCTCGCAGGGCGAACCGCTCTCGGCGCTGTCCCGGATGGCCCGCGGTGAGCACCGGCAGATCCGGATCCGCTCCGGGGATACCGTCGTGCTGGCCAGCTCGCTCATCCCGGGTAACGAGACCTCGGTGTTCCGGGTGGTCAACGGGCTCACCCGGCTGGGAGCCTCGGTGGTGCACCAGGGCACCGCGAAGGTTCACGTGTCCGGGCACGCACCGGCGGGGGAGTTGTTGTTCCTCTACAACGCGATCCGCCCTTCCAATGTCATGCCGGTACACGGCGAGTGGCGGCATCTGCGCGCTAATGCCGCGCTGGCGGTCCGTACCGGGGTCGCGCCGGAGCGGGTGGTGATCGCGGAGAACGGCGTGGTGGTGGATCTGCTGGATGGGCGGGCGGAGATCACCGGCCGGGCCGAGGTGGGACAGGTGTACGTGGACGGGCTCTCAGTGGGTGACGTGGGCGAGTCCACCCTGTCCGATCGGCTGGTCCTCGGGGAGGGCGGGTTCATCGCGATCACTGTGGTGGTCGACTCGGCAACCGGCCGTGCGGTCGCCCCCCCGACGATATCCGGCCGGGGTTTCTCCGATGACCCCAAGGCCCTCGATGGGGTGGTGCCGCTGGTGGAGATGGAACTGGCCCGCACCGAGGTGGAAGGCATCACCGACCCACACCGGATCGCCCAAGCGGTGCGGCGGATCGTGGGCCGGTGGGTCGCCGACACCTACCGCCGCCGGCCGATGATCGTGCCCACGGTGTTGCCCGTCGGCTGAGTTGGTCGCCCTTCAAGTACCGCCAACCCAGCGCACAGCTGCAGTTTTTGACTACCAACTCCAGGCGCCCACGATGGCTGGGCGGGGGTCAGCGGCGTGTCGCGGGCACTGCGCACCCCTGCGCACGCGACCATGGACGAGCAGCACGGTGCGCGCGGCTGCGCCATGGAAGTATCCGCCGTGGTAGCTGAGGCCGGCGTGCCAGTGTTGACTGCTGGGGAGGAAGGGGCAGACGGTTAGCGTGTGGACATGGCCGGGCGCGGCGTCACGAAAACCATGAACAAAGGAACGACGAACAGCCGATCTCGCAGCTCTGGTAGCAAGGCCCGGCCTCGGTCGAGCCCGCAGCGGCCGGCCCGCCGGCCGGCGCCTCGCAAGGCTCGCGGACCGCTACTGGGTCCCGGCCTGGCCGGCGCCTGGTCCCTGCTGGCTCGCGGGGTCGGCAGGTGCGCCAGGACAGTGGGACGCACCCGGGATATCGAACCCGAACACCGCAGGGACGGCGTGGCGCTCGGCTTGGTCGCCCTCGCCGTCGTTGCAGCAGCCGCAGTGTGGTGGGCGGCCGGTGGGCCGGTGGGGTCCGGCGTCCAGTACACGCTGCGTGCCCTGATCGGCACCCCGGCCGCCGGGCTGCCGGTAGTGCTGATGGGCGTCGCGGTGGCCCTGATGCGTACCGAGCCGGACGCCGCGGCGCGACCCCGCCGCACTCTGGGAACCTTGCTGCTGACGTTGGGAACGCTCGGTCTCTGGCATATCGCTGCCGGGGCACCAGCCGATTGGGCGGGACGTTCCCGAGCCGCTGGTGCGGTGGGTTCCCTGGTTGCCGACCCGCTGGTTGATGGGTTCACCGTCTGGGTGGCGGCGCCCTTGCAGGCGCTACTGGCTGTGTACGGGTTGCTGGTCCTGACCGGAACCTCGGTGCGGGCGGTGCCCGAACGGATCCGCCAGCTGTGCGGCGGCAAGCCCGATACCGATCCCGATGCCGGGGCGGAGGTCGATGCCACGGACGGCACCGAGGTGACCAGTGTTGATCCCGCAATAGCCCGGTTGCGCCGCCCCGCCCGCCGCAGGCAGTCGACCCAGAGTGCGGAGGGGGCCACCGAAGAGAGCGCGGAGGCGGACGCAGAACCACTGGAGCGCTCCGCCGTCCAGCCCAAGGCTGCCGTTCCCGTCGTCGAACCAGCTACCGGCAAGCCCGGCGGGGCCGTCTCCACCCGGCGGATGGTCGAGGGTGAGTACCACCTGCCGCCGCCCGATCTGCTGCTCGTCGGGGAACCGCCGAAAGCTCGGAGCAGGGCCAACGACGCGATGATCGAGGCCATCAACGGGGTGCTCGACCAGTTCTCGGTGGACGCCCAAGTCACCGGGTTCGCCCGGGGGCCGACCGTCACCCGGTACGAGGTGGAGGTGGGTCCGGGCGTCAAGGTAGAGAAGATCACCCAGCTGACCCGCAATATCGCCTATGCGGTGGCCACTGACAACGTACGGTTACTCGCCCCGATCCCCGGGAAGTCCGCGGTGGGCATCGAGGTGCCGAACAGCGACCGGGAGATGGTGCGGCTGGGTGACGTGCTGCGCTCGCCGATGTCCCATCGTGATCACCATCCTATGGTGATCGGGCTCGGCAAGGACATCGAGGGCCGCTTCGTCACCGCGAACCTGACCAAGATGCCGCACCTGCTGGTAGCAGGCTCCACAGGCTCGGGCAAGTCCAGCTTCGTCAACTCGATGCTCGTTTCGCTGCTGGCCCGGGCCACCCCGGACGAGGTCAGGATGATCCTCATCGACCCGAAGATGGTGGAGCTGACGCCTTACGAGGG
The DNA here is from genome assembly GCA_036501085.1 of Pseudonocardiaceae bacterium. Taxonomy (GTDB): domain Bacteria; phylum Actinomycetota; class Actinomycetes; order Mycobacteriales; family Pseudonocardiaceae. The sequence goes on along the minus strand of DASYAZ010000150.1, from coordinate 37,065 downwards.
CATCCCGCACCTGATCACACCCATCATCACCCAGCCGAAGAAAGCAGCCGCCGCGCTGGCCTGGCTGGTGGAGGAGATGGAGCAGCGCTACCAGGACATGCAGGCTTCCCGGGTGCGGCACATCGACGACTTCAACACCAAGGTGCGCAGTGGAGAGATCACCGCACCACCGGGGTCCCAGCGGGAGTACCGGCCCTACCCGTACATCATGGCGATCGTCGACGAGCTGGCGGACCTGATGATGACCGCTCCGCGGGACGTCGAGGACGCCGTCGTGCGCATCACCCAGAAGGCCCGGGCCGCCGGTATCCACCTCGTACTGGCTACCCAGCGTCCCAGCGTCGACGTGGTGACCGGGCTGATCAAGACCAACGTGCCGTCCCGGCTGGCCTTCGCCACTTCGTCGCTGACCGACAGCCGGGTGATCCTGGATCAGCCCGGCGCGGAGAAGCTCATCGGCATGGGTGATGGGCTCTACCTGCCGATGGGTGCCTCCAAACCGGTCCGTATCCAGGGCGCTTACGTCGGTGACGCGGAGATCGCCAAAGTCGTCTCCTATGCCAAGGAGCAGGCCAGCCCGGAGTACACCGACGGGGTCACCGCGGCCAAACCGGGTGAGCAGAAGGAGATCGACCCGGACATCGGCGAGGATCTCGATGTGCTCTTGCAGGCCGCCGAGCTCGTGGTGAGCTCCCAGTTCGGCTCGACGTCGATGCTGCAGCGCAAGCTGCGAGTGGGCTTCGCCAAGGCCGGCCGCTTGATGGATCTGCTGGAGAGCCGGGGTGTGGTGGGACCCTCGGAAGGGTCCAAGGCCCGCGAGGTCCTGGTCAAACCCGAGGAACTCGACGGGCTGCTGTTCTCGATCCGCGGCGGCGACCCCGCAGCAGCCGACTGACTACCGGTGCCGCTCACAACTCGAGAAGCATGCGGCTGTTTCCCAACGTGTTGGGTTTGACGTAAGGCAGATCGAGGAACTCCGCCACGCCCTCATCGTAGGAACGGCGCATCTCGTCGTAGACCGCGGCGGTGACCGGTGTGCCCTCGATGGTCTGGAACCCGAACCGGGCGAAGAAGCGCTCCTCGAAGGTCAACACGAACAGGCGGCGCAACCCCAGTGCCCGTCCGTGCTCCACGAGCTGGACGACCAGCGCGCTTCCCAGGCCGTGGCCCATCGCCGCCGGGTGCACCGCCAGGGTGCGGATCTCCGCCAGATCCTCCCAGAGCACGTGCAGCGCACCGCAACCCGCAACCACGCCGTCCCGCTCGACCACCCAGAACTCCTGGACGTCCTCGTAGAGCGTCACCAGCTGTTTACTCAGCAGGACAGCACCGGCGTAGCAGTCGACGAGGTCTTTGATCCGGCGGACATCCCCGACCGTTGCCCGGCGCACGGTGATCAGTGAGGGCATCCGCAGAACCTATCGTTGCCGCGGCTGCGTGATCCTAATCGGTTAGTAGGGATGGGTAGTCCGCAGCGATGGTGGCTGCGGAGTTCGTGTTCCTGGTTGGTCTGCCGCCGGGTGAGGCCTGTGTGTTCCCGACGTTCGACGTCTTTTGAAAGAACGGCGTGCCTGGCGGCAGATCGGCGTGTGTGGTGGTGGGATGCGTTGCTTGAGCCCTCCGCGGGGCTGACCTCCTGATGTGTTCGCGAGCCGTGAGCTCTTCGACAGCGCGAGGTCCCCGCGGTGCGCTGGAGTCACGGACGGCCAGTGAGATGACGGACCTGCGAGTCCCGCGATTAGGGCGCTGTGTGACCCCATCCAGGCTCGTGACCAGCACAGAAACCGAGGAGTGGTGAACGGTTGAACCTGTTCTGCGGTATCGATTGGGCCGAAGAGCACCACGACATCGCCATCATCGATGACAGCGGCGCGGTCGTGTCCCGCGCCCGGATCGGCACCGACGCGGTGGGATTCGCGCAGCTGTTGGGTCTGCTCGCCGAGGCCGGTGATACCCCCGAGCATCCGGTGCCGGTGGCCATCGAAACCGACCGCGGCCTGCTGGTCAGCGCGTTGCGGGCGACCGGCCGGGCGATCTATCCGATCAACCCACTCTCCGCGTCGCGTTACCGCGCCCGACACCAGGTCTCGGGTGGCAAGTCCGACGCCACCGACGCGGTGCTGCTGGCCAACATCCTGCGCACCGATATCGCGGCGCACCGGCCACTGCCCGCCGACACTGAGCTGGCTCAGGCAATCCGGGTGTTGGCCCGCGCCCAGCAGGACGCCGTGTGGTCGCGCCAGCAGCTGGGCAACAAGCTCCGCGCGCTGCTCAAGGACTTCTACCCCGCCGCGATCGAGGCCTTCGCCGGGCTGGCTGAGGGCGGCCTGGCCCGCCGCGACGCCCGCACCGTGCTGGCAGCCGCGCCGTCGCCGGCAGTGTCCGCGCGTCTGACCCGTGCCCAGTTGCGTGCGTTGCTGCTCAAAGCCGGCCGCAAACGCAACATCGACACCGACGTCGACCGCCTGCGCACGATCTTCCGAGCCGAGTACCTGCACCAACCGGCGATCGTGGAGAACGCGATGGGCATCCAGCTCGCCGCGCTGCTGCGCCAATTCGAGGCCGCCTGCCTCGCCGCGGACGACCTCGCCGAGGCGGCGAGGACCCATTTTGAGCAGCACCCGGACGCTACGATCATCACCAGTTTCCCCGGCCTCGGGCTGCTGGCCGGCGCCCGGGTGCTCGCCGAGATCGGAGATGATCGCACCCGATTCACCGATCCACGCGGGCTCAAGGCCTACGCCGGATCGGCGCCCATCACCCGCGCCAGTGGCAAGAAAACCGTGGTTCTGCATCGACATATCAAGAACCGGCGCCTGGCCGCCGTCGGCCCGATCTGGGCACTGTCCTCGCTGCGAGCCTCGCCCGGCGCTCGCCGCCACTTCGACACCCGCCGCGCAGCCGGCGACTGGAACCACCAAGCCCAGCGCAACCTGTTCAACAAGTTCCTCGGCCAGCTCCACCACTGCCTGCAGACCCGCTGTCTCTACGACGAACATCGCGCGTTCCCACCTCCTCACGCACTCGCGGCTTGACTTTTAACTTCGTGAGATGTCTTTCAGCGCGGGCTGGGCTCAGAAGACCTGGTTGTCGAGGGTGGCCGGTTACCCTGAGCCGGTGCCTACCCCGTCGAGGTCCCCGCGAGCCACGCTGCTCACCCTGGGCTGTGCCCGAAATGAGGTCGACTCCGAGGAGCTGGCCGGCCGGTTGACCGAGGACGGCTGGGAGCTGGTCGACCCGGACGGCGGGACGGCGGACGTGGTGGTGGTCAACACCTGTGGCTTCGTCGCCGCCGCGAAGAAGGACTCCATCGACACTCTGCTCGCGGCGGCGGACACCGGGGCAAAGGTCGTCGCGGTGGGCTGCCTGGCCGAGCGTTACGGCGCGGAACTGGCGCAGAACCTGCCGGAGGCGGATGCGGTCCTGGGCTTCGATTCCTACCCGGAGCTGGGTGGCCGGTTGCGCCGGGTTCTCGCCGGCCAGCCGGTGCCCGCCCACCAGCCGGTGGACCGCCGCACCTTGCTCCCGCTCGCTCCGGCGTCCCGGCCTGCTGCGCTGGCCAGCGGCCCCGCACTGCCGCCGGGTCATGGGTGGGGACCGCCGTTTGCGCCGGTCCGCCCACCCCGGCGTCGGCTGGACAGCTCTCCGGTCGCACCGCTGAAAATCGCGTCTGGGTGTGACCGGCGCTGCGCGTTCTGTGCCATCCCATCCTTCCGGGGCGCGTTCGTCTCCCGCCAGATCGACGACGTGCTGGCCGAGGCGGCCTGGCTTGCCGGCACCGGGGTGCGGGAGCTGATCCTGGTCAGCGAGAACTCCACCTCCTACGGCAAGGATCTGGGCCGGCCCGGTGCCCTGGAGGAGCTGCTGTGCCGGCTGGTCGCTGTTCCCGGCGTCCGGCGTACCCGGGTCTCCTACCTGCAGCCGGCCGAGACCCGCCCCACGCTGGTCGCGACGATCGCCGGCACGCCCGGGGTGGCCGCGTACTTCGACCTGTCCTTCCAGCACGCCAGCGAGCCACTGCTGCGCCGGATGCGCCGGTTCGGTTCGCGGGAGTCCTTTCTCGCCCTGGTGAGCCAGATCCGGGAGCAGGAGCCCGCTGCGGGTGTGCGCAGCAACGTGATCCTCGGCTTCCCCGGGGAGACCGAGGCCGACGTCGACGAGCTGGAACGGTTCCTGCTTGAAGCAAGGCTGGACGCGGTGGGGGTTTTCGGCTACTCCGACGAGGACGGTACCGAGGCGGCCGGCCTGCCGGGGCGCCACGATGAGGACACCATCGGTGAGCGGGTCGCGCGGATCAGCAAGCTCGTCGAACAGCTCACCGCCCAGCGTGCCGAAGCACGGGTCGGGGAGACGGTGGACGTGCTGGTGGAGGTGGTCGCACCAGCCGGAGGCGATGGCGCTGACAGCGCTCAAAGCGCTGATGGCACTGTGGGGCGCGCCGAGCACCAGGCCCCCGAGGTGGACGGTGAGTGCCTGATCACCGGGCTGGGCGCGGAACCGGTCACGCCCGGTGAGATGCTGCACTGCCGGGTGGTGGCCGCCGAGGGCGTCGATCTGATCGTCGAGCCGGTACAGCCGAGGACCGCGGCCGGTGGTGTGCCGTGAGCACGCCGCAGCCACCGGCCAAGGTTCCGCTGTGGAATGTGGCCAACGCCCTGACCATCTCCCGGCTGGCGCTGGTGCCGGTGTTCGTCGTTGTGCTGTTCGCCCGGGACGGTAGTGATCCGGCCTGGCGGGTGAGCGCAGCGGTGGTACTGGGCGTCGCCTCACTCACCGACCGCTTCGACGGGGATCTGGCGCGGCGGCTCGGGCAGGTCACCGACTTCGGCAAGATCGCTGATCCGATCGCGGACAAGGCCCTCATCGGCGCGGCGCTGGTGGGTCTGAGCATTCTGGGTGAGCTCAGCTGGTGGATCACCATCGTCATCGCGGTCCGGGAGCTGGCGGTGACCGGACTGCGCTTCTGGGTGTTGCGTTACGGCGTGATCCCGGCCAGCCGCGGCGGGAAGGTGAAAGCGTTCGCGCAGGCGGTGGCGATCGGGCTCTACGTGCTCCCGCTGCCGGATGCGGCCCAGCCTGCCCGCTGGATCGTGATGGGCTTCGCGGTGGCGCTCACCGTCGCCACCGGCATGGATTACGTGGTGCGCGCGTTACGCTTACGGGCCTCTGCTCGCCGGGCGATCGTGCTGCCGTGATCCCCGACAGACCCAACCGCACCGTTCGCCCACGGCGGACGCCCGCCCAGCCGGATGGTGAGTACGGTAGAAAGCAGGCATGCTGGCTGGCGTAGTGTCGGCCGACACCCAGAAGGGGATACGCGATGACGTTGCTGCGGGAGGCCATCGGCGAGCGGTTGCGCCGGACCCGGACCTCTCAGCGCCGCACGCTGCGCGAGGTGTCCCGGCTAGCCCGGGTGAGCCTGGGCTATCTCTCTGAGGTTGAGCGAGGCCGCAAGGAGCCCTCCAGCGAGCTCCTCGCCTCCATCTGCGATGCGCTGGACCTGCCGCTGGATGAGTTGTTGCGGCTGGTAGCTAATGATCTTGGTCCGGTCTACCTGCCTGAGGTTGCTGATACTCTCGCTGCCGAGCTGGTGGCTGCCTGAGCTGCACACTGTTCTGGTCCCGGTCGGGAATGCCCCTGGTTGTCCCTGGGGTCGGTGGAAGCGCTGTCTCGTACCTGACACCATGGAGCTAGCACGCAGCTCCGCGACGGGGGTGGGAGCTCGTGGGCCCTGGTCGGGTGCGGCGAAGCGGGACCCGATTGGTCACGAGGAGAGGCAGCGGAAGAGATGGCCAACCCGTTTGTGAAGGCCTGGAAGTACCTGATGGCGTCGTTCTCGTCCAAGATCGACGAGTATGCCGACCCCAAGGTACAGATCCAGCAGGCCGTCGAGGAAGCGCAGCGGCAGCACCAGGCGCTGTCCCAGCAGGCTGCCGCGGTCATCGGTAACCAGCGCCAGCTGGAGGTCAAGCTCAACCGGCAGCTCGGTGAGATCGAGAAGCTGCAGTCGTCAGCCCGCCAGTCTCTGGTCCTCGCAGATCAGGCACGTAGCCAGGGAGACCAGGCCAAAGCGCAGCAGTACGAGCAGGCCGCGGAGTCCTTTGCCACCCAGCTGGTGACCGCCGAGCAGTCGGTGGAGGATCTCAAGACCCTGCACGACCAGTCGCTGCAGGCTGCGGGTCAGGCCAAGCAGGCCGTGGAGCGCAACGCGATGGTGCTGCAGCAGAAGCTCACGGAGCGCACCAAGCTGCTCTCCCAGCTCGAGCAGGCGAAGATGCAGGAGCAGGTATCCGCGTCGCTGCAGTCGATGACCGAGCTGACCGCGTCCGGTAACACGCCTTCGCTCGACGAGGTGCGGGACAAGATCGAGCGACGCTACGCCAATGCTCTCGGGTCCGCCGAGCTGGCGCAGAACTCCGTCCAGGGCCGGATGCTCGAAGTGCAGCAATCCACGCTGGACATGGCAGGCCGTTCCCGGTTGGAGCAGATTCGCGCCTCGATCCACGGGGCACCGATTGCGGGTGAGGTCACCGCCGGGGAGCCGGCGGCGCAACCCGTGTCACCGCAGCCGACCGCGCAGCAGCAGTCGCTGCCCCCGAACAGCAGCCAGCCCTGAACCGGGCCCCTGGCCGATCGGCTCCTGGGATCAGCTAGCCCTGGGCTACGCCTGTCGAGGCATGCCGGAGCTGATTGCTCCGTAAGATCCGGGTGAGCAGCACCTCGAATGCCACCGCAACCTGCCGCGCTCCGGGGGTGTTCCACCGCTGGATCGGTTGCCCGGCGCCCTGAGCGTGCTGCACTGCGGCACGGTCCGGTAGCGCCGTGGGCAGCACCAGCGGCCCGAAGATCTCCCGGAGCTCGTTGATCCGGTAGGCATGCTCGGTGGACCGGGTCCGGACCCGGTTGACCACGACGCCGAGTGGTTGCAGATCGGGGTTGTGCTCGCGCTCGTGCTGCACGGCCTCGAAAGCGCGCTGCACTCCGGCCACCGCATGGATCGCCGGTTCGGTGATCAGGAGGGCCCGATCTGCCGCAACCAGTGCGCAGCGGGTGAGTTGGCTCAGCGAGGGTGGGCAATCCAGCAGGATCAGCCGGTAGGGCGAGGAATCGGGCATGGTGTCCAGCTTGGACAGCGCATGGGCGAGCCGGGTGAGGCCGGATCGGTCGGGATCCGGACGGTTGTATGCCTCCGCGTCCTCGCCGCCGACCAGCACGTCCAAGCCCTCACCCCAGGAGCTGGAGGTGATCGCGTCCCGGAGTACCGAGCGCCGGGGGTCAGCCAGGACATCGGCCAGAGTGGATGTCGTCGGGCCGGGCTCCAGGGTGACCGTGCAGTTTCCCTGCGGGTCGAGGTCTACCACCAGGGTCCGTATCTTCCGCTGCAACGCGGCTCCGGCCAGCCCGAGCACGACAGAAGTCTTGCCCACTCCGCCTTTGAGGCTGAGCACCGCCACGGTTCGCACCGGTGCAGCTTATGGTGCCCCCACTTCCCCGGTCCGCACCCGGGTTCCGGTCGGGGACCTCATAAGGTGCTGGCCCCGGAAGGGGGACCTCATAAGGTGCTGGCCCCCGGAAGGGGGACCTCTAAGGTGCTGCCCATGCGAGCCTCAGCGGTGCACCGGGCGCTGGAGTCCGAGCTCACCGCAGCACGCCGGCGGCTGGGTGCTGCCCCCCGGGTGCTCGACGTGGGCGGGGGAAGTGGTGGCTGGGCGGTCCCGTTGGCCCGGTCCGGCTGCCTGGTGACGGTGGTGGAGCCGAGCCCGAATGCGCTGGCCACGCTGCACCGGCGGGCCACCGAAGCAGGTGTGGCGCAGGCGGTGAGCCGGCTGCAGGGTGACGTCGACTCGCTGGCCGAGGTCGTCGCCCCGGCCAGTGCCGATCTCGTGCTCGGCCATGGTGTGCTCGAGGTGGTCGAGGATCCCGTGCGGGCGGTCCTGGCACTGGCCGACGCCACTGCGTGGGGAGGCGCGGTCTCAGTCCTGGTGGCCAACCGGTACGCCGCAGTCCTGGTCCGCGCGCTAGCGGGCCGGCTGGTTGACGCGCGCCGGGTCCTCGATGATCCGGAGGGTCGGCTCGGCCCGGCTGATCCGGTGTTGCGCCGCTTCGATACCGCGGGACTCATCGCGCTCCTCGAGGCCAGCGGGCTGGGCGTCGAGCTGGTTCAGGGCGACGGGGTGGTCAGCGACCTGGTGCCGGGTGGTGTCCTGGAGGCCCATCCCGGTGCTGCCGAGGCACTCGCCGAACTGGAGCTGTCCGCGGCTGGGCGGGCGCCCCTGCGGGACATCGCCAGCCGGTTGCACGCGCTCGCGCGGCGCCGGGCACCCAGCGGATAAGATAGGAAATCGAACACGGGTTCGAAGCGGGGCTTGGTGTTGTTGGGAGGGTCATGGGGCGCAGTGCTGATTTACCCCGTGCTGACCTACCCCGTGGCGCGGTATCTCGTGCTGGGGCAGCTCGTGCTGGGGCGAAGCCAGCGCACCAGCGCAGCGATAGCGGTTGCCCGGTACTGCACGTCGATATGGATGCCTTCTACGCCTCGGTCGAGGTGCGCCAACGTCCTGATCTGGCTGGGCGGCCCGTGGTAGTGGCCGGCGGCAGCAATCCAGCCGGCGATCGCGGCGTCGTGCTCTCAGCGACATACCAGGCTCGAGCTTTCGGCATCCGCTCGGCGATGCCAGTCGCGCAGGCCCGCCGGCTGTGCCCGCACGCGGAGTTCGTCCCGCCGCACTTCCCGCGCTACGCAGAGGTCTCCGTCGGGGTGATGGCGTTGTTCCGTGATATCACGCCACTGGTGGAGCCACTGAGCTGGGACGAGGCATTTCTCGACGTCGGCGGGTCGCTGCGCCGGTTGGGGATGAGCCCGGCCGGGATCGGGGAGTGGATCCGCGGGCAGGTTTACGACACCCACCGGGTGACCTGCTCGGTGGGGGTGGCACCGAGCAAGTTTCTCGCCAAGCTCGCCTCCGGGCTGGCCAAGCCGGATGGCCTGCTCGTGGTGCCCGCTGATGGCATCCTGGAGTTCCTGCATCCATTGCCGCTGTCCGCGTTGTGGGGAGTGGGCCTGCGCACCGCCCAGGCGCTGCGCAGGTTGGGTTGTGTCACGGTGGCTGATGTGGCGAGTACCCCGCTGACCGCCCTACGGCGCGCCGTGGGGGTCTCGTGCGCTCAACACTTGCACGAGCTCGCCAACGGTCGGGACGACCGTCGGGTGGTACCGGACCGGCCGGAGAAGTCCGTGGGCGCGGAGGAGACCTTTGCCCGCGATGTGGCTGAGCCGGCGGTCTTGCATCGCGAGCTGCTACGACTGGCGGAACGTGCCACGGGCACCCTGCGGGGTCGTGGCCTGCGCGGACGCACCGTTGCGTTGAAGATCCGGTACCCCGATTTCACCACCGTCACCCGCTCGCGGACCCTGCCCGATCCGACCGACTCCACGCAGGGGGTGTTCGCGGTGGCCGCCGAGTTACTAGCCGGTACCCTGCCTCGGGGAGCAGCGGTGCGGTTGCTGGGGGTGCGGGTGGAACAGCTGGTCGGAAGTGCAGCGGCGGAGCAGCTCACCTTGGACGGCGTGGGTGACAGTGCATTCCGGCCCGGGATGAGCTGGGCCAGTGCGAACTGGGCCGGCGCCGAGCGCGCGGTCGATGCCGCCCGGTCCCGATTCGGTGACGGTGCCGTGCGCCTGGCCAGCTTGCTGGCCGATCCAGGAGGGTCCGATCGAGAACAAGCCAATCTCTCCCCTGAATCGGGTAACGAGAGCGGCTAGTCCATACCGCCGCGGGCTCGTATCCTCGACAGTAGGAGCCCACGGTGGCTGTCCGGTGGCTACTGGTACTACCGTCGGGGTCAGACACCGAATCAACCGGAGTGCCGGAGGAGGAGCGATGCCACTCTCCGAGCACGAGCAGCGGCTGCTCGACCAGATCGAGCGCGCGCTCTATGCAGAGGATCCCAAGTTTGCGTCCAACGTCCGGGGCGCCCGGATGCGCAGTCTGTCCCATCGCCGCCGAATCCAGGGCATAGCGCTTTTTGTGCTTGGTCTGCTGCTCCTCATCGCCGGTGTCGTGTTGCCCTTCCGCCCGGTCGGGATCCCGGTCATCAGCGTGCTTGGTTTCCTGGTGATGTTCGCCGGTGCCGTGGTCGCGATCTTCTCCCGCCGCAGTGCCGGCGAGAGCCAGCGCGGAGGAGCGGGTAACCATCCATCCACGGGGCCGGGTCGCAACACCTTGGCCCAGCGGATGGAGCAGCGGTTCCGCCGCCGCTTCGAGGATCACTGATTTTCGAGGATCACTGACTCCAGGTCCGCTGGTAGAGCACGGAACGCGGCAATAGCCGGGACATCGTGGTCTGCGGTGCGCACCGGGACAGGCTGGCCCGTACCGCGTCCACTGCGATGCATAGCTCGCGGTCGGCATCACGAGTGCTGGTCGCAGCTGTGCCGGGTACCCGCACGCCTGCGTACCACGACCGCTCCACTGCGCCGACCAGCATGTGCAGCCCGGCCTGCCCGGGCCCGTCCAGAGCGTGCTCGCGGGTCAACCGGTCAGCGCTGGCCCGCACGGTCTCGCCCACCGGGGGCACCACCCCGCGATCCGCGGATTCCGCCAGCACCTCATCCCAGGCCGCGGAGGCCGCCTGCGGGCCGCCGCCGCTCACCAGGTGCAACCGCCGCCGACGGTGGTTCTCGCGCACCCCGAACGGGGTGAGCCCGACCAGCGTGGCGAGCCCCAGCAGCCCGAGAACGCTCAGCGCGAGCCGGATGCCGGCACCCACACCCGGGTCACCAGGGGTGCTCGGTTGCCGCACGGGCGGCGGCGCGGACAACACGGCTGGTGGCGGGATCGGGGGAGCGGCCTGTCCGGTCACTGGCGGCGCCGGTCGCGGCGACGGTGCGGGCCCGGGCGGGGCAGCGCCGGCCGCGACGTACGGGGGCCGCACCGTGCGCCCATCGGTCAGCGGGGTGGGGTCGAAGGGCAGCCACCCCGCGCCGGGAAACCAGGCTTCCACCCAGGCGTGCGCGTCCTCCGTCGTGATGAGACGGGTGTTGCCGGTGGCGGTACCCGGAGTGAAGCCGATCGCTACCCGAGCGGGTATGTGCAGCGTCCGCAACATGATCGCCATTGCTGAGGCGAACTGCTCGCAGTAGCCCTGGTGACCGGTGAACAGGAAGTCGACCAGGGCGTCGCCGCTGGTGCCCGGGGCGGTCTGCAGATCGTAGCTGAACCCGTTGCGGGGTTGGGTGAACCACTGGTTGAGCATGACTGTGGCGTCGAAGGCACTGGTGGCGCCTGCGGTGACCGTGCGGGCCAGTTGAGCCACCCGCGGGTCGACCCCTCCGGTCTCCAGGTACTCCGGGTTGGCGGCGCGGAACGGCACGCTGCCGGGGGGACCCGCCGCGCGGAGCCGCCTGGGGTCGGGCTGGGGCAGCACGCCCAGCTCGGTGTAGGGCTCGGCCCGCTGGCGGTGCGGGGAGAAGATGGTGATCGCCTCGGGGTCGTAGTTCCAGTCGGGGCCGATGCCGGCGATCGCCAGCGGGTATCCGAAGGACGGTAACCAGGTATCCACGTAGTTGATCGGCTCGATCGTCACCTGCACGGTGGGCCCGGTTATCGGCGGTGTCACCCCGGCCGGGAGCGGTAACCGCGTGGTCTCCTCGTCATCAGCGGGGATCCCGTCATCCAGCGGACCCTGCTGCCAGCCGACCAGGTTGGTGAACCGGCTCAGCGTCAGTACCCGCAGGTATGCGCGTTGGCCCAACCCGCGGACGCGCAACAGCGCCACGGCATCCTCAGCGGAGAGCTGCCCCCGCAGTGAGGTGAACGGGTTCAGCCCCATCCCGCTGAGCGGGTGGCCGGTACGGGTGGCGCTCTTGGTCGAGCGGCCCGTGCCCACCGCAGTCATCGTCACTCCGATGAGCAGTGCCACCGCCATGGCTCCGGCGGTCACCGCGAGAGCCGCGGGCACCGCGCCCCGATGCCGCCCCGGGCCGGCGGGTTGACCCCAGGCCAGCTGCCGGCGCTGGCTGTCCACGGCGAGCAACAGCGCGAAACCCAGGGCACTGAGCACGAACGTCCACCAGGGCAGCAGCTGGTCTGAGACCGCGGCAGGCACTGTTACCACGCAGAGCAGCAGCAACCCGGTGGGGGCCGGGGCGGCGGCGGAGACGGCGAGGGTGTCCACCGCCACGGCGATCGGCCCGAGGGCGAGGACCACCAGGCAGATCAGCTCCGTGCTCTGTGCGACCGGGGGCAGGCCCACCCGGATCTGCTGGATGGCCCCGTTCAGCAAGGAAACCAGTTCCGTTACCGCGGCTGGTCCGGGCAGCACCATCAGCCAACCGCTCGAGGTGAACACCGCGATGACCAGCCCGACCAGTGCGGCAAGCTGACCGGTGGCGGTCACGATCGGCGGTAGCCGCATCCAGCGCAGCAGCGCTCCGGCCGCCACCACGACGGTGATGGTCAGCACCACGTAGCCCCACCAGCGCGACCCGGTGAGAACCCCGGTCAGCGACGTGGCGGCGAACGTGAGCGCCAACCCCGCGACCGCGCCCTGCAGCGCGCGAGCGGCGGGTGCGGTCATCGCGGCACCCTGGGACTGCTGCCCGAACTACGGCACAACTGGCCCCATACCGACGATGGTGACTGCTCCGGGCGAGCGAACGCGACCGACCAGCCCGCCGCAGCGAGCAGTTGCGCCGGCCGGGCCGGGTCGACCGCCTGCCTGCCGTGGCCGCCGGTGGCCCAGGCCGCGACGTCGAGCAGCAGGGCGTGGCTGCGCAGGCCGCGTGGCCGGTGAGCCAGCAGATGGTCGACAGCCACCGCGTCGATGGCGCCGAGCACCGCGATCACTTCCTGCCCGCTGGCCATCGCCGAGGCGCTGGCCAGGTCGCGCTGTTCGGTGGGGCGCAGCGCGGCCAGCGCGTCGAGTGCGATCTGGGCGGCGTGCTCGGTGCCGCTGGCCTGTACCAGTCCGTCCGCGGTGACCAGCCGTACCCGCTGACCGCGCTGCCGCAGATGCAGGTACACGCTGGCGGCCAGGGAGACCGCATACTCCAGGCTCGAGGCTGCTCCCTTGCCGCGGTGCGCCGCAGTGCGGTGGTCGAGGAGCACGGTGGCGCCGCCGCGTTCCGACCACTCCTCAACCCGCACCATCAGCTCGTCCCGTCGAGCCGAGGTCCGCCAGTGCACCTTGCGCAGGTCATCGCCCTGCCGGTAGCTGCGCACGACGGTGGCGTCCTGGCTCTGGCCGAGTCCCACCCGCTCGCCGCCGGCCTCGCCGGTGCCAGCCTCGCCTCCGGAGATTATCCCGGTCAGCGGCGCCACCGCCGGGATCACGATCAACCGGCTGTGTCCCGCCAGCGTCCGCTTGTACTCAGCCAGGCCGAGCGGGTCGGTGATCCGTGCGACGAGCGGGCCCAGTGAGTGCACCCTGCGCTCCAGCGGGTGTACCGGGTAGATCAGTTGCACCGCCTGGTTCTGCGGCAATTGAGCCACCACGGCTCGCTGAGCGCCGCCCAGCGCTTCGGGCACCACGTCCTCGAGGAGTAGCCGGCCGCCCAGCCTGCCACTACCCCGCAGCGTCAGGCGTGCCTGGCACACGCCACCCGCTGCGACGCGCGGCGGTACCAGTTCCCGATCCGCCTGCAGGCTGACCTGGGTCCGGCCGACGACTACGCTGGCCAGCAGGGGGAGCATGATGACGAACGCCGCCACCCGGAGGAGGTCCCGTTCGTCGACCAGGACAGCGCACAATCCTGCCGCGACTCCAGCGGCGAGCAAGCACCGGCCCCGGGTGGTCAGGCCACCGAGCCGCCAGGGCATCAGGGGACCCAGGGCGGGGGCTGCGGGACTGCGCTGCCGTTCCGGTTTCCGTGGTCCCCGACCTTGACTGGCGCCGGGCTGACCCCCTGTGGGCTCACCGGCGCCTGGGGTACCGGCACGCGCGCCAGCACGTCCTGCACCAGAACCTCCGCGGAAAGCCGGTCGGCCAGTGCCTGCGGGGTGAGCACCAGCCGGTGGGACAGCACAGGCAGCGCCATCGCCTGCACGTCGTCGGGCACCACGAAGTCCCGCCCGGCCAGCGCAGCGGTCGCGCGGCTGGTGCGGATCAGCTGCAGCGTCGCCCGGGGCGAGGCGCCCAACCGGAGCTCAGGTAACCGCCTGGTCGCGCTCACCACCTCCACCACGTACCGGCGAAGATCGGCCGATACGTGGGTCAGGCGAACCGCCTGGCAGAGCTCGCGCACCTCCTCGGCGGTGGAAACCGCTTCCAGGGTGGCGAACGGATCGGAAGCCGCGTGTTCGTCGATCATGGCGAGTTCGGCAGCGGGGTCCGGGTAACCCAGCGAGATCCGGGCGGTGAAGCGGTCCCGCTGGGCTTCGGGCAAGGGGTAGGTGCCCTCCATCTCGACCGGGTTCTGGGTAGCGATCACCATGAACGGACCGGTCAGCGGGTAGCTGTGCCCATCGACAGTGACCTGGCGCTCCTCCATGCACTCCAGCAGTGCCGACTGGGTCTTGGGAGAGGCCCGGTTGATCTCATCGCCCACCACCACATTCGCGAAAACGGGCCCAGGCCGGAATTCGAAGTCCCCGGTGCTGCGATTGAACACCGATACCCCGGTGATATCGCTGGGCAGCAGATCCGGTGTGAACTGAATCCGGGTCACGGTGCAGTCGAGAGAGCGGGCCAGCGCCTTGGCCAGTGATGTTTTCCCTACTCCGGGCACATCCTCTACCAGCAGATGTCCCTCGGCGAGCAGGGTGATCAATGCTGTCCGGACCGCATAGGGTTTGCCGACCAGGATCCGTTCGATATTGCCCATGATCCGTTCGGCGACGGCATGCACGTTACCCTCGTGCGGCGAGCGGAGATCTCGGAAGTTCATGGCTCGATCCTGAGCAGATCTCGCAGGCTCACACGCGATCTCCTGACCATTTCCCGGGGTCGCTGGGGCATCCGGAGTCGGTGGCACTCCAGCGTTGCGCCAGAGTCTGTCAAACCCGGTTTCGTCGGCCACTCGGCGGGAGGGTCTTCGCCGTCGGGGGACCTCATCAGGACGGCGACGGTCCGTCCCGACCTGCCTCCCCACTTCCCCCACTGCGCGTCCCCGACGCTCCCCGCGCGTCCCGACGGACCCGCCAGAGCGGGCGTCAGGTGCGCTGAGCCTGCTGCGGGACCCCGCTGCGGGCATAGCTTCCCCACCGGCGCACGTTGCTTGTGAGCTGCTGGTTTCGCGTATCACCGCGCTGGTGAGAGGTGTGTTCGCGTTGACAGTGGCAGAAAGTGGGGTAGGGTGGCCCGCGGTGGAGCGAACGGGTTCCATCGCCGGTCCGCCGGACCCGGAGGTGGGGTGGCTGTGTTCCTGGGCACGCACTCACCCCGGCTCGACGACAAGGGCCGGCTGACGCTGCCGGCCAAGTTCCGTGACGCGCTCGCAGGGGGGTTGATGGTCACCAAAGGGCAGGACCACTGCCTCTATGTCTTCCCCCGGGCCGAATTCGAGGAGATGGCGCGCAAGGTGGCGCAGGCGCCGTTCACCAACGAGGCGGTGCGGGCCTACCAGCGTTACCTGTTCGCCGGCACCGACGAGCAACGCCCGGACGGGCAGGGTCGCATCTCCATCGCACCCGAGCTGCGGCGCTATGCCGGGCTGAGCAAGGAATGCGCGGTCATCGGGGCGATCAACCGGCTGGAGATCTGGGATAGCACGGCGTGGGAGCGCTACCTGGAGGAACACGAGGAGTCGTACGCCCAGGCGCAGGAAGAGGTGCTGCCCGGCGTGATGTGACCCGGTACTGCGAGGCCTCCGTCCGGTAGCGCACAACAGCGCAAACAAACACGGACCAGCGGAGCCCTGACGCACCTTCCCCGGCGCCAGGTTCTGGCACCGGGCGGAGACCTGGCGGTACCGGGAGGGGGTTGATACCGCACCGGCAATCCCGGCTGTGCCGTGCGACAGCGTGGTGCACGGAGAAGCGAAGAGGCGGGATGCGAGGAGGCGGGTGTGAGCGGAGGGGGGTTGCTGGTGGCTGAACACCCACCTGCCGGGCATCGGCCCGGTGGGGCTCCGCTCCACGAGCCTGTCCTGCTGCACCGGTGTCTTGAGCTGCTCGGACCCGCCCTGGCCGGCCGACCGGCGGTGGTGCTCGACGCCACTGTGGGTCTGGGTGGGCATGCCGCCGCGCTGCTCGATGCCCACCCCGCGCTCACCCTGGTCGGCATTGACCGCGACCCGCAAGCACTCGCCGTAGCCGGCGCCCGGTTGCAGGCCCATGCTGGGCGCACCCATCTGGTGCATGCGGTCTATGACGAGCTGGCCGCCGTGCTGGAGCGCCTGAGCATCCCGCGCGTGGATGGTGTCCTGCTCGATGCGGGGGTGTCCTCGCTGCAACTCGACGCCGTGGAGCGCGGCTTCTCCTACGCCCGCGACACCGCACTGGATATGCGGATGGACCCCGGTGCCGGGCTCACCGCCGCTGAGGTGCTCAACAGCTACTCGCAGGCTGACCTCACCCGGGTCCTGCGGGAGTACGGCGAGGAACGCTTTGCCCGCCGGATCGCTGCGGCAGTCGTGGCACAGCGAGCCCACCAACCGCTGGAAAGCACCGCCGAACTCGTCGAGATCATCTACCAGAATGTGCCGGCGGCCAGCCGGCGCCACGGTGGCCACCCCGCCAAGCGGACCTTTCAAGCGTTGCGCATCGAGGTCAACGGCGAGCTGGCCGCGCTGCGTTCGGCACTGCCCGCCGCATTGGCTGCGTTAGCGCTCGGCGGTCGCCTGGTGGCGATGGCCTATCACTCCTTGGAAGACCGGATCGTCAAGCAGGCGATGGCGCAGCTGACCGCGTCCCGCACCCCGGCTGGCCTGCCGGTCGAGCTGCCGGGTCACGAACCCCAGCTGCGCGCCGTGACCCGCGGGGCGGAGCGAGCCAGCCCGGCCGAGATCGCGGCCAACCCACGGGCGGCGTCGGTGCGATTGCGGGCAGTGCAGCGCATCGCGCCTGTCCCCGAGCCTGGATCCGGCTCACGGGGGCCGGCCTCGTGACGGCTCCGGCCCGCAGCGCGCTCCCGGCCCGTGGCGGCACCGCCGCTCCCGCCCGCCGTCGGGATGCCGGCCGGGACGCGGATGCGCAGCGGGGACGCTCACCGGCCGTGGCCCGCGCCTACGCCCGGCGCGCCCAGCGCACCGGGGCCCAGGCCGCTCCTGGCAGCGCGGACGCCGGCCGCACACCGTTCGTGATGCTGGTCATGGCGCTGCTGGGGGTGACCCTGGTGGCCACGCTGTGGTTGTCCACGGCCGCCACCGCGGACTCCTACCACCTGGAGAACGCGCGGAAGGTAGCCAGGAACCTGACGGAGCGCTCGGAGAGCCTGGGCCGCGAGGTCGCCACCCTGGAGACCGCCCCCGAGCTGGCTCGCCGGGCTCGTGAGCTGGGAATGGTGCCGGCCGGTGACCCGGCCCGATTAGTGGTCCACCCGGACGGCTCGGTCGTCCTGGTCGGCCATCCGCACCGAGCTGTCGCCGCTGCGCTACCACCGTTGCCAGCGCCTGCCTTGCCGCCGGCTGTGCCGCCAGCGGCGCCGAACGCCCCACCAGCGGCGCCGGCCATCCCGCCTGCCGGGGTCGCTGCTGTGCCACCAGCAGCACCTGCCGGTCCGCCTGCAGCGGGGGGACCGGCCACTCCGGCTGCACCGATTCCGGTGGCGATCCCTCCCGCGCCGTCGGCACCAGCCCCCGGGGTGCCTGGCCGAACCGGACCCGCCCCGGCACCCCCGGATGGCCGCTGATGGGCAAGGTGACCGCAGCACGGGCCTCCCGGGTGGCTCGCCGGTCCAAGCACCGGAGAGGCCGGCGCTCGCCCTCGACCGGGATGGGTGGCCGGCTGGGCCTGGGCCGGGTCGTGCTGATCCTTGCTCTGGTAGCCGTCAGTCTCAAGCTGGCGACGGTGCAGGGTGTGCAGGCGGCCGAGCTCTCGGCCCAGGCCGCGAAACAGCGCACCACCGTGCAGACGCTGCCGGCCCAGCGCGGCTCGATCACGGACCGCAACGGCACGCCGCTGGCATTCAGCGTGGCAGCCGACGCGCTGTACGCCCAGCCACGACGGATCATCGCCGAGCAGCGTGGCGTCCGGGCCGACCCGGACGCACACAAGCAGGCGATGGCCCGCCGGGTTGCTCAGGTGCTCGGGCCGGCGGTGACCGAGCAGGAGGTCCTGGACAAGCTGCGCAGCGATCAGACCACGGTGTTGCTGGCGCCGTTGGTGACCCCGGCCCAGGCCAGGGCGATCCAGCAGGATTTCCCCGAGATCAGCGCCGAGCACCGGGAGATCCGGCAGTACCCGGGCGGTGAGCTCGCGGCCAACATCCTGGGGGTCGCCAACTGGCGGGCCGACGAGCGCAAGGTACGGGGCCTGGCCGGCCTGGAGAGCTACGACGACACCCTGCTGGCGGGCCGGGACGGCCGCCGTGTGGTGGACACCGCGGAAGGCTCGGATGCGATCATCCCGGGTAGTGAGCGCGCCGAACGGGCGCCGGTACCCGGTTCGAGCCTGGAACTCACCATCGACTCCGACCTGCAGTTCACGGTGGCCCAGATGCTCCGGGACTACGCGCGGAAATACCGCGCCAAAGGGGCCAGCGTGGTGGTGCTCGATGCCCGCACCGCCGAGGTCTAC
Organism: Pseudonocardiaceae bacterium; assembly: GCA_036501085.1. GTDB lineage: Bacteria > Actinomycetota > Actinomycetes > Mycobacteriales > Pseudonocardiaceae. The sequence continues at coordinate 18,388 of DASYAZ010000150.1, read as the reverse complement.
GCGATGGCGAACGACATCAGCTTCGATCCGAACAATCTCGCTGCCGCCACCCCGGAGTCGTTGGGCAACCCGGCGGTCTCGGCGCCCTTCGAACCCGGCTCGGTGAACAAGGTGGTCACGGCCGCTGCGGCCATCCAGGACGGTGTGGTGGCGCCGGATACGCCATTGCGGGTTCCCGGTGAGCTGCGGGTCGCCGACCGGACCATTCGTGACGCGTGGCCGCACGGCATGTTGAACCTCACCTTCACCGGAGTGCTGGCCAAGTCGTCGAACATCGGCACGTTGCTCACCGCGCAACGCGTCGGTGCGGATCGATTCGTGGACATGTTGCGGCGCCTGGGTCTGGGACAGCGCACCGGCGTGGGCCTGCCGGGGGAGAGCGGCGGCGATGTGCCGCCCCGGGACACGTGGTCGGGAAGCACGTTCGCCAACCTTCCCATCGGGCAGGGCCTGTCGATGACCTTGCTGCAGATGGCCGGCATGTACCAGGCGATCGCCAACAACGGGGTCCGCGTCCCGCCGCGCATCGTCAGCGCGGAGATCGCTCCGGACGGCAGCAGGACCGTGCTACCGCGACCGGCCGGAGTGCAGGTGGTCAGCCCGCAGACCGCGAGCACCGTGCGGGACATGCTGCGCGCAGTGGTGCAGGACGCACCAGGCCAGCGGGGCACCGGCCTGGAGGCCGCGCTGGACGGTTACCAGATCGCGGGAAAGACGGGCACCGCGCAGCAGGTGAATCCCCGCTGCGGCTGCTACAGCAACTCCAGCTACTGGATCACCTTCGCCGGGATCCTGCCTGCCGACTCGCCACGCTTTGTGGTGGGCATCGTGCTGAACAACCCGGCCACCGGCAGCGCAGCTCCGCTGTTCCACGACATCGCCTCCTACCTCGCTGGTCGCTACCAGATCCCGCTCTCCGCAGTACCCAGCCCACCTGCGGTTCTCACGCTGCCCTGACCCCCGGCCATGACCCCAGCCCTGACCCCAGCCTTCACCGAGGGTCCGCTCCCGATCACGAAGGGCATCGCCGGTAGCCTTCGTGCCCGCTGGGCACCAGTTCCATGCGCACCCGACCCCGGATCGTGACTGTTCCCGTGACTCGCTTGTTGGCTGAGACGCCGCTGCGGCCGTCGCACACCGCGCCGACCCTGTTGACCGTGCTCGCTGAGCTGGCCGGCGGGACCATCGCGTGCTCCGCCGAATCGGCCTCCGGTCAGGCACCGCAGCACGTTGCGGTGACAGGCGTCGCGCTGCGTGCCCAGCAGACGCTTCCGGGGGACTTGTTCGTAGCGCTTCCCAGCCTGACCCCCGGCAACCCGCACGGTGCCGATTTCGCCGGTGTCGCGTTGAACGCCGGCATTGCCGCGGTGCTCACCGACCCCGCCGGTGCCGCCCGCCCGGCGCTGGCTGATGCGGGGATCCCGGTTCTGGTGCACCCGGACCCCAGGGCGGTGCTCGGTGCCGTGTCCGCCCGTATCTACGGCGCTCCCTCCACCCGGCTGGCGGTGCTCGGCATCACCGGCACCGCGGGTAAGACGACTGTGACATACCTGCTGGAAGCGGGTTTGCGGGCCGCGGGGGCCGTCACCGGCCTGCTCGGCACGGTGGCACTGCGGATCGGGGACGAGCAGCAACCCAGCGTGAAGACCACGCCGGAGGCACCCGAACTGCAGGCGCTGCTGGCAGTGATGGTCGAACGGGGCATCACGCACGTGCCGATGGAGGTCTCCAGCCACGCACTGGCGCTGGACCGGGTGGCCGGTACCAGGTTCGCGGTCGGCGCCTTCACCAACCTGTCCCAGGATCATCTGGATTTCCACGCCGATTTCGAGGACTACTTCGCCGCCAAGGCGAAACTGTTCGACGGGCGGGCCGGTATCGAGGTGGTGTGCATCGACGATGGCTGGGGGCGGCGACTGGTCACCGGCGAGACCGTGACCGTCTCCCGCACCGGCACCGGGCCCGTCGAGGCGGCCTGGCGCGCCTCGGACCCCGTCACCCAGCAGAGTGGGAGCCAGACGTTCCTGGCGCACGGGCCCGGCGGGCTCACCGTGCCGGTGACCCTCCGGTTACCTGGAGCGTTCAACGTGACCAACGCGCTGGTCGCGTTGGCGGTCGGTCACGCCGCCGGAGCCGATCCGGCTCTCCTCGCCCGTGGCATCGCCAGCACCGAGGTGCCGGGCCGGATGCAGCGGGTGGATCGTGGCCAGGATTTCCTTGCGCTGGTCGACTACGCACACAAGCCTGCCTCGGTGGCTGCGCTGCTTGACGCGGTGCGAGCCCAGGTGCCTGGACGGCTGCTGGTGGTCCTGGGGTGCGGTGGGAACCGGGACGCCGGTAAGCGGCCGCTGATGGGTGCCGAAGCGGCGTGCCGGGCCGACCTGCTGGTGGTCACCGACGACAACCCGCGCAGCGAGGATCCGGCTGCGCTGCGTGCCGCGCTGCTCGGCGGTGCCGCGGCCGGCACCGCCGAGGTGGTCGAGATCGCCGACCGGGCAGCGGCGATCGAGCACGTGGTGGCCCGCGCCCGGGCCGGTGACGCGGTGATCGTGGCGGGCAAGGGCCACGAGACCGGCCAGGAACGCGATGGCATCACCCGCCCCTTCGCCGATGCCGACGTGCTCGCCGCGGCGCTCGACCGGATGCCCGGAGTGACCGGGTGATCGCGCTGACCCTGCAGGACGTCGCCAGTGCGGTGGGTGGGGTCCTGCACGGTTGCTCGGGCACCGAAGTGATCACCGGTGGGGTCGAGTTCGACTCCCGGCGGGTGGGGCCGGGCGGGTTGTTCGTCGCCTTGCCCGGAACCCGCACCGACGGGCACGACTTCGTCGCGGCAGCGCTCGCCTCGGGGGCGGCCGGAGTGCTCGCGGCTAGGCCGGTCGAGGGGCCCGCAGTGCTCGCGCCACCGGCCCGTGGTCCGGTCTCCAGCGCCTACGCGCTCGCCGGCGACACCCACGGTGCGGGTGCGGCCGTGCTCAGCGCGCTCGCCGCGCTGGCCAGGACGGTAGTGTGCACGCTGAGCCGAACCGGCTTGCAGGTGATCGGGGTGACCGGTTCGTCCGGGAAAACCTCCACCAAGGACATGGTGGCCGCGTTGCTGTCCCCGCTCGGGGACACCGTCGCCCCGCCGGGGTCGTTCAATAACGAGCTCGGCCATCCCTGGACCGCGCTGCGGGCCGACGAGACGACCCGCCACCTCGTGCTGGAGCTCTCCGCGCGCGGGCCCGCTCAGATCGCGGCACTGTGCCGGGTGGCCCCCCCGTCGATCGGGGTGGTGCTCAACGTCGGCTCAGCCCACCTCGGTGAGTTCGGCAGCCGGGAAGCGGTGGCGGCCGCCAAAGGTGAGCTGGTCGAGGCGCTGCCGACCGGCGGGGTCGCGGTGCTCAACGCCGATGACGCCGTGGTCGCTGCGATGGACCGGCGCACCGCAGCCCGGGTGGTCCGCTTCGGTCGCTCCCCGGCGGCGCAGGTGCGCGCGACCGACGTGACCCTGGATGCCCGCGGTTGCCCGTCGTTTCACCTGGTCAGCGCCGCCGGGCAAGCACCGGTGCGGCTTGGCGTCCCCGGTGAGCATCAGGTGTCCAACGCGCTGGCCGCGGCCGCCGTGGCTCTCGAGCTGGGTGCTACCCCCCAGGGTGTCGCCACCGTGCTCGGGTCGTACCGGCCAAGGTCACGCTGGCGGATGGAGGTCACTGACCGGCCCGACGGGGTGCGGGTGGTCAACGACGCCTATAACGCGAACCCGGAATCGGTCGCGGCGGCTCTGCGGGCGCTGGTGGCGATGACCGGTACCGGCCACCGCAGCTGGGCGGTGCTCGGCTCGCTCGGCGAGCTGGGCCCGGCCACCGAGCACGCCTACCGGGAGATCGGTGCCCTGGCGGTGAGCCTGGGCATCGACCGGCTCGTGGTGGTGGGTGAGCACGCCCGGCAGCTCTACCGTGCGGTCAAGGCCGGCCCGGGTGATTCGGAGCCGTTTCTGATGGCTGATGTGCCCGCCGCGTTGGAGCTGCTGCGCAGTGAGCTCGCCGCGGGCGACGTGGTGTTGATCAAGGCGTCCCGGGCGGCCGGGCTGGAACGAATCGCCGAAGGTCTGCTCGACCGGACCAGTGCTGGAGCCGGAGCGAACGAGGAGCACGTCCGGTGAGCACCATCCTGGTCGCTTCCGGGGTCGCGCTGCTCGCCTCGATCCTGTTCACCCCGTACCTCATCCGGCTGTTCACCCGGCAGGGATTCGGGCAGGAGATCCGGCAGGAGGGGCCGCTGACCCACCAGAGCAAGCGGGGCACGCCCACCATGGGCGGGGTCGCCATCCTGCTCGCCATGTGGAGCGGTTACCTGGTGGCGCATCTCACCGTCACCCGGCACGGCACTACCGCATCGGCCCTGCTAGTGCTGTTGCTGACCACCGTTCTGGGCGCGGTCGGCTTCCTGGATGATCTGATCAAGATTCGCCGGCAGCGCAACCTGGGCTTGAACAAGACCGCGAAACTGGTCGGGCAGCTGCTCGCTGCGGTGCTCTTCGGCATCCTGGCGATGGGATTCCGGGACACCGACGGTATCTCACCGGCGTCGGTCCACCTCTCGTTCGTCCGGGATGTGGCGGTGGTGTCCTTCGGCGTCATCGGGTTCGTGGTGTTCAGCTACCTGCTGGTGTCCGCCTGGTCGAATGCGGTGAACCTGGCCGATGGCCTGGACGGGCTGGCCGCGGGGTCGGCCGCCATGGTGCTGGCGACGTACGCGATCGTGTCGTTCTGGCAGTACACGCAGGATTGCAATACCAATGCGGTTCCCGGCTGCTACACCGTGCGGGATCCGCTCGATGTTGCCGTGGTGGCGGCCGCCGCGGTCGGTGGGTGTATCGGCTTCCTGTGGTGGAACGCCCCCCCGGCGAAGATCTTCATGGGGGACACCGGATCGCTGTCCATCGGTGGGCTGCTCGCCGGCCTGTCCGTGGTGACCCGCACCGAGCTGCTCCTCGTGGTGATCGGAGGGCTGTTCGTGGTGGAGGCGCTGTCGGTGGTGATCCAGGTCGCGGTGTTCCGGACCACCCGGCGCCGGCCGTTCCGGATGGCGCCCTTCCATCATCACTTCGAGCTCGCGGGCTGGCCGGAGACCACCGTCATCATCCGGTTCTGGTTGCTCGCCGCCATCTGCTGCGCGCTGGGAGCCGGCGTGTTCTACAGCGAATGGCTCAACGCAGCTGGGGGGTGAGGCGGGTGTTCGCGCCGATCAGCGGCGTTGGTGCGGAGTTTCCCGGGGATCTCGCCGGGGCCCGGGTGCTGGTCACCGGAGCCCGGGTCACCGGAGTGTCCGTGGCCCGGTTCCTGGCCTGCCTGGGTGCCGAGGTCACCATCACGGACTCCTCCCCGGCACAGCTGCAGGCACTGGCCGGCACCCCGCTGGAGAGTGCGGCGCGGGTGGCCACCGGTTTGACGGTCCCGCCGCCGGGCACCGACCTGGTGGTGACCAGCCCCGGCCTGCGGCCGGATACCCCGGTGCTGCTGGCGGCCCAGCGCGCCGGCGTGCCGGTGATCGGCGATGTGGCGCTGGCCCGCTGGGTCGACTGCGCCCGATCCGGCACCCGATCGGGGTTGGGTCGGGGCGCGTCCGAGTGGTTGGTGGTCACCGGCACCAACGGTAAGACCACCACGGTGGGCATGCTCGAGTCGATACTGCGCGCCGCGGGGGTCGATGCAGTCGCGTGCGGCAACAACGGGCTCCCGGTGCTGGACGCGGTGCGCGCCGGTTACCGCGTGCTCGTCGTGGAGCTGTCGTCCTTCCAGCTGCACTGGTCGCCGCAGCTGGGTCCGCGGGCCGCCGTGGTGCTCAACGTCTCCGCGGACCATCTGGACTGGCACGGCAGCATGGCCGAATATGCCGCCACCAAGGGCACCGTGTATGCCGCGGGTACCACTGTGGTGACCAACGCCGACGATGAGTGGTCGACGCGACTGGCCGCTGGGCGGGCCGGGGTCGCGTTCACCACGAGTGCCCCTGCCGGCGGGCAGCTGGGCGTCCTGGGCGAGCACCTGGTGGACCGGGCTTTCGGCGATGACGCCGCTCGGTCCGGCGGCACGGTCCTGGCCCGGGTCACCGAGGTACGCCCGCGCGGGCGGCACAATCTCGCCAACGCGCTGGCCGCCGCCGCCCTGGCCCGCTGCATCGGGGTCGAAGCGCAGGCCGTGTCCCAGGGACTGCGCGCGTTCACCCCGGGCGAGCATCGCGGTGTCCCGGTGGGCGAGCACGGCGGAGTGTGTTACGTCGACGATTCCAAAGCCACCAACCCGCATGCGGCGCGGGCCGCGCTGCTGGCCCGGCGCCGGGTGATCTGGGTGGCCGGCGGCTTGCTCAAAGGCGTTGACGTGGACGAGCTCGTCATCGGCACTCGGGACCGGCTGGTGGGCGCGGTGCTGCTCGGCGCCGACCGTGGGGTGATCGCCACCGCGCTGGCGCGACACGCACCCAGCCTCCCGGTACGGGTAGTGGATTCGAGGGACGATGGTGCGATGACGGAGGTGGTGAGCGCGGCAGCCGAGCTGGCCAGCCCGGGTGATGTGGTGCTGCTCGCGCCGGCGGCAGCGTCGATGGACATGTTCCGTGACTACGCGCATCGTGGCCGGGCATTCGCCGCCGCCGTCGCCGCGCTGGGCGATCTGCGGTGAGGAGCTCCACCCGGCCGGGGGTCTCGGCGCGCCGGCCCGCCGCGGACCGGTCTGCGGCAGCCCGACCTGCGGTGAGCGGGGTCGCCACCGCTCGCGAGCGCCTCACCGCCTGGCTGGCCCGGCCGCTCACCTCGCTGCACCTGGTGCTCGCGGTCTTCGGGCTGCTGACCCTGTTCGGCCTGGTGATGGTGCTCTCAGCATCCAACGTGGAGTCTTACACCAGGGCGGGCTCCTCGTATGCGGTGTTCGCCCAGCAATTGGCCTACTGCGTGCTCGGGCTGGGGCTGTTCTGGCTGGCGATGCGGCTGCCGGTACGGATGCTGCGCGGCACCAGCGGGTTGTTCCTGCTGGTGTGCGTGGTACTGCTGGCACTGGTACTCAGCCCACTGGGTGCCGAGATCAACGGTGCGCAGAAATGGTTGCGGCTGGGCCCGATGTCCCTGCAGCCCTCCGAGCCGGCCAAGCTCGCCCTGGCCCTGTGGGGTGCCCACGTACTGATCACCAAACGGGCGTTGCTGCACCAGTGGCGCCACCTGCTGGTGCCGCTGGTGCCGATGGCGGTCGTAGTGTTCGCATTGGTGATGCTGCAGCCGGATCTGGGCACCACGATCACGCTGGCTATCGTGCTGCTGGCGTTGCTGTGGTTCGCGGGGGCTCCTCGCGAGCTGTTCGGCGCGATCTTCGTCGCCGCGGTCGCGGGTGCGATGGTGCTGGCCAGCCTCGCTGGTTACCGATCGGCCAGGATCACCTCCTTCCTGACCCCGGGTAAAGACCCGCAGGGAGCTGCCTACCAGGCCCGCCAGGCGGTGTTCTCGCTGGCCGATGGAGGTTGGTGGGGAGTCGGGTTGGGGCAGGGCAGTGCCAAGTGGGATTACCTGCCCAACGCGCACAACGACTTCATCTTCGCGATCATCGGGGAGGAGCTGGGTTTTCTGGGTTGCCTCGTGGTGCTGCTGCTGTTCGGCACGCTGGCCTATGCGGGGATCCGCATCGCCGCGCGCAACACCGATCCATGGATCAAGCTGGTCTCCGCTACCGTGACCGCCTGGTTGGTCGGCCAGGCCGCGATCAACATCGGGTACGTGGTCGGCCTGCTGCCCGTGACCGGGATCCCGCTGCCACTGATCTCCTCCGGCGGCACCTCCATCGCCATGACGATGCTGACTTTCGGGCTGCTGGCGAACTTCGCCCGGCACGAACCGCAGGCGGTGTCCGCGTTGCGCCAGCAGGCCGGGGCACCTCCCCAGGGACGTGCCAGGGGGCTGCCCCAGCTGCTCACGCTGCGCTCGCCGGTGCCTTACCCCCCAGCCGGCCGGAGCAGGCGGTGACAGTGGCCGGCTCACCGGGCAGCAGGCCCATTTCCGTCGTGATCGCCGGTGGCGGGACCGCCGGGCACATCGAGCCGGCGCTGGCCCTGGCCGACGCGCTGCGCCGCGCGGTACCGGAGGTCCAGATCACCGCGCTGGGTACCGAGCGCGGGCTGGAGACCACCCTGGTACCCCAGCGGGGCTACCCGCTGGAGCTCATCCCCGCTGTGCCGCTGCCGCGCAAGCTCACCGCGGACCTGGTGAAGCTGCCGGTACGGATCCGGGCCGCGGTGCGCCGGGTACAGCAGATCCTGGACGCGGTCAACGCGGATGTGGTGGTCGGGTTCGGCGGGTACGTCGCGCTGCCCGCCTACCTCGCCGCCCGGGGCCGGGTCCCCATCGTGGTGCACGAGGCGAACGCCCGAGCCGGACTGGCCAACAAGGTCGGCGCGCGCTGGGCCGCCCGGGTGCTGGCTGCGGTACCCGGTAGCGGGCTGCCTGGCGCCGAGGTGATCGGGATCCCGCTGCGGCAAGCCATCTCCTCGCTCGACCGGACCGCGCTGCGAGTCCCGGCTCGAGTCCACTTCGGCCTGGACACCCAGGCACCGACGTTGCTGGTGACCGGTGGTTCGCAGGGCGCCCGCTCGCTGAACACTGCGGTGTCCGGGGCGGCAGCCGAGCTCGGCGCCGCCGGGATCGGGGTGCTGCACGCCTACGGGCGGCGCAACACCGTGCAGGTGACCCCGGTGGAGGGCGCACCGCCCTACATCGCCGTGCCCTACCTGGAGCGGATGGACCTGGCGCTGTCCGCTGCCGACCTGGCGATCTGCCGGTGTGGGGCGATGACCGTCGCGGAGCTGTCCGCCGTCGGCCTTCCCGCGCTGTACGTGCCGCTGCCGCACGGCAACGGGGAGCAGGCGCTCAATGCCCGCCCTGTGGTGCAGGCCGGGGGGGCGGTGCTGGTCGACGACGCTGATCTCACGCCGGCCAGGGTGGTCAAGGAAGTCGTGGGCATCCTCACCGACTCGCACCGTCTGGAGGGGATGAGCGCGGCGGCCCGGCTGGCCGGCCGCCCGGACGCCGATGACGCACTCGCCGGGATCGTGTTGGAGGTCGCCCGGTGACGGCGGGGACTGCCGATGTGGGAGCTACGCTCCCACCGGCATTGCCCCCGCAACTGGCCCGTGTCCACCTGATCGGGATCGGTGGTGCGGGGATGAGCGGGGTGGCCCGGATCGTGCTGGCCCGCGGCGGCGCGGTGTCCGGTTCGGACGCGAAGGACTCGCCCGGGCTGCGCGCCTTGAGAGCGTTGGGTGCCAAGGTGAGCGTCGGGCACGCCGCCGCCAACCTCGACCAGCTCGGTGCCGGTCCCACCACGATTGTCAGCACCAAGGCGGTGCACCAGACCGATCCGCACAATCCCGAGCTCCTCGAAGGTGCCCGCCGGGGCATCCCGGTGATCCACCGATCCACGGCGCTGGCCGCCCTGATGTCCGGTTACCGGGTGGTGTGCGTCACCGGGACCGCTGGCAAGACCTCCACCACATCGATGCTCACGGTCGCACTGCAACACTGCGGCGCCGACCCGTCATTCCTCATCGGAGGGGAGCTCACCGGCTCCGCATCCGGTGCCCACCACGGCAGTGGTGACACCTTCGTGGCCGAGGCCGACGAGAGCGACGGCACGTTCCTGGCCTACGCGCCCGGCGTGGCCGTGGTCACCAATGTGGAGGCCGACCACCTCGACCATCACGGAACCATCGAGGCCTATATGGCCAGCTTCGATGCCTTCGTGGCCGGGCTGCCAGCGGGTGCGGTGCTGATCGCCAATGCCGATGACTCGGGCTCGGCTGCCCTGGCCCTCCGGGCCGCCGGAACCGGGGTGCGGGTACGCCGGTATGGCCGGGCGGCGAGCGCAGCCGGGCAGGGGTCGGAGGACCTCCGGCTGCTGTCCTACGCCCCCGAGGGGGACCGGGGTACCGCGATGGTGGCGCTGACCGGATCGGACGGGCTGGAGTGCCGGGTGCGGCTCGAGATCCCGGTGCCCGGCGAGCACATGGCCAGCAATGCGCTCGCCGCTCTGCTGGCTGGGGTGGAGCTGGGCGCGCCGCTGCCGGGGTTGCTGGCCGGCCTGGCCGGCTACCGCGGCGTCCGCCGCAGGTTCGAGTTCAAGGGGCAGGCCGGTGGCGTGCGGGTCTACGACGATTACGCCCACCATCCGGCGAAGGTGGCCGCCGCGTTGCGTGGTGCTCGCCAGGTGGTCGGGGAGGGTCGGCTGCTGGTGGCCTTCCAGCCGCACCTGTACTCCCGCACCCGGGATTTCGCGGCCGGCTTCGCCGCCGCGCTGGGGCTGGCCGACGTGGTGCTATTGCTGGATGTCTACGGGGCCAGAGAGGAGCCGGTGCCCGGTGTCACCGGGGGGATGATCGCCGGGGCGGTGCCGTTGGCCGGCGGTTGCGTGCACTACGAGCCGCGCCGGGCCGACGTGCCGGCGCGGCTGGCCGATCTGGTCCGGGCTGGTGACGTGGTGATCACGATGGGAGCCGGGGACGTGACCGCGCTGGGCCCGGAGCTGCTGGCCGAGCTGGCGCGCCGCTGCCCCGGCCCGGCGGCTTCCGCCTCCCGGGTGGCGGGGCCGTGACGAAGGCCGGTGGCCTCGGGGCCTCCGGTGGGCGGCACGGCCCCCGGCGCAACACCCAGCGTCCCTCGGCCGCTACCCGGGAGCGCAGCACCCCGAACCGTGGCCGTGGCGGGGTCCGGGCACCTCGTGATCGTCAAACCGAGCGCATCAACCGGGCCACCGGGGGCGGGCCCGTCCCGGATGGTGATCATGACGGTCCACCACTGCCGCGGGGCACCGAGCCCGGCGCCGAAGCCAGTGTCTCCAGCGGGGTTCCCCCCGCACCGCGGCCGGTTCGCGGGCGGCGCCGCTGGCTGATCGTGGGGCTGGTGGTGCTGCTCCTGATTGGAGGAGCGGTGTGGGGTCTGCTCGGCACGTCCCTGCTGGACGCTCGCTCGGTGCAGGTGTTGGGCACCCGGGAGCTGCCCGCCGACGTGGTGCGCACGGTGGCTGCGGTGCCGCTCGGGACGTCGATGTTGTGGCTGGATACCCAGGCGATCGCCAACCGGGTGGCTGCCCTGCCCCGGGTGGCGAACGTGCAGGTGCGTTGTGGTGTGGACGGCGCGGTGCAGATCCAGGTCATCGAACGGACTCCGGTGGCGGTCCTGCGCCGCGGCAATGCGGTGCACCTGGTGGATATCACCGGGACCGACTTCGCGGTGGTGCCCGCTCCGCCGCCCGGCTTGCCCGAACTGCAGGTGCAGCGGGCCGGTCCGCGGGACGCGGCCACAGTGGCAGCGTTGACGGTATTGAGCGGGCTACCCGAATGGCTGCGGGTCCAGGTGCGCTGGATATCCGCGAAATCTCCGGCCGATGTCGTGCTGCGCTTGGATGACGGGCGTCGAGGCAAGGAGCGGAAGGTGCGCTGGGGCGGTGTGGAACAGGGCGATCGCAAGGCCGCGGTGCTCGGCCCGTTGCTCAGCCAATCCGGTGAGATCTACGACGTGTCCAGTCCCACCCTGCCGACCATCGCCTAACTATGCGAGACGGAGTGGCGATATCGGATTTGCGGGATGGTCGAGCCACACATACTGACGATCGGGTGTGACGCTCACGCCGTACTGGTCGCGGCAGGGTCGTCCGGACTGCAGCCACCGGGAGTATCCAGCGGTGGCTTCGTCCCAGAGTCGGCGTACTCCGGCTTGCCGAACCTCTAGGTTGCGTACTGAGGCCCAGGCATCGGGTGCTAGAAGCCAGAGCGTTTCCAGATAGCCGTCCTCACCCAGTTCCCAGGTCAGCCGGCAGTCGGGGACATTCAGGCCGATGCCGAATCGCGCATCCTCGCCGAGAAGGTCGGCGAGATCAACATCGGTTCGAGACCGCTCGGAGATAACGTCGAAGTCGTCTGGTTCGTCTGGGATCCTTGGCCGTTGCGCGCGGAGAAACATGAATATCGCCCAATCGACGATGCGGCCCACCGCCTGGTCTCCGTTCTCGTCGACAGTCAGGCGGAGCAAGGCGCTGTTGTCGAAGGTAGTACCCCACGGCGTGAGGATGATGCCGCCCGGCTGGGTTTGCCTTACCCAGGTATGGGGCACGGCCTGCACCGAGCAGGTAGCGATCACCCGATCATAAGGAGCCGCGCGGGCATAACCATCGGCTCCATTCCCGGTCACGACCCGAGGCGACCGGCCGACTCTCGCGAGGTTGCGTCGTGCGGAACCTGCTATCGAGGGATCTACTTCGATGCTGATCACCTGATCATCGCCGAGTCGATGGGAAAGCAGGCTAGTACTCCACCCGGTGCCGGTGCCGATCTCCAGCACCCGGTGCCCGGGCGATACGTCGAGGTAGGACAGCATGGCAAAGACGATGGCGGGCATGGAACAGGAACTGCTGATCGGGTAGCCGTGTCCGGAATGCGCCGCGCCATCATGGAGCTGGGTGATCACCGAGTCGTCGCTGTAGGCGTAAGCGAGCCAGCCGTCGGGGTCGGTTGCACGGTCCAGTGGCTCCTCAACCATCCGCCAGACACGATCGGGGAGGAACAGGTGCCGGGGGTTGGCCTCGTAGGCATCCCGCCATGTGGCAGGCAACCGGTCGGCCAATCGGGCAGCCAGTTCCCGCTGTGCTTCGATCACTTGTCGTCTTCGTCTTCACGCTTGCTGCCGCCGCCGTGCTTGCCCTTTTCCTCATCCTTCGGATGAACGATTTTCGATGGGTCTACCTCACCCCTGGGCCTGCCGCCGTCACGAGTCTGGTCGTGCTTGGACATAGTCAGTTCCTCTCCATGGTGTTGTCCGAGCCGGTCTTGCTTGCTGACGCGCTGCTCGCTATGGGAAGCATGATCCCTGGCGGCTCTCGTCGCGGTTGTCATCTGTGTCGCTAGTGGCGGCCCGGTGGCCGGTCGCGGGTTAGACATTCCAGTCGCTGAGCACTGTGTGTAAGACGGTGAGCGCGTCGCCGGCCACGCGTGCGGTGATCGGCAGCCCGCTTGGCACGATGAGGGAGGACTTGCGGGCTCGGGTTGCGTGGCAGGAATCGGTGAACCCGCCGAGGTAGATTTCGTCGCGGTGTTCGATGGTGTTCCGCCGGGCGAACAGCGGCCCATCCGGGCCCGGCGCGACTCGCTGGAAGGCGAAGCCGTGGTTTGTGGCGAGGTCTAGCAGCCGTTTCGCGGCTCTGAGCTCGGGGCCCTCGGCGACAGTGGTGTTCATCTCGGGATCACCACGTCACGCCAACGGGCATAGGCTCCTCGCGCTCGCCCGCTCACTGAGCGTTTCCCGGGGCCAGCGGGTGTAAGTGCTGATCCACCGAGCAGCTTGCCCACCCTGGGGGCACCAGAACTGGAACCGGCTGGCCGCCAGGAGTCGATTCGGGGACATCTCGCAAATGGCGGCCAGCCGGAGTCTTGTTGGGGAAAGCGGGCGCGGGAACCAGGGCCACCACAGGCACCTCACCCACAGCGCTCCCCCGGGCAGACACTCGTGCTGGGCGATCCCCCGGGGCAGTAGATGACGACACCGGGCCTGGAGCATCCGCGCCGTGCTTGCCGTGTCTTACTGCCATACGATCCCTGCCTTCACTAACCGGAGGATGGTCCCGCCGGCCTTGATTACCAGCAGGCTTGTGTACCCGGATATCGGCGAGGTGGAGATCACCCATGTCGAGGTTCTTGCTGGTCGTGGTGTGTCGATGAGTTAGCGTGGTTGATTGAGTGCCGGATCAGGAGGGAAAGCGCCGGGGAAACCTCGAGGGAAGATGGGATGAGGGCACGACCGACGGAGGGGTATCTGTAGTGCCTGCAGTGCCTGCGCCGAACCGGCTGCTTCGCGCGGCCCGTGAACGCGCCCCGTCTCGTCGCGTTCCCGGCGCGCACATGTCCCGTGATGAACTGGCGGAAGCCGTCGCGCTGTGGGCTGCCGACCACGACGGCAAGCGGCGCGGTGTCGCATTTGACGCCAACCACCTCGGCAAACTGGAACGCGGCATTGTCCGGTGTCCCCGGCAGCTCTATGTCAACGCCCTGTGCGCCGTACTCAATGCGACACCGGCTGACCTCGGCTTCGCCGCGAGGTCCACCGCCACCCGTCCACTACTCGCCGAGCCCCGGGCCGTTATCGATCTATTCGACGGCGCCCCGGTTGGCGCTGACTACGTGGAGAGCTTGCACGCGACGATCAAGCACCTTGTCGCGCTCGATGGCTTACATGGTGGCGCCGACGTTGCTCCGTTGGCACTGCGCAGTTTCCGCCGAGCGCAACGCATCCTCGGGGAAGGCCGCTACGAGACGGCTTCCGAACGTGACCTGGAAGCCGTCACGGCTGAAATCGGTGAGCTGTCCGGTTGGCTGCTATTCGACGCTGCACGTCACGAGGAATCCCGCCAGGTCAACGCGGAAGCTCTCACCCTCGCGCGGATCGCGGGAGACGCGAGTATGGAGTGGTTCGTGCTATCCAACCAGGCGCTCGCCTCGGTGCACACCGGCCGCAACCGGGAGGCATTGCGGATCGCTCAAGGCATGACCTGGGGTCAAGACCCGCCCGGCCGTGTTCGGGCGCTGTTCGACGTGCGAGCCGCGCGTGCTTTGGCTGCGTTAGGTGACTCGGGCTCGGCACTTCGGGTTTTCGACCGAGCCAGGTCGGCATTCGCCGATGGAACCACCATGCGCGACCCAGCGTGGTCGTGGTGGTTCGATGAACGTGAGCTCGCTGGACACGAAGGCATGATTCACGCGGCACTAGGCGACCACAGCCGGGCAATTCCTCACCTGGCGGCGGCGGTGGAGCGCTCGGAGCATCGGGAGCACTTTCGCTGGGCGCTATACATTCACCGGGCGAACCTGCTCCGCGCGCTGTTGCGCGCCGGTTCGTGGGCCGAGGCTGAGCGGGTAGCGATAGACGTCGCACCGATGGTCGGCATGATTGCATCGGTTCGAACCGAGGGCTTGTTGCGGCGCACAGTAGCCCACCCCGGAGAGCGACCGCAGATGCCTTCCACGTTGAGCGACACCCTCGACTACATCGATAACCGGCTCGCGCAGAGCCAATGATCCGATCACGGCAGATCTGGAGGGGTTTC
Source organism: Pseudonocardiaceae bacterium (assembly GCA_036501085.1). GTDB lineage: Bacteria > Actinomycetota > Actinomycetes > Mycobacteriales > Pseudonocardiaceae. Next base: position 3,278 of record DASYAZ010000150.1, on the reverse strand, counting down.
GCCCGTCGGACGGTGACCCTCGTTCTGTTCGACGTTGTGACGCCGCCGAGCTCGTGGGCGTAATCGGTGGACGCTACTGCGACTTGGCTCGTCACGAACACTATGTGTTCGCAAGACTCAAGATCACACTCAATATGCACTCAGGTTGGCGGGAGGCGTCACGGTACACGAGCAGGTCCTGTGGTGCGAGACACTCGCGATCTCATCCAAGAGATGACCCTCACTAATAGATGAATGAAGGGGTAACCGTGCCGCGCATTGGGATAACCGGTCACATGAACCTCTCTCGGGAGAGCACTCCTCTCGTCGCAGAGGCGCTCCGTGACGTCCTGCAAGACGGCAACGAACGCGAAGTGGTCGGCATCTCATGTCTAGCGCAAGGTTCCGATCAAATTTTCGCCAGGGTTGTGCTGGAGTGCGGCGGCGCGATTGAGGTGATCCTTCCAGCTGCCGATTATCGAGATCGTAAGGTCAAGCCCGACAATCTAGCAGAGTTCAATGATCTAATTGGGCGCGCCCGGATGGTACGGGCGTTGCCATTTGAGAAATCTAATAGAGATGCGTACATGGCGGCGAGTGAGGAACTACTTGCTTCTATTGATTCTCTCATTGCGGTATGGGATGGCAATCCTTCCGTGGGTTACTCGGGTACTGCCGATGTCGTGGCAGCCGCGCGCGGGCGTGGGATACCCGTCAAGGTGGTCTGGCCCGATGGCGCGACTCGCGTGTGAGGCCGTCCTGCCTCGCCCGTCCAGAGGGTGATGCCAGGGCTGGCTAGTCCCCAGGTCTCCAGTCCCCCCGGACGAGCTGAGGTGGCACGGGAGACCGCGCTTCTTACGTGGGGTGCTCGGCGACCTGCTCGCTCTGGCGCATCGATCTGGAAGTGCGCACCTGCCATGACCGACCGGCTGCCGCGACCCTGCTGTCGCCAAATACTGCCGCCGCATACACTCGCCAGGCCAGATCGCCGGCTCGCCCGGCGTGCCTGCTGGACCCTGCCGGTGACGGTGCCTACCGTCGCCCCGAACACAGAGCTGACATAACTCTAATCCTTGAGATGAGGTTGAGAGTTGTGCCACGCCGGGGAAAGTGGGAATTACCGGGACGCCGGTGTGGTGCTGGCAGGGATGAGGGAGGCCGCGCGGTGATGGTCAGCAGCGGGATGAACAGTCAGGACGCATGGTGATGACGCCCCCGCACAATTACCTCGCGGTGATCAAGGTCGCTGGTATCGGCGGCGGCGGCGTCAACGCGGTGAACCGCATGATCGAAGTCGGGCTCAACGGCGTCGAGTTCATCGCGGTGAACACTGATGCCCAGGCGCTGCTGATGTCTGATGCCGACGTCAAGCTCGACATCGGGCGGGAACTCACCCGCGGGCTCGGTGCCGGGGCGAACCCTGAGGTCGGCCGTAAAGCAGCCGAGGACCATCGCGACGAGATCGAGGAGGTTCTCAAGGGAGCCGACATGGTGTTCGTCACCGCCGGTGAGGGCGGCGGGACGGGTACCGGTGGTGCACCGGTGGTGGCCGGCATCGCTCGCAAGTTGGGCGCGCTGACCATCGGCGTGGTCACCCGGCCGTTCACCTTCGAGGGCAGGCGGCGGGGGGGCCAGGCCGAGGACGGTATCGCCGAGCTACGCAACGAGTGCGACACCCTGATCGTGATTCCCAACGATCGCCTGCTGCAACTCGGTGATGTCAACGTGAGCCTGATGGAGGCGTTCCGGTCGGCGGATGAGGTGTTGCTGTCCGGCGTCCAGGGCATCACCAACCTCATCACCACGCCCGGGCTGATCAACCTGGACTTCGCCGATGTGAAGAGCGTGATGTCCGGGGCTGGTAGTGCGCTGATGGGCATCGGTTCGGCCCGGGGAGAGGGCCGGTCGGTGCAGGCGGCGGAGAAGGCCATCAACTCACCGTTGCTGGAAGCCTCGATGGAGGGCGCGCACGGTGTCCTGCTGTCCATCGCGGGTGGTTCGGACCTGGGCCTGTTCGAGATCCACGAGGCAGCTTCCCTGGTGCAGGACGCCGCGCATCCCGAAGCCAACATCATCTTCGGCACTGTGATCGACGACTCGCTCGGCGACGAGGTGCGAGTCACGGTGATCGCCGCTGGTTTCGACACCGGGATGCCCTCGCACCGGAAAGTGGACCCGAAGGTGGTCTCCGCGCGCACGGTGGCCAGCGGGCAGGCTGGGCAGGTCGGTCAGAGCACTCAGGCCCCCGGCACTACGCCCACATCCGGATCAGCCGCGGCCAGTGGTTCCGGATCGAGCGGGGCGGGGGTCTTCCCGGCCGCCAGCTCGGTCGGACTGAGTCCACCGAGGCCGGCGAGCTGGCAATCCGCACCCAGTGGGTGGAAGCCTGGCCGGGCAGTGCCCGTCACCGATGATTTCGATGATGACGATGAGGTGGACGTCCCACCGTTCATGAGACGGTGAGCGCTGTCCGTATCCGGCGAGTGGTGACCACCCGGGACGGTGGGATCTCGGCGCCGCCGTATGCGTCCTTCAACCTCAGTGAGCACGTCGGGGATAGCCCCGACGCGGTGGTTGCCAATCGAGAACGGCTGGCCACCGGCATCGGCCTCACCCCGCAACGGGTGATCTGGATGGAACAGGTTCATGGCCACGTCGCTACCGTGGTCGAGGGACCCCGGGAGCAACCGGTTCCGGCCAGCGACGCGGTGGTCACCGCGCAACCCCGGCTCGCGGTGGCCGTGCTGGTTGCGGACTGTGTGCCGGTGCTGCTCGCGGATCCGGTGCGGAAGATCGTCGCCGCCGTGCACGCCGGACGGGTGGGGGCGCGGGCGGGCGTGCTCCCCGCTGCGCTGGCAGCGATGGCCCGGCTCGGCGCGCGCATCGAGAACGTGGAGGTGTTGCTGGGGCCCTCCGCGTGCGGGCAGTGTTACGAGGTGCCCGAGCAGATGCAGGCGGAGGTGGAGGCGCGGCTTCCGGGCAGTGCGTGCCGGACCCGCAAGGGCACCGCGGGTCTGGACTTGCGAGCGGGGCTCTGGCGGCAGCTGGCAGCGGCTGGAGTAGCCCGGGTCGGGGTCGACCCCCGGTGCACGATCGAGGACCCTGCGCTGTACAGCTACCGCCGCGAGGGCGTCACCGGCCGGCTCGCCGCCGTAACCTGGTTCGAACAGTGATGAGGCTGCCGGAGAAACCGACCAGTGATGCCTGCGCGGCCCGCCGCGGTGATTCGGACGCGGCCCGCCGCGGTGATGCCTGCGCGGCCCGCCGCGGTGATGCCTGCGCGGCCCGCCGCGGTGATG
>DASYAZ010000149.1:0-11635 GCA_036501085.1 Pseudonocardiaceae bacterium | reverse complement strand
TCCCCCCACCCCACGCGCGCCATTTGATCTACTCGCCCAACCCCCTCGGGGTACCGGGCGCCGTGAGCTCGACGCCAGCGCCCCGAGTCCCAACGGGAACGTCCATGGCGTCGAGCTCACGGCTCGCCGAGCTCAGATCAGCCGGCGGACCACGTTGGTGGGCTCGTCCAGCCAGACCCACTGGCGCCCCTGGTCGCTGTGGAAGCCGAACCGGTCGGGCCCCGGCTCCCCTTGCTCGTACCACCAGGCGTAAGCGGCTTCGACCTCGTCCCACAACGTGCGCGACCCGAGTTGGCGCACTGTGAACGGAGCCGGATCATTGAGATTGGCGTCCAGATGCGCCCACGACTTCGTTGCTCCATCGTCCAACTCCAAGGTGTGATGGAGTTCGCCATGTTGATCCCACCCGATCACGAGGCAGCAGGACGCAAGGCGGGCACCGATGGCGAATCTGCCCTTGGCAGGGTTCAGCATTCGATCCAGGTCGCTCCCGCGGCACTCGGTGGTGCTGGTGTGAGCATTCTCGAGATCCTCGACTCCCGGCTGCCAGCCGTACAGCGCCCGGCGCTGGCTGCGAATACGCATGAACGCCAGGTCACCAGCGAACCGGCCGCCGGCCACGCCGCTGCCGGTGAGGTCGAGGGTCAGCATGACGCCGTTGGACCAGTCCGTTCCCCATGGAGTGACCAGCCGTCCTCCCGGGCGAAGCTGATCGAGCCAGGCACGGGGTACCGCCTCGCGAACCGCGGCGGTGGAGATCACCCGGTCGTATGGAGCCCCAGACGGACATCCAGCGAGGCCATCTCCAGTAATCACGAGCGGGTGGCACCCCACGTTGGTGAGTGAGTGGCAGGCGCCTTGCGCCAAGCGGGGATCCACTTCGATCGTGACCACCCGGCCTTGCCGACCGACCAGGCGCGATAATAATGCTGCGTTCCAGCCGGTGCCGGTGCCGATCTCTAACACCGACTGCCCGGGAAGCACGTCCAGAGCTTCCAGCATATCCGCGACGATGCTGGGCTGGCTACACGAGCTGGACGGAACGCTACCCGCCTGACCAGAACGCACTTCTCCGAAGTCGACTTGTGTGACGATGGGCGCATTCGCGGCCACAGCGGCGTGCCAGCGATCGGGATCAGTCTGTTTGGACAACGCCACGAGCGCATCCCCGGAATCGTCGTCGATCCAGATGGTGTCCGGAATGAAGTCTCTGCGCGGTATCTCACCGAACAGTTCCTCCCACAACGATGAGCCGACATCAGTCATTTACTGTCCTTGTCGTCCTTATCGTGTTTACCGCCGCCGGATTCTCTCACATCTTTGGTCTTCGAGTGATCGTAACTCTTCTCGTGTCCATCACGGTCGCTCTTGTCTTCATGTTGACCGTCAGCCATCGTATCTCACCACCGTCATGACCGGATCCCGATTGCGGCCTGCCACGTCAGCACTTCGTTGATCACATCAAGCGCGCCACCTTCCGTACTTCTTTCGATTAGCCCGCTCCCTGGAACGATCAGCGATGATGAGCGCTTTCGCCAAGCAAAGCAATCTCGACTAAATCCTTCGAGGTGGATGAGATCCAGGTAGTCATCACTTATCCGGTATCCCACCAGCGCCCCATCCTCCCCTTGGGCAGTGCGCTGGAACTGGAATCCAAGCACCTTCAGGTGATCGAGTAACCGTTTGGCGATCACCAGATCCGGGCTGTCAGTCTGCATTCGATACCTCACTCGGAGCGTTCAGACCGCATCACTCCACCCGTACGGTCACGTGGGACACGGCGGAGCCGAAGGCCGTCGGTGCACACCCCGGCCCCACCGTGAGTCGAATCGGCCGCTCCGGCTACGGATCGCTGTTCACCTCACCTGCCCGAGCTGTCCACATGCCACCAAGAGTTTCGTTACTCGCTGTGACCATGCGACGCCCGGGGTTGGACAGCGTCGGACCACTACCGGACATCTCTGGACCAGGTGCTTGCACCACCACACGCCAGGCGGAATTGTCGGGTTGGTCACCGCGGAGAGGAGACTGACTGATGGCTGAGCAGCCAGCGCCACGGACTCTGCTGGAAGCGCTGGTGCGTCAGCGGCAGCTGTCCTGGGACGAGGCAGCCGATCTGGTGGTGAAGACGGCTAACAGTCACGAGGACATCCGCATCTCGCTCAGCGGCCGTCATCTGGGACGCCTGGCTCGAGGCGAGCGAACCGGCAACCGACCTAATCCAGCTACCCGCCGGGCGCTCCAGTACACCTTCAACCGGCCAGTCGATGAGCTGCTGGGTCCCTGTACTCTCGGTCATCTCCCCATTGTCGACGAGCCAAAGCGTGGTACAGAGGCGTCGGAGGTGCTCACCGTGGCGGCCGACCGGGCACGGCGATTCCTGACGAGTCTTCAGACGTTGTCGGACGAGTCGCTGCAATTGGTCCACGACGAGGTGCGAGACTTGGTGCGCGCTTATCCGGCGCGGCCGCTGCCAGAGATTCTCGGTCACCTGGTCTCCGGTCAAGAGACGGTATTCAGCCTGCTGGAACGGCCACAGCGGCCGACCCACGCTCGTCAGCTCTATTTTCTGAGCGCGGTGCTCGGCGGACTACTTGCCAAAGCGTCACATGACCTGGCCGATCCGCATGCCGCACTGGCGCAGTCACGCACCGCGTGGCTGTGCGCCGAGCAGGCTGACCATGATGGGTTGCGTGCCTGGATATCCGGCCTTCAATCCTTGATCTGTTACTGGGCGCGGCGACCTCATGACAGCATCCGTTACGCCCAGCGCGGGGACGCTTACGCCCAACGAGCGGGCAACACAACAACGGTGTGGCTGGCCGCAAGCGTGGCGCGGGCATGGGCGATCCTAGGCAACGGCGAGCAGGCCCGTGGGGCGATCGAACGCGCCGAGCAAGCCTGGGACCAGGTGCACCCGAACGAATTGGATGAGATGGGCGGAATCGCCACATTCAGCAGGCCCCGGCAACTTTACTTTGCCGCCGATGCCTTGGCATGGCTACCTGACGAGTCCTCAGCTGCCGACGACTACGCCCGTCAGGCCGTCGACGCCTACTCCAACCCGGCTGATCCACACTGGGCGTTCGGTGACGCTGCTGGCTCACATGCCGCACTGGCCATCGCACGGATCGGCCGAGGTGAGGTCGATGGCGCCGCTGATGCACTCGCGCCTGTGCTCGATCTGCCCTCAGAACAGCGAATCAACGGGGTCGTTCACTCGGTGAATCGAGTGCACCGGGCGCTCAACCAAACACCAACCAGTGCCACAGCCCGCGATCTCCAAGAGCGCATCGAAAGCTACGCGCTCACACCCGTTCGCGTGCTGGCGAGGTAGCAACTCTTATGTATCCGATTCAGCTAAGCGGCTCACAAGTCATTCTCAGAGAATTCTGTTCAAGCGACCTTGATCGGGCATTAGCGGTGGTAGGGGACGATCGGGTGACCGAATCACTCTCTTTCGATGCGCGCTCTCGCGAGCTAGCAATGGAGATGCTGAACGGGATTCTCAATCGGGCGAAACAGGAGCCGCGAAGCGAATACTATCTGGCAGTAGATATTGTGGATGGTGGCGTAGTAGGCTTCGCTCGCCTCGGGTTAGACGGGGTTCAAGCAGCCAAACTCGGTTACGCTATCGCTGCTGACTATTGGGGTCACGGATATGCCACCGACGCCGTACTCACCTTGGTGGACTACGGCTTTCGAGATCTCAAACTGCACCGAATATCGGCCGCAATGGGACCGGACAACGCGGCCTCGATTGCGATCGCGCGCCGGCTTGGCATGACCTACGAAGGCCGCATCCGTGATCACGTCTATACTAACGGTCAATGGCGGGACAGTCTGCTGTACTCGGTACTGGCCAATGAGTGGTCACAGCATCGTGAGCTGATTTCCTGACGCAGAGAGCGAGCAGCGCCACGGTCGTTCGCGATCCGACCGGTGCTGAGGCCGCGCGCTGCTGTCCCGGGATTTCGAGCCGACCAGGAGGTTGTCCATCGAGGCTGGAAGAACGCGGAGGAGGCGTCGTCGAAGGTCGAGGAGTTGGTCAGGTTGACGACCACGTCGGTGCCGGCCAGCGCCGTGTCCACGCCCTGACCGGTGAGGACGTCGACTCCGGTGGACAGCGAGTGCGGCACCGCCTCATGCCCGGCCGCGTTCAGGTTCTGTACGACCTGTGAGCCGATCAGGCCGGTTCCGCCGATGACTGCGAGCTTCATGGCACGCCCCCGCCCTTCCTCGATGATCTGTGTCCGTTATGGAGCTCATGCAGCTTTCCATGCACCTGTCCGAGTCACCCGATCGAGGTTCAAGCGTGCCCTCACCCATACCCTTGCCCCAGGTCATCCGCCCTGATCCCGCGTGATCCGGCGAGGTGGATCGGTAGCGTCGGCGGGTGTGGCGACTGCCGATGAGTGGGATGAGGGTTACCGGCGCCGGCAGGCCAGCAATCTCCATGCGGAGCTGCTGGGTGAGGGCATGCCTTCCTCGGTCCAGCCGTTCTCGTTCGTTCCGCTGGCAGGCCTGGAAGCGATGGCCGCCAGCCTGGCGTTGGAGCCGGGCCAGACGTTGGTCGACCTGGGTTGCGGCCAGGGTGGTCCGGGGCTGTGGCTGGCTGACCGCGCCGGTGCCCATCTGGTCGGTGTCGATCACTCCGGTGCCGCCACCGCCGAGGCCAGCAGGCGCCAGCAGCTGTTTGGCGGCATTGCCGGAGCCCGCTTCGTCACTGCCGACGTGGCCTGCACGGGGCTGCCCGGTGGGTGCGCCGATGCCGTGGTCTCCGTCGACGTGCTGCAGCTGGTCGACAACGGCGCCACGATGCTGCGGGAAGCGGCGCGGTTGCTCGTGCCAGACGGCCGGATTGCCTTGACCAGCTGGGAGGGTTGGGGTGAGGCACCAGACCGCTACCCTCGTGACCTTCCCACCCTGTTCCGCAACGCCGGCCTGCGGGTGGACCGGTACACCGAGCAGCCGACCTGGCTGGAACGGCAGGCCCGCATCTACCGCCAGGCTGCAGCACAGGACCGGGACGACCCGGCAGTAACCGCGCTCGCCGAGGAGGGCCGGCGCTGGCAACGCTATCGAGACTACGTCCGGCGAGTAGTCGTGGGCGCGTACCGGTCGCGATGATCCCATCCGGCGGGCGGGGCCAGCAGCCAGCAGCGGCAGGGCGATCGACCGATCTGCGACATGATCGCTGTTTGCGTGCCGCTAGCCACATCTGATGTCGTTTCCGGCACGCAAGCAGCGATCATTGCGCCGAGCACTGTTGCAGTCGAGCGGCGACGGCGTCCCAGACGTGCGAGGCCAGCAGGCTCTTGGGGCCGGGGGGCAACTCGGTCTCCACACCGTCGTCGCCGAGCAGCCAGCCGGCGTTGTGCTCCACCTCGAACGCACCGCCCTCGCTGACGGCGTTGACCACCAGCAGGTCGCAACCCTTGCGGGCGAGCTTGATCCGGCCATGAGTCAGCACGTCACCGTCAGAGTCACCGGTCTCGGCTGCGAAGCCGACCACCACCTGCCCTGGCGGACGGTGCTGGACCAGCTCGACCAGGATGTCCGGGTTCAGGGCCAGCAGCACCGGTTCCGGGTCCGCTCCCCATTTTTTGATCTTGCTGGAGCTCGGGCCTGCAGGCCGGAAATCAGCCACCGCGGCAGCCATGACGATCGCGTCAGCCTGCGGCGCCTGGCCGAGCACCGCTTCCCGCAGTTGGAGGGCGGTGCCTGCCCGGATCACCTCGACCCCCGCTGGATCGGCAAGCTCAGGCGTGTTCGCCGCGATCAGCGTCGTCCGGGCGCCGCGTTGTGCCGCAACGCGAGCCAGCGCGTAACCCTGCCGGCCCGAGGACCGGTTGCCCAGGTAGCGCACCGGATCCATCGGTTCGCGGGTGCCACCTGCGGTGACCACCACGTGACGGCCACCGAGGTTGGGGACCAGCGCATCAGCGCGGTGTAGCAACACCGTGGCCAGATCGACGATCTCGGCAGGCTCGGGTAGGCGTCCGGCTCCGGAGTCGGCACCCGTGAGCCTCCCGGACGCCGGCTGGGCGACAACGGCTCCGCGGGAGCGCAGCACCTCGATGTTGTGCACCGTGGCGGGGTGTTCCCACATCTCGGTGTGCATCGCAGGTACCAGCAGCACCGGGCAGCGCGCAGTGAGCAGGGTGGCGCAGAGCAGATCATCCGCCCTGCCGTGGGCGATGCGCGCGATCAGATCGGCGGTTGCCGGGGCGACCAGAACCAGATCGGCAACCTGCCCGATCCGCACGTGCGGTACCTCAGGGACGTCCGCGAAGACATCGTGATGGACCGGGAACCCGGACAGCGCCTCCCAGGTGCTGGCGCCGACGAACCGCAGGGCGGCTTCGGTGGGAATTACCCGGACCTGGTGCCCTGCCTCGGTGAAGCGGCGGAGCACCTCGCAAACCTTGTAGGCGGCAATGCCGCCGCCGATGCCGAGCACGATCCGCCGGGGTGGGGCCGGCCGGGTGGGCCCGGCCTGGGTCACTGCCCCTCGGTGTGCTCAAGCAGTCCGGCGTGGATCTCGCGCAACGCGATCGACAGTGGCTTCTCCCGCGGCCCCGGCTCGACCAGTGGCCCGACGTACTCCAGCAGGCCCTCCCCGAGCTGCGCGTAGTAGTCGTTGATTTGGCGGGCTCGCTTGGCCCCGAAGATGACCAGGGCGTATTTCGAGCTGACCTTGGTCAGCAGGTCATCGATCGGGGGGTTGGTGATGCCCTCGGGGGCGGTAACCGCGGAGGTGCCGATGGTGTCCAGCTCGGTGGGGATGCTCACTCACTGTCTCCAGGTGCCATGAAATATGTCTCAGGGGGTCGGGCTCTCGGTGCTTCGCCGATCCGTGCCGACCATTAACGATATCAACTCCCGCGCGGCGCGGTGCACGTCGTCGTTCACCACTGTGGCATCGAACTCTCCGGCGGCGTCCAGCTCCTCCCGCGCGACCCGCATCCGGTGCTCCCGCCCGGCGGAGTCCTCGGTGCCGCGGTCGGACAACCGCCCGTCGAGTACCTCCCAGGAGGGCGGCACCAGCATCACCAGCAGCGCATCCGGCATGGCTGCTCGGATCTGCCGGGCACCCTGCACCTCGATCTCCAACAGGGTGAACCGGCCCTCGCGCAGAGCCGCGTGTACTGGCGCGGCGGGCGTGCCGTAGAAGTTGCCAGCGTACTCAGCGTATTCGAGAAACTCACCGCACTCGATCATGCGAGCGAAAGTGGCACGATCCACGTAGTGGTAATGCTCTCCGGGCCGTTCCTCAGCGCGGGGAGGACGCGTGGTGACCGAGACGCTGACGAACAGCTCCGGCCAGCACCGCACCATCTCCTTGACCACGCTGGACTTGCCGACTCCGGAAGGACCCGCAACGACGGTGAGCCGGGGCCCAGCGACCTGGCTGGAACCCGGCTCACTCACCGTCACAGCGTGAGTTGATCACTCTTCAGTGATCATTCAGGACCGAACTCGCTGAGCAGAGCCTTGCGCTGACGCTCGCCGAGCCCGCGCAGCCGCCGGCTCGTCGCGATCTCCAGGCGCTCCATGATCTGCTGAGCGCGAACCTTGCCCACTCCGGGCAGGGCCTCGAGCAACGCCGAGACCTTCATCTTGCCCAGGATGTCGTCGCTGTCGGACTTGGCCAGGACCTCTTTGAGATTGGTCCCACCGCGCTTGAGGCGATCCTTGAGCTCGGCCCTGGCACGTCGGGCGGCAGCCGCCTTCTCCAGCGCAGCGGCTCGCTGCTCCTCGGTCAGCTCGGGAAGGGCCACGGTCTCCTCCGTCGAATTGGTAGTGCTTGAAGGATGGTTCTCAGTTGGTGCGGCGACCGTATCCCCTGCGCAACCGGCCGCTCAACCCGGGGGTGCCCCCGCCGACCTGCCCTGACACGATTGGATCATGTCCACGGCCTCGGCTGCCACCCGGCGAACCGCGCGTCGCAACGACGCAGGCTGCGGTCCGTGCCGCAGCAGCTTCCTCGAGATTGCCGGCAGTACGTGGCGGGCAGCCGCGCCGAACGTGCTGGGTACATCGGCCAGGCGGGCCCCTTGCGCCCCGATCCCGGGGGCCAGGATCGGGCCGTTCAGGGCGCCTAGCCGCAAATTCGCCACCGGCGCGGTGGCTCCCACCACTACGCCGAGGTCACCGGTGGGACGGCGACCGGCGTTGCGGGCAGCCACCTCGTCCACCACTGACTGCGCGGTCGTGCTCCCGGTACCGGTGCGGGCGGACTGCACGTCGATGCCCTCCGGGTTGGATGTCAACGCCAGCACGAACACCCCCCGTCCAGTCTGCCCGGCCAGCTCGAAGGCGGGCTCGAGCGCGCCGACCCCGAGGAAGGGCGACGCGGTGATCGCATCGGCGGCCAGCGGCGCCCCGTCGCTGAGGTAGGCCTGGGCATAGCCGGTCATGGTCGAGCCGATGTCGCCCCGTTTGACGTCGAGCAGCACGAGCGCGCCGGCCTCCCGGGCCACCACCAGGACCCGCTCCAGCACCGCCACGCCCCGCGCCCCATGCCGCTCGAAGAACGCGGACTGCGGCTTCACCAGTGCCACCTCCGGCGCCAGCACCTCCACCGCGCTCAATGCGAAGCTCTCCAACCCCGCCACGTCATCGCCCAACCCCCACTGGCGCAGCAGCCCCGGATGCGGATCGATCCCCACACACAACGGCCCCCTCCCCCCCACCGCGCGCTCCAACCGCGCCCCAAAACCGCATTTCGCGGGCTGAGCGGGGTCAACCGGCATCGATAACCCCGCTCAGCCCGCTGAATGCGGAGCAGTGGGCGACGCGCGGAGGGAGCTGTGCAGGGATTGGAGGGGGCGGACGGTGATCTCGCCACGGATGAGGGCTTCGATGCCTTGGACGGCGGCGGCGGCGCCCTGGACGGTGGTGATGCAGGGGATGTCGCGGGAGACGGCGGCGGTACGGATCTCGTAGCCGTCCACCCGGGGGCCTGGGTTGCCGTAGGGGGTGTTGATGATCATATCGACCTCGCCGTTGTTGATCAGGTCGACGATGTTGTCGGGGCCCTCGAAGTGCTTGCGGACCACAGTGCAGGGGATGCCGTTACGGCGCAGCACGTTCGCGGTTCCCCGGGTGGCGAGTACCTCGAAGCCGAGATCGGCCAGCCGTTTGGCGGGAAAGACCATGGCACGCTTGTCTTTGTTGGCCACCGAGACGAACACCCGCCCGGATGTGGGTAGGGACCCGTAGGCCGCGGCTTGGGACTTGGCGAAGGCCTGGCCGAACGCGGCGTCGATGCCCATGACCTCGCCGGTGGATTTCATTTCCGGCCCGAGCAGGGAGTCCACTCCCTGGCCTTCCGGGGTGCGGAAGCGGTGGAAGGGCAGCACCGCCTCCTTGACCGCTATTGGCGCGTCGACCGGTGAGTCGCCGCCGTCCCCGTGTGGCGGCAGCAGCCCTTCGGCTCGCAGCTCGGCGATGGTGGCGCCGAGCATGATCCGGGCCGCGGCCTTGGCCAGCGGCACCGCGGTGGCCTTGGACACGAACGGGGCCGTCCGGCTGGCCCGCGGGTTGGCCTCCAACACGTAGAGCACGTCGTCCTTGAGCGCGTACTGCACGTTGAGCAGGCCGCGCACGCCGATCCCGTGGGCGATCGCCTCGGTCGAGGTGCGTACCGCCGCCAGGTCGGAGTACCCCAGCGTGATCGGTGGCAGGGCGCAGGAGGAGTCCCCGGAGTGGATCCCGGCCTCCTCGATGTGTTCCATGATCCCGCCGAGGTAGACCTCACTGCCGTCGCAGAGCGCGTCGACGTCGATCTCGATGGCGTCGTCGAGGAACCGGTCCACCAGCACCGGGTGCTCGGGAGCGATCTCGGTGGCGCGGGTGATGTAACCGGCGAGGGTCTGCTCGTCATAGACGATCTCCATCCCGCGGCCGCCGAGCACGTAGGAGGGGCGGACCAGTACCGGGTAGCCGATCTCCTCAGCTATCTTGCGGGCTTCGGCGAACGAGGTGGCGGTGCCGTAGGCCGGGGCGGGCAGGCCGGCCCGTTCCAGCACGGTCCCGAAGGCGCCGCGGTCCTCGGCGAGGTGGATCGCCTCTGGGGGGGTGCCGACCACGGGCACGCCGGCATCGGAGAGCCGTTGCGCCAGGCCGAGCGGGGTCTGCCCACCCAGCTGCACGATCACTCCGGCCACGGTGCCCGAGGCGCGCTCGGCGTGCACCACCTCCATGACGTCTTCGAAGGTCAGCGGCTCGAAGTAGAGGCGGTCCGCGGTGTCGTAGTCGGTGGAGACCGTCTCGGGGTTGCAGTTGACCATCACCGTCTCGTAGCCGCCCGGCGGGCTGGGAGACGAACGCAGGGCCATCGCGGCATGCACGCAGGAGTAGTCGAACTCGATGCCCTGGCCGATCCGGTTCGGCCCCGAACCCAAGATGATCACTTTGGGACGCTCGCGCTGCTCGGTGATCTCGCTCTCGGCGTCGGGGGAGTTCTCGTAGGCCGAGTAGTGGTACGGGGTGAGTGCGGCGAACTCGGCCGCGCAGGTATCCACGGTCTTGTACACCGGACGCACGCCCAGGCGGTGGCGCAGCGCGGCGACCTCGGACTCGGTGAGCTCACCACGCACCGCGGCCAGTTGCCGGTCGGAGACACCCGCACGCTTGGCGCGGCGCAGCAGGGACTCGTCCAGTTCCGGGGCGGTGGCGAGCTCGTCATGCAGCTCGACCAGGCCGGCGATCTGGTCGCAGAACCACGGGTCGATACCGGATGCCTTCGCGACCTGCGCCACGCTCGCGCCCAGGCGTAACGCCCGCTCAGCGGTGTAGAGCCGCCCGTCATGGGGTATTTCCAGCGCTTCCAGCTCGGTCGCCAGATCGGCATCCGGCGGGTCGGGTCTGGTCCAGAAGCCGGTGGCGGGCGTCTCGAGCGAGCGCAGCGCCTTGCCCAGCGCTTCGGGGAACGAGCGGCCCAGCGCCATCGCCTCACCGACGGATTTCATGGTGGTGGTCAGGGTGGGATCCGCGCCGGGGAACTTCTCGAAAGCGAACCGGGGCACCTTGACCACCACGTAATCCAGCGTGGGCTCGAAACTGGCCGGGGTCTCCCCGGTGATGTCGTTGGTGATCTCATCCAAGGTGTACCCGATCGCGAGCTTCGCGGCGATCTTGGCGATGGGGAATCCGGTGGCCTTGGACGCCAGCGCGCTGGACCGCGACACCCTCGGGTTCATCTCGATCACGACCATCTTGCCGGTGCCGGGATGTACCGCGAACTGGATGTTGCACCCGCCGGTGTCCACCCCGACCTCGCGCAGCACCGCGATACCGACATCGCGCATGTGCTGGTACTCCCGGTCGGTCAGGGTCATCGCCGGGGCCACGGTCACCGAGTCCCCGGTGTGCACGCCCATCGGATCGATGTTCTCGATCGAGCAGACCACCACCACGTTGTCCCGGTGATCACGCATCAGCTCCAGCTCGTACTCCTTCCAGCCCAGCACGCTCTCCTCGATGAGCACCTGGTGCACCGGGCTCTCCGCCAACCCCGCCGATGCCAGGCGGGCCAGCTCCTCCTCGGTCCGCGCCATCCCCGAACCCAGCCCACCCATCGTGTAGGAGGGTCGGATCACCACCGGTAGGCCGAGCTCGACGACGG
>DASYAZ010000148.1:0-1569 GCA_036501085.1 Pseudonocardiaceae bacterium | reverse complement strand
AACTGACGGGACTGGCGGAGCTGACCCAGCTGGCGGTCAGCCAGCGGTCGCGATCCCGAGCTCGTCGCCGTTCGCGGTAAAACCGAGCAGCTGACCGGCGGTCCCGCCGAGGACCATGTCGGCCTCCGCGGGGGAGAGCGCTTCGCACCGGGTCACGAACCCCACCGGATCGGTGTCTCCGACCGGGTAGTCACTGCCCATGACGATGCGGTCGGGCCCCACCCGGGCCACGAGCGCCTCGAGCATCGCTGGCTCATACAGACAGGTGTCGTAGTGCAGATTGCGCAGGTACTCGCTCGGCTTGCGGGAGATGTTCACCGCGCTGTGCGGGTGCGCCTTGACATTGCGGTCCAGACGTCCGTAGTAGTGAGGGAGGTAGCCCCCGCCGTGGGCCATCACGATCTTGAGGTCGGGCAGGCGCTCGAGTACACCCTCGTAGATCAGTGAGGCGATGAACTTCGCCTCCTCGATCGGCTGACCCACCGAGTTCCACATCGAGTAGCTCTGAAACCAGAGGTCCTGGGTGCCGTCGGGGTGAATGAACGCGGTCAGATCACGCTCGGCGATCGCCTCCCACAGATACAAGAACTCGGGGCCGCTGAGATATTCACCGGCGACGCACACCGGCAGCTGCACGATGCGCAGATCGAGTTCGCCGACGCAGCGGTCGATCTCCTCCACGGTGCGGTTGCGACTTTTCAGCGGGAGGGTGAAGCTTCCGATCATCCGCGTGGGGTGCTCGCTGACCCACCGGGCGATCTCGTCGTTGATCCTTCGGTTCAGCTCCCGCTCCTCGTTGGGCCCGGCCCAGGACGTGCCCTGCATGACGATCATCGAGGAGACGACCTCGGCATCCAAGCCGAGTCGGTCGAGCATCTCGATGTGCACGGCGGGGTCATAGCCGGCGCGCTCGGCGTTCTCCTGGGCGGACCCCGGCGGCGCAGGCGGCATCTGACGGGCGCCGAAGCCGGTGACGACGCTGTGGGCAAGGCCGGCCGCGGCCGCCCCCGACTCGAGCATGTGGGTGTGGAAGTCGACTGTCGGGGTCCGGCGTGGAGACGCTGCCGCGCTCAAATGCTGTCCCGCAATCGTGTCTCGCGCCCGTAGGCCAGGACAGCAACGAGAATGATCAGGCCGAACAGGATCTGCTGGTCGGCGTTGCTGTAGCCCTTGGCCAGCAGCACAGTGTTGATGACCGTGAGCATGATCGCCCCGATCACGGTGCGCCAGTAATCCCCGCGGGCACCGACAATCGACGTTCCACCGACGATCACCGCGGTCAGGCTGGTGAACAGGTATGGCGTCCCGATGCCGGTGTCGCCGGAGCCACTGAACCCGGTGAGCAGGATCCCCGTCACCGCGGCGCCGACGGCGCTGAGGGCGAAGGCGGCTACCACCACCCTTCCGGTCTTGACCAGGGCGAGGTCCGCGGCCCGCGGGTTTGACCCCGTCAGGTACACCCGGCGGCCGGCCACGGTGCGGTGCAGGATCACGCCGGCGATGATCGCCAACACCAGCCAGAGAACGACCAGCGGCGGCACTCCGACCCCGAAGGTGGGGCTCGACACT
>DASYAZ010000147.1:0-7826 GCA_036501085.1 Pseudonocardiaceae bacterium | reverse complement strand
CCTCACGTGCCCGCATCGCACAGCGCCTGGAACAACCGGAGGTGCCGCTGGCGGATCTTGAGCACTACTACGGTCCCGCCTACGCCGCCGGGCTCTACCGAGCCCGTTGAGGCGAGGGCCAGCGCCGGGACTGCGCCCGGGCAGAGTTCAGGGCGATGCGCGCAGCGGCAGGTGAGCTGCCACCCGGAACTGGCCGTGCTGCTGCTGTACAGCGGCGCCAGCACGCCGTTCATACCCTTGATGGTGGCAGAGGGCCCGCTGCATCGCCTGGTAGCTTTCGCCACGTTAGCGCCAGGTGCACGATCCGGCGACCTCCCCGACGCAAAGGAATCAGTGATGGCAGCGCCGTATTACCTCTGCATTCACGGTAAACTGACCATCGTCGGCTACGAACCTGACGGCGATTCGGTGCGTTTCATCGCGGACGACTCCTCACATTATGGAACATTGAAACGCGCTGACCGGATCCGGCCGTCGAAACGCGACGGTAGCGTTCAGCTTCGCTTCGAGGGCGTGGACGCCCCGGAGCTGCATTACGGCTCCGCTGCGCAGCCTCTCGGTGACACTGCGCGAGATGCGCTGCTCAGCTGGATCGGCTTCACTACCATCACCTACGATCGGAGCCAGCGCACCAAGGTCATCGCGGCCGAACCGGCGACGGTACGGGCAGCCATCCTGACGCAGATGGCGGAGGCCAACGGCCGGCCGGTCGCGTACCTGCTTCTGGCAAGCGACACCGAGTTACCAGCAGATGGAATCTGGGTCAATGTGGCGCAACAACAACTCGACCAAACCCTGAACGTGCGACTTCTGTCGGAAGCGCACGCGTATTATACGGTGTATACATCGACACCCGCCAGCCACCGAAGCCAGCTCCGGGAAATCGCAATCAAAGCGCGGGCCGCCGGGATGGGAGTCTGGGGCCGGGACGCCACCATGGACTGGGTGCTGGCAGATCAGGCATCCATCGGTCCCGAGGGCCAGCTCATCCTCCCCAAGCTCTTCCGGCGGTGCACGGACTACCTTAAAGCGGTCGACAAGGGATTCGTCGGCAATCTGGCCGACTGGTTGCTCGCCAGTTCAGCCACGCCCTCCCGGAATGAGAACGATCAGGTGCTGCTCCGGGACACCACCGAGGTGCACCTCAGTGACCTGCTGCAACAGCGCAACCAGCACATCGCGTTCCAGGCCGACCTGCTCGATCTCACTTTCGTGGAAAAATAACCGAAAAATAACGACCGTCAGCGGTAGCCGGGGTTCTCGAAATCGAACCGGCAGCCGGCGTCCCATCCGGAGCGTTGGTTTCCGTGCGCGGGGATACCACCGGCGTCGGTGAGTATCCGGGCGAGGTGCATCAGATTCCAGGTCATAAACGTGGTGTTCCGGTTGGTGAAGTCATTGTCCGGTATACGGGGCTGGCCCGGATCAGGACGGGCCGATCTGATCGGCTGGGGGCGCGCTGATCGAGACGGGTGCATTGAACTTGCTCAGAGTGATGACAGTTGAGAAGCGCTGTCCTTGCAGTGTCAGGTCCTGCGTGAGCTTGACCGGCCGGCCATCGCCATCGACATACAACTCGGTAGGCAGGGTCGTGACCCCAGCACCGAGCAGCGCCTGCCGCCCGGGAATGGTGTTCGGGAGCTTGGCGACGTCCACATCGATCGAGTAATGAGTGACCGGAGCGCCGTCGAGCGACTCGTTGCCGACGAGCGTGACGCGCCGCGCGGCGGAAGTGAACGCGGTGAAATTGTCGAACGATGCCGAGCTCCGGAACGACTCGATCACCGTCGCTAGGGTGCGCACCGCCGGGTTGCTGCTGTTCGGGATGACCAGCACCCAGTAGTTGCCGGATGGGTTCAGGGTCGGCGGCAGCAGGGCGTATGTCGCTCCGTCGGCGACGACGAGCCGCAACGTGCCGGTAGATCCGAGTTCCTCGCTGATGCCCAGGGCCTGCAGCGTGCCGTCGGCGAGCTTCGCGTCGCCCTCACCCTTGATCACCTTGCTACCGGCCGAGACGTTGAGAGTGAGGTGTGCCGAGCTCACCGATGAGATGCCCCGGCGAAGCAGTGCCGCGAGCCCGGCAGCGTCAGTAGGAGCAGGCGCGGGGACCGCCGAGGTGGTGGACGTCACGTTGCTCCCCGGCGACTGGCCGGCGTCAGTAGCGGAGCAGCTCGCTAGCACGATGGCCGAGCAGAAAACTACGACACCGACAAAATGTCGCATGGTGGCCATCGCACCCATGCTACTGCTACCGCGAGGTGCTGTCGGCGCTTCCGGTGAAGCTGCCGTTGTCCGTCCCATCAGGCATGCTGTCTGATGGGTTGGACCGAGGTGGAGGCCCGCCGGGCTGCTGTGGCCATGTGCGAGCTGGCTGGATTGCCGGCGTCGGAGTTGGAGCTGCTGCGGTTTGGCAGCAACGCTGTCTTCGGGGTCAACGAGGCGCACGTCCTGCGAGTCATGCGTCCAACCACCAGCGAAGCCGAGGTGCAACGGGAGATCGACCTTGCCCACGAGTTCGTCCGGCTTGATGTGCCCACCGCGCGTCTGGCCGGCATCGCTGCTCAGCAACCGCTGAAGGCCGGTAACTGCATGGGCACGGTATGGGAACGGCTCCACGAGCCGGACCGTGGCAGCCGCTACGGCACGTTGGGGCAGCTGATGCATGCCTTTCACCAGCGCACTGCCGGGCTGCGGGTGCCACTTGAGCCATGGCGCCAGCTTGCTTCATCCGACTGGCGATTGGCCGCCCAGCGCGACCATTACGCGGCGCAGGACCTCACGATGCTCACGCAGTGGTCCGAGCGGATTGCCGGTGAGCTGGATCAGGTAAGGCCGGTCCTGCCGGGTGGTGTCATCCACGGGCAAGCCGAGGTCGGAAACGTCCTGTTCCGTGCTGGCCATCCGGTATTCATCGACTTCGAGCAGGTAGCCCTCGGGCCGCGCGAGTGGGATCTCGTCCACACCGCTGCGGTGATCGCGCGATTCGGCCGGCCCGAACAGCACTATCGCGACTTTGCCGACGCCTACGGTTTCGACGTGCGGGCCTGGGAGGGCTACCAGACCTACCGCCGGCTCTGGGAGCTGTGCGCCACCACCTGGCTCATGCAGCACGGTCACCGCGACCGGGAAACGACCCGCGAGATCGAGTTACGGCTCCAGACTTGGCGCGATGACAACCCGCACACCCGATGGAGCGGCGTGCTCGAGCGACGGCAACGGTGACCCACCCCCCACCTTGTGTGCGCTGAGCTCGACCACAGAGTTCGACCACAGGACTGCCGAGTTCGACCACACGGTTGCTGGAAGCCCAGCGGGCAGCCCTGAGGTGAAACTCGGCCCATGCAGCGCTGCCGGGTCGGGTGCGGCGGATCAGGAGGTCAGCTGTCGCTGGTCCCGGTGGGGCGAGGCTGGCGGGCTGCCGTCGCGGTAGCGGACGGGACGAGCTCCCGTTCGGGGCTGCTCTGCGCCGGCCTGCCATTGGCGGACGCCGCGGACGCCGTTGACGGCGCGACGGCATCCTGCTGCGACGGGGTGGCCTCGATCAGCGCGGCGGTCGATCCGGCGCGCAGGAACAGCGATCCCAGCGACCCGATCGCGCTGAGCACCGCGGCGATCAGGAACAGGTTGTCGATCGCGCTGGTGAAGACCTCCAACTGCGTGCGCTGGTACATGGCGTACAGCCCCACCCAGTCCGGGGTGCCCGGCGGTCCGAGCTGCGGGGGCACCACGCTGCCTGCGGGGACCAGCCCGCCGCGCCCGGCCATGAGCTGGGCCTGCTGGGTGGTGAGGATCGCGGTGAGCACCGCCAGTCCGAGCGCGCCCGCGACTCGCTGCACCACGTTGTTGTACGCGCTGGCCGTGCCCACCTGCGCTTGGGGGATGACCGCGACCCCTCCGGTGAAGATCGGCATCATGGCCATTCCCAGCCCGGCACCTTGCAGCACCAGCAGCCACATGATGTGTTCCCGGGGCGTGTCGAGTGTCAGGTAGTGCATCTGGTAAGTGCTCACCGCCACGATCGCCAACCCGATAGTGGCCGGCCAGCGGGCCCCGTAGCGGTCATAGACCCGCCCAGCGATGGGCATCAACAATCCCATCACCAGCGCTTGCGGCAGCAGGGTGAGCCCGGCGTCGAGCGCTCCCCAACCCTGGGCCTGCTGGAGGAACAGCGGGATGTAGAACAGCACCCCGAACATCACGACCATCAGCACCGAGATCAGCAGCAGTGAGTGGCTGAAGGCCCAGTACCGGAAGATCCGGACGTCCAGCAGCGGATCATCCACCTCGAGCTCGATGACGACGAACAAAGCCAGGCACAGGGCACTGATCGTGAGCAGGCCGAGGACCCGGTAGCCGGTC
This sequence comes from Pseudonocardiaceae bacterium, assembly GCA_036501085.1. GTDB lineage: Bacteria > Actinomycetota > Actinomycetes > Mycobacteriales > Pseudonocardiaceae. Next base: position 3,467 of record DASYAZ010000147.1, on the reverse strand, counting down.
CACCCCCAGGACTCCCCTTCGGACAGCGCGAGCAGCAGCGAGAACAACCCGGTTGCGATGGTGAGGAAGCCCAGCACGTCGAACCGCCGACCGGCCACCCGGGAGAATTGCGGCAGCACCAGCACCGCGGCGATCACGCCCAGGATCCCGACTGGCACGTTGATGAAGAAGATCAGCCGCCAGTCGACGTACTCGACCAGATACCCGCCCAATGTCGGGCCGACCGCCGGGGCGAAGACCACCCCGACGCCATAAAGCCCCATCGCGGCACCCAGCTTCTCCCGCGGAACGATGCGGAAAAGCATTGTCATGGTCATGACCGGCAGGATCCCGCCCGGAATCGCCTGGATGATCCGGAAGGCCACCAGGCTGTTCAGATCCCAGGCCAGCCCGCACAGCGCCGAGCCGGCCGCAAAGAACAGCAGCGCCAGGTTGTAGATCCGGGTCAGCCCGAACCGGTCCCCCAACCACGCCGTCACCGGCACCACCACGCCCAGGGCCAGCGTGTATGCCGTCACCACCCACTGCACGTCATCGGTGGTGACCCCGAAGTCGTTCTGGATGGTGGGGATGGCCACGTTGACGATGCTGATATCCAGGATCGACATGAACATCCCGGCAATCAGCACGATCAGCGGCAGCCCCCACCCGCCTGGGGAGGCCTTCGCCCCGGGCGAATCGGGTCCGCCGGCACCCGGCCGGACGCCAGTCCCGTTGGAGCTCGCCTCCGGCGCAACGGGGGCGGAACGAGTCATAAATCAACTGTGCCACCGGAACGTCGCGTACTCTAGTCTGTTCCCCCACATCCGACTCAGAGTCGCTAATGTGAGGTGAAACCCGAGGAGAGCGGATGTCGAGCAGCGCCGAGGCTTATCCCCCACTTGCCGAGATCGGGTACGACCACCGCAAGGGACCCCGACGGCGCGGCGACGCCCTCTACGCGGCGATCTTCGACGCCACCCTGAAAGAACTGACCACGGTCGGCTACGCCGAGTTGAAGATGGAACACGTGGCCAACCGGGCCCGCGCGAGCAAGGGGTCGCTCTACCGGCGCTGGTCCAGCCGCGCCGAGCTGGTGGCCGATGCGGTCCACCACACCATCCCCAGCTGCGCTGAGCGGCCCGACACCGGGAACGTGCGCGACGACCTCCTCGGGTGCCTGCGTGGGTTCGCCTGCCTGCTCAACGGCCCCTCCGGTGAGGCAGTCCGGGGCCTGATGGCCGAGACGATCCGCAACCCCGATCTGATGGCGGTCATCCGGATCCGTTTCGTCGAGCCGGGTATCGATCTGGTTCTCGACGTGTTGCGGCGAGGTGCCGGCCGCGGTGAGGTCCGCGACGCCGCCCTCACCCGCCGCATCGCCAGCGTGGGCCTCGATCTGTTGCGCCAGCATTTCATGGTGCATCACTCACCGATTCCGGAGCAGGTGCTGATCGAGATCGTGGACGAGGTAGTCATTCCGCTGATTCGCCCATAGCACCGTCGCCTGTCTGGAGCAGCCCAAAGTTAGGGTACGGCGCGTAGCCTAAGGATGTGAGGCTCCACCACTTCGACGGGAAGGTGTGAGCATGGAAGGCCCTGTCTCAGCGCCTCCGGCACCCGCTGACCAGTCCTCCCCCGATGGCGCGGCGCCCGGGCGGCGCAAGCTCAAGCGGTCCACCCGCATCGCGCTCATCATAATCTTGATCTTGGCGCTGGTGGCGGCCGGCGGTTTCGGTGCCAGCTACTTCCTCAACTCTCGCAACTATGTCAGCACCGACAACGCCCAAGTCGACGGCGACAAGATCGCGATCAACGCCCCCGCCAGCGGCACCCTGCTCGACTGGACGGCCAACCAGGGCGTCGTCGTACACCGCAACCAGGTCGTCGGCCGGGTGGAGATCCAGGGTGGGTTCGTCCAGCCTCAGATGCCCATCCGCGCCCCCGGTGACGGCACCGTCGCGGTTGACAACGGGGTCGTCGGCACGTACGTCACCACCGGTTCCCAGCTTGCGGTCGCCTACAACCTCGACCAGATCTACGTCACCGCCCGGGTTGATGAGACCGACGTGCAGGCGGTGCACGTGGGCCAGGTCGTCGATATCTACGTGGACGCCTTCCCACACACCACGCTGCACGGCCGGGTCCAGGAGATCCAGGGCGGGGCCGCCGGGGTGTTCTCGCTGTTCCCGCAGAGCAACACCGGTGGGAACTTCCAGAAAATCACCCAGGTCATCCCGGTCAAGATCGCACTGGACAGCCTGCCCAACGTCGATCTCGTCCCGGGCATGAACGTCACCGTCTACATCCATAAGAACTGAGGTCGTGAGTGGCATTCGGTGCTGGAACACTGTTACCCACTCACGACCCACAGTGGCCGCTGCCCTGGTGTGGCTGGCCATGCTCGCGTTCCCGGTGGCTTATGCGCTGAGCGGGGCAGTGCCGGTGGCCCAGCTCAGTGCGTCGCTGGCCGGGCTCGCACTGCTGGTCGGCATCTACCTGCACGCCGTGCTCCGCATCGCTCGGCAGGGTGCGCCACAGCCGGCGCCACTGTCGGTGGTGGTAGTGGCCGCGATCGCGCTGGGCCTGCCGCTGGTGGCGGGCCCGGCGTGGTTCGGCGGGACGGTGTTCCTGGCTGCGCTGCTCGGCCTGAGCCTGCCTGCCCGGCCGGCGCTGGCCGGGATAGCGGTGACGACCGGGCTCGCCACCGCGCAGGCGTTGCTGACCGGGGTCGGATCCCCGCAGTCGGTCGCCATCCCCCTGGTGACCGCAGTGGCCGGGATCGTGGTGGTGGCGGTAGTGCGCCAGGCCACGCTCGCCCGCGAGCTGGCCACGTCCCGGCGCAGCGCCGAGCGCCTCGCCGCTGATGCGGAACGGCTGCGGCTGGCCCGCGAGCTGCACGACTCGGTGAAGCAGCACGCGTTCGTCGCTGCCCTCGAGCTGGCCAGCGCGCGCTCCCGGCTCGGTCCCGATGAGCACCTGGACGCTGCCGCCGAGGCGGTGGCCACCGTGGCGCGCCAGCTCGGCGCGGTGATCGAGCACGTGCGTCCACCCCAGCGGGAGCTGATCTCGGCGTTGCGGGAGCATCTCGCCGGCTGGTCGCAACGCACCGGGGTCGCCGCCGATCTCACGGTGCGCGCCGGTACGCCGTTGCCGGCCGAGCCGCTGCTACTGGTGGCGATCGAAGCCCTGACCAATGTCGCCCGGCACGCCGGGGCGCACCAGGTGGCCATCACGCTGAACGGGACGGGCCGGGAGGCCGCGCTGGAGATCACCGACGACGGCCACGGGTTCGACCCGGCCAGGACCCCGCCCGGCCAGGGCCTGCGGGGGATGCGGGAACGACTGGCCGAGCACGGTGGCACGCTGGACGTGCGCTCCAGCCGGGGCGGCACCACCGTCATCGCGCGCTACCCGGCGGCCCAGCTGTGATCACCATTCTGGTGGCGGAGGACCACCCGCTGGTGCGCCGCGGCATCGTGGGCTAC
>DASYAZ010000146.1:0-50141 GCA_036501085.1 Pseudonocardiaceae bacterium | reverse complement strand
AGACTGCCCTCCCAGCGATTCATGCCTATGTGGCGATGCGGCCCGCGGGTGCCTGCGCTGCCCTCTACCTCGAGGTCGCCGACGAGGCCGAGCAGCAGCCGGTACCGGGCGCTGCCCACCCGGTGGTGCGCTGGCTGCATCGTGGCGACCGGGCACCAGGCACCTCTACGGTGCTGGAGGATGCCCTGCGCGAATTCCGGCTGCCATCGGGGCAGGGCCGGATCTGGCTTGCGGGTCACACTCCGACGGTCCGCCGCATCCGCGCCACGCTCCTCGCCCACCCCGGCATCGACCGGCGCGCCGTCTACGCCAGGGGCTTCTGGGACCGCCATCCCTAGCACCGTGCCCACGGTTCGTGAGCTCGACACCAGCTACGTCGCGGGCTGATCCGAGGTTGCTGGCGTCGAGCTCATCGACGTCAGCAGATGCCTGCACCTGCCGGCTGCCCTCGTGCCATGAGCACCGTCGGGGCCGACCGGTAGCCTCGCGACCGTGGCACTGGCCCTCTACCGTAAGTACCGCCCGTCGGCCTTCGCCGAGGTGATCGGTCAGGAGCACGTCACCGAGCCGCTGCGCACGGCGCTGGCGGCTGGGCGCATCAACCACGCGTACCTGTTCTCCGGCCCGCGGGGCTGTGGGAAGACTTCCAGTGCACGCATCCTGGCCCGCTCGCTGAACTGCGCGCAGGGCCCGACCGCGGACCCCTGCGGGACCTGCCCGTCCTGTGTCGCGCTGGCCCCGGAGGGCCCCGGCTCGATCGACGTCGTCGAGCTCGACGCGGCCAGCCACGGCGGCGTGGACGATGCCCGCGACCTGCGGGATCGCGCGTTCTACGCGCCGGCCGAGTCCCGGTACCGGGTGTTCATCATCGACGAGGCCCACATGGTCACCACGCAGGGCTTCAATGCCCTGCTCAAGATCGTGGAAGAGCCGCCGGAACACCTGGTGTTCGTCTTCGCCACCACCGAGCCGGAGAAGGTGCTGGCGACCATCCGCTCGCGCACCCACCACTACCCGTTCCGGTTGCTCCCACCGCGCACCATGCGCGAGTTGCTGGAGAAGGTGTGTGAGGGCGAAGAGATGCCCATCGAGCCGGCGGTGTACCCGCTGGTGATCCGCGCCGGGGGTGGCTCCGCCCGGGACTCGCTGTCCGTGCTGGACCAGCTGCTGGCCGGCGCCGGAGCGGACGGGGTCACCTACGCCCGCGCCGTGGCGTTGCTCGGGGTCACCGACGTCGCGCTGATCGATGACGTGGTCTCCGCCCTGGCCGCGCAGGACGGGGCCGCGGTGTTCGCCACCATCGACCGGTTGGTCGAGGCGGGACACGACCCCCGCCGTTTCGCCTCTGACCTCCTGCAGCGCTTCCGTGACCTGGTGTTGCTGCGGGTCGCTCCCGAGCAGGCCTGGCAGGGCCTGATCGACGCCCCCGAGGATCAGCTCAGGACGATGGCCACCCAGGCCGAAGCTCTGGGCGCAGGTAGCCTCACCCGCTTCGCCGAGATCACGCACAATGCGCTGATCGAGATGCGTGGGGCCACCGCGCCCCGGCTGCTGCTGGAACTGCTGTGCGCTCGGATGTTGCTACCGGCCGCTGCGGACGGGGACGGCGCGATGCTGCACCGCCTGGAGCGATTGGAGCGGCGGCTCACCATCGCTCCACCAGAAGCGGCCGAGACGCCGCCTCCAGCCGGGGCTGCGGACCCCGCACCGATCCAGCCCGCCCGGCGTCCGGCACCGCCGAACCGGCCTGCCCGACCCACCCCGCCCCCGGCCGCCGAGCCCCCGGCCGTCCAGCCCCCACCCGCCTCGTCTCCGCCGGCTCAGCCGCCGGCCGTCCAGCCGCCGGAACCGGAGGCACTTGCGGCCCCGGAGCAGCTCGACGCCGCTGCGGTACGGCGGGTATGGCAGGCGCTGCTGGACGCGGTGCGGGAGGAGAGCCGGACCACCCAGGTGCTGCTCAGCAATGCCACCGCGAGTGCGGTGGAGGGTTCCACTCTGGTGCTGACCCTGCCCAATGCCCCGCTCGCCCGCCGGCTGGGTGACGATCGCAACACCGAGCTGATCAGAGCGGCGCTGCGTGCGGTACTGGGCGTCGAGTGGCAGGTTCGCTGCGAGCAGGCCAGCGGCGATGCGGGTGTCACCGCCGGCCCCCAGCAGCCGCAGCACACGCGGACCCGCTCGACACCGCCACAGTGGGAGCGTCCCTCCACAAGACCGCGCCCGCCCGCTGACGGTCCCACTCACCCGGAACCCACCGACCCGGATCCGCCGGACGACGACGAGGAGATGCAGACCGAGGCCGCCGGCGTGAGCAGGGATCCCGCCGCCCGTCCAGACCCCGAAGAAGCCGCGCTGGCCCTGCTCGCCGACCAACTCGGGGCCCGCCGCATCGGCGGGCCCTCGTGAGTGCGTAGTGGTGCTAGAGCACCACTACGCACTCACGAGGTGGCGGGTCAGCGCCACCAGGGCCGTAGCGGGACGTGCGCGTTGCCGGTGGCGTCGGGGCGTACCGCCAGCACCTGGTGCAGCTCGATCCCGTTGCGCTCGAAGGACAACCGGGACGCGCCCATGTACAGCCCCCACACCCGGGCAGTGGGCTCGCCGACCTCGGCCACTGCCGCATCCCAGTGCTGGGTGAGGTTGGCGCACCACTCCTTCAACGTCAGCGCGTAGTGCTCCCGCAGGTTCTCCACGTGGCGCACCTCGAAACCGGCGTTCTGCGCCTCGGTGATGATCTTCCCGGCACCGGCGAGTTCCCCGTCCGGGAACACGTAGCGATCGATGAACGCGTCGCTATGGGCCTTGGTCCGGTTATCCGGTTGGGTGATGCAGTGGTTGAGCAGCCGCCCGCCGGGGCGCAGCTTGCCGAGCAGCGAGGTGAAGTACGACGGGTAGGAGTGCACCCCGACGTGCTCGGTCAGGCCGATTGAGGAGATCGCGTCGTAGTCCCGGCCGGGGGCGTCCCGGTAGTCCAGGTGGCGTACTTCGGCCAGCCCCGCCAGCCCGTCAGCGAGGATGGCCTGCTGAGCCCATTGGGCCTGCTCTGCGGACAGCGTGACGCCGAGCGCGCACACGCCCCGCTGCGCGGCGTAGCGCACCATGCCGCCCCAGCCGCAGCCGATGTCCAGCAGCCGCATCCCGGCCCGCAGCCCCAGCTTGTCCGCGATCAGCTCGTGCTTGCGTTCCTGGGCCTGCTCCAGGCTGGCCTCCGGATGGTCGAACACGGCGCAGGTATAGGTCATGGACGGGCCGAGGACCAGCTCGTAGAACTCGTTGGAGACGTCGTAGTGGTGGTGCACCGCCTCGGAGTCACGGTGCCGGGAGTGCGCCAGGCCGTCGATCGTCCGACGCCACCGGGGGCGTGACTCCTGCGGGGGCGGGGGCACCGGGCGCAGCAAATCCCAGCCCAGCGAGCGGGTGATCAGGGCCAGCTCGGCCAGGGTCGGGCGCCGGAAGCGCAGCTGGTCGGCCATCACCCGCATCGCCCGGTACGCGTCACCGGGGTGCACCCCCTCCGCGTGCAGGTCCCCGGCGATGTAGGCCCGTGCCATGCCCAGGTCGCCCGGCGCGGTGAACACGTAGGTGGCACCGCGCGGGGTGGCCAGGTGCACGCTGATCTCGGAGTCGGGTGGACCGGTGGCGCTGCCGTCGTAGGCGGTGAACCGGACCGGGAACCGGCCATCGGTGAGCAGCTCCACGATGCCCGCCAGCGACAGCCGGTCCCCCCTCGTCGGGTTTGCTGTCGGGCTGGGTCGCCGGAAGGTCGTCATCTACGTCGCACCGCCTTTGCGTAGAGATCGGGGAGTCGCCGGTCGGGGTCGTAACGCTGTTTGAGCGCCGCGTAGCGCTCGCCGCCGTATCGGGTGTCGAATTCCTCCCGGGAGTAGAAGGAGTCCGAGTACAGCGACTTGTGCCCGCCCACCGCGTCGACCTGGGCTTCGATCGCCCGGTTGGTGTCGGTGCCGGACCCGCGTGGGCTTACCGGGACGCTGGACCAGAACCCGACGTTGACGTAATCCTGCCCCGGCGCCAGCGGGTACAACGGCCAGCTCTGATCGCCGCGCAGTCGCAACGGGCACAGCCAGACGGGTTCGATGGGCACGTGCTGCACGAACCAGCGCAGGAACTCGGCGGTGCGCTCGAGCGGGATCTCGACGTCCTGGATGACGCGTTCCCGGCGCGGCCTGCCGCGCCAGACCTCGTACCGGTTCTCCAGGTCGAACCGGTTCACCAGCGCCACGATCTTCCAGTACACGTCGCTGCGCCGCAGCTGGGCCGGCCAGAGCCGGCGGATCACCGGATGCTGGGCGCCGAATGCTCCGGAGCACCAGAACCAGTCGGTATCCCAGCGCCACAGGTAGTCGTGGGTGCTCAGGACATCGTGCTGGCGTTGCTGGAGGGACCGGTAGTAGATCTGCGCCCCGGTGTAGTCGCTGCCCGTTCCGGCATGCTCGATCCGGGTGCCCAGCGTCAGGTAGGACTCGGTGGGGGAGAACATCACACCGTCGAGGTAGTCCACCTCGGTGCCGCCAGCACCGTTCTGGCTGTGCCATCGCCGGGTGGCCATGATCTGCGCTACCGCGGCGAACAGCTCGTCCAGGTTGGTGAAACGGACGTGGCGCAGCACGACGTGCGAGTGCACCGGCTCCAGCTCGATGCGCAGCCGGGTGGCGTAGCCGAGCGTGCCGTACGAGTTGGGGAATCCGGCGAACAGCTCGTCACCGGGGACGGTGGTGACGAGTTCCCCGGCGCCGGTGAGAACGTCGAGTTCCAGCACCGACTCGTGCGGCAAGCCGTTGCGGAACGAGGTCGCCTCGATGCCCAGCCCGCTCACCGCCCCACCCAGAGTGATCGTCTTCAGCTGCGGCACGACCAGCGGGGTCAACCCGTGCGGCAATGTCGCGGCCACCAGATCCTCGTAGGTACACATGCCGGCGACCTCGGCGACGCTGGCGGCCGGGTCCACCTCCAGCACGCCGGTCAGGCCGGAGACGTCCAGGCCCGGCGTGCCTGTCGCGGTGCGGGCTCGGAACAGGTTCGAGGTTCGCTTGGCCAGCCGTACCGGTGAACCCGGCGGGATAGCGCGGTAACTGTTCTCCAGCCGCTGCACAGCGTCGCGATGGGTACGCCACGCCTCGGTGAGCTGCACATGCTCACGCTACGACCAAACCTGGCCTGGTGGCACCGCTTTCGCCTGGCTGGTGGTGACCACCCGGGTGGTCACCGGTTGCCACCGGCGAGGTGCCAGCGGCGGGCCAGGGCTAATCTGGGTCACACGGGTTCGCTACCTCACACGGACTCGGACATGATGAGAGGAGCCGCTGTGCAACCCGGTGGAGCGCCTGACATGCAGATGATCCTGCAGCAGGCCCAGAAAATGCAGCAAGAGCTGATGAGCGCGCAGGCTGAGCTGTCCGAGGCCGAGGTCACCGGTCAGGCCGGTGGCGATCTGGTCACGGTCACGCTGGCCGGCTCCGGGGAGGTTCGCAGCGTGACGATCGACCCCAAGGTGGTCGACCCGGACGACGTGGAGACCCTGCAGGACCTCGTGGTGGGCGCGATGGCCGATGCGCACCGGGCCTTGCAGGAGCTCACCCAGCAGAAGATGGGACCGTTGGCCAGCGCCCTCGGTGGTCCCGGTGGGGGTCTTGGGCTGCCCGGCATGTGAGGCGCGCAGTGGCCCGAGAACGCGGCACTGAAGCGGCAGGGTGAGCGCTGTGTACGAGGGAGTCGTTCAAGACCTGATCGACGAGCTGGGACGGTTGCCTGGCGTTGGCCCCAAGAGCGCGCAGCGGATGGCGTTCTTCCTGCTGGCCGCGGATCCGGCTGACGTGACCCGGCTGCAGGAGGCGCTGCAGCGAGTCAAGGAAGGTGTGGTGTTCTGCGCTGTCTGCGGCACTGTCGCAGAGAAGCAGACCTGCCGGATCTGCGCGGACCCACGCCGCGACCCGCGGTTGGTGTGTGTGGTCGAGGAGCCCAAGGACGTGCTGGCGGTGGAGCGCACGCGCGAGTTCACCGGTCGGTACCACGTCCTGGGCGGAGCGCTCGATCCACTGTCCGGTATCGGGCCTGATCAGTTGCGGATCCGTGAGCTGCTCACCCGGATCGGCTCCGACGACATCACCGAGGTGATCATCGCGACGGATCCGAACACCGAGGGCGAAGCCACCGCCACGTACCTGGCGCGGATGTTGCGTGACTTCCCTGGCCTGTCGGTGACCAGGCTCGCTTCTGGCCTCCCGATGGGCGGTGACCTGGAGTTCGCCGACGAGCTCACCCTGGGCCGGGCGCTGTCCGGCCGCCGCGCGGTCTGAGCGCCGGGACGCCTACCCGGTGATCAGTCCGGCACGACCGCCGGTGCGGAGTATGTGTCCTGCCCGGGCGTTGGGCTGCCGCAACGCGGGCACGGTCCATGCTGGAGGACCGTCTCCCATTCCTTGGCGAGAACGCGACGCTCCTCAGCCTGCGCCCGGCCCCGCTGGTGGAGCCGGGATCGCAAGACCCGGGACGTCCACGTCGCTCCGAGCAGCGTTCCCGTGCACAGCAGCAGGACCGCGACCGCTATTCCGATGACGGTCACCATGATCCGAGGTGCGTTTCCTGGCCGGGAATGGCCTCGGGGAAGCGTGTCGCGCTCAACATCGCATGCCCCTTTCTTGGTTGCTGGGCTCGCGTAGGCCTCGGGTGGAGGCTACGCCAGCTCCGCTCTGCTCGTACTGAGCCAGTGTAGAAGCCCATGCAATTGCATCAACCACCGTTCAGGTATGTTACTTAGCATGCCCTGACCGGACGCCGATGTGCTCAATCGTCGTCGTCCGGATCGTCATCCTCCTCGAAGTACCAGGCTCTTTCGGACCAGGCCTCATCGGACAAGGGGCATCCGCAACGTGGGCAACGAACCAACTGGACTGACCGCCGTGTGTCCCGCATCACCTGCCACTCTGCATTGAGTCTGCGGCGTTCGTCGGCTTGCCGGCGAAGTTTGGGCTGCAGGGCTTGCGCAGTCCAGGCTGCCCCAAGCAGCATCCCTAGGCACAGGCAGGCCAGCAAGATCAGGGCTGCCGCCTGGATGGTCATCGTGCACAGCGGTGGGTTCCGCCGCGACATTTCGTTTCCTGACCGTGGCCCGAATGCTGGGCCTCGGGGAAGCGTGTCGCGCTCCGGTGAGATGCCGACATGATCGCCTGCCCCTTTCCTCGTCCGGTGGTCGGGTCCGCGGATGCACCTGGGGTTGAGGGCTCGACGGAGGCCCGGGCTCAGCTGGTGTGCAAGCTAATTGTTAGGGTGCAGGAGGCAAGAGATTTATGCAATTGCAACATGAACTGCCATGATGTGATTCAACCAAGAGGAGTAGCGTGTCGTCTTTGACACCTGTGCGTGGTTGGGGATCCTGCTCGCAGGCGATGGTCACGGAACGTGGAGGCGTGTGATGTCCCCAGTACGTGGTCCGGTGGTGCCCCGGCGTCGACTCGGCGCCGAACTCCGTACCCTGCGGGAGCAGGCCGGACTCACCATCGAAGAGATAGCTGTCGAACTCGAGTGCTCGGTCTCCAAGGTCAGCAGGTTGGAGACCGGTCAGGGCATCCCCAAGGCTCGCGACGTCCGCGACCTGCTCGAGCGCTATGGAGTCAGGGACCAGACTCGTCGGGACCGGTTGATGCGCTGGGCCCGGGATGGTCAGCGCCAGGGTTGGTGGCACGACTTCTCCGACGTGCTGGACCCGGGCCCCGAGGATCCGCAACTGCCGGACAACCTCAGCCGGTACGTGGCGCTGGAGCAGGACGCCAGCGAGATACGCAGCTTTGAGGGCACACTCGTGCACGGCTTGCTGCAAACCGAAGACTATGCCCGGGCCGTTCTGACGGCAGTCTCCACCGCGGAGACTGAGGCCACTGACCGGCTCGTCGAGCTGCGGATGCGTCGGCAGGAGCAGCTCTATGTCGAAGACGATCCACTGAAGATCCACCTGATACTCGACGAAGCGGTCTTGCACCGCCCCGTGGGGGGCCAGCAGGTGATGCGAGCGCAGTTGAAGAGGTTGGTCGCCGAGGCCCAGCGGCCGAACATCACCCTTCAAGTGCTTCCGTTCAGCGTCGGGATGTACCAAGCGACGGTCGGTCCGTTCGCGGTGCTAGTTTTCCCTGATTCTGACGACAACGATCTCGTGTATCGCGAGGGCTATCTGGGTGATATGTACCTCGAGAAGGAGCGCGACATCGAAGTCCATGAACGGATGTTCGAGGGGTTGGTTGACATGTCCATGACCGCCGAGCAGTCCGTGGAGTTCATCAACACGGTTCTGCTGGAGCGCTGAGAGTGAGGAGGGAAACCCAGTGACCATTGCGTTCCGTCCCACGCTGATGTTCCGGACCAGTAGCCGGTGCAGTCAAGGGGGATGTGTGGAGGTGGCGCCCCTGCCCGATGGTGGTGCTGTCGTGCGGAACACCAGGGACCGTACCCGTGAGCCACTCACGTTCGACAAGCAGGAATGGGCTGATTTTGTCTCGGGCGTAAAGAACGGTGAGTTCGACTTTGGGACCGCTGACAGCGTCGAAGCGTCGGCGCTCCCGGGTCCTTAAGGGGAGACGTGAACTTGATGCGCTGGATTGATCAAATGTCTGGATTCTGGACGGTCGGCTACTCTGGCTGAACCGCGACCAGATTGTCCAGCTTGAAGGAACCCAAATGGCCGATGTGCTACGCCCCGAACTTCGGTTCCGGAGGAGCGGCCGGTGCACCGGAGGGGGCTGTGTGGAGGTGGCGTTGCTGCCCGACGGCGGTGCTGCCGTGCGGGCCAGCGGGAATCGGGTCCGCCGACCTCTCACGTTCAGCAGGCAAGAGTGGCTTCACTTCGTGTCCGGTGTGAAGAGCGGCGAGTTCAGCTGCTGACCTGCTGGCCGACCAGGTACTGACCGGTACGTGTTGGGCGACAACTGGCCGATTCGTGGCAGGCGGGATCCGCTCGTTCCAGCGAGACGTCGCTCGTGAGTGCGAAACGGTGTTGTAACACCGTTTCGCACTCACGAGCGCGGCTAGCGCATCACCCGGTTCACCGCGGAGACCACGGCGTTGAGCGACGCGGTGACGATGGAGCTGGACACGCCGACGCCCCAGAGCACCTGCTCGCTGACCGTGCACTCGACGTATGCGGCCGCGGCGGCGTTGTCGCCAGCGGACATCGCGTGCTCGAAGTAGTCCAGCACCCTGACATCAAAGCCTAGAGCAGCTAATGCATCGACAAAGGCCGCGATCGGGCCGTTGCCCGACCCGGTGATCTTATGTTCCTCGTCCTCCACCAGCACGCTGGCGAAGATCTCGTGATGACCCTCGCCGTCATCGGTCAGCTGGTGCCGCAGCACGTGCAGCGGGGCCTGCCGATCCAGGTAGTGCTTGGCGAAGATGCCCCAGATCTGCTGCGGCGAGACCTCGCCGCCGCCGGTGTCGGCGTGTTGCTGGATGATCCGGGAGAACTCGATCTGCAGCCGGCGTGGCAGGTCCAGCTGATGCTCCGACTTCATCACGTACGCGATCCCGCCCTTACCGGACTGCGAGTTCACCCGGATGACAGCCTCGTACGTGCGTCCGACGTCTTTGGGGTCGATGGGTAAGTAGGGCACTTCCCAGCGGTAATCGTCGACGTCGACGCCGGCCCGGGCAGCGTCGGCGTGCATTGCCTGCAGGCCTTTGTTGATTGCGTCCTGGTGGCTGCCGGAGAAGGCGGTGTATACCAGGTCACCGCCGTAGGGATGCCGTTCGGACACCGGAAGCTGATTGCAGTACTCCACCGTGCGGCGGATTTCGTCGATGTCGGAGAAATCGATTTGAGGGTCGATGCCCTGGCTGAACAGGTTCATCCCCAGCGTCACCAGGCACACATTCCCGGTGCGCTCCCCATTCCCGAACAGGCAGCCTTCGATACGCTGCGCGCCGGCCTGGTAGCCCAGCTCAGCAGCGGCCACTGCAGTGCCGCGGTCATTGTGTGGGTGCAATGAGAGCACCACCCCGTCACGCCGCTCCAGATTGCGGTGCATCCACTCGATCGAATCGGCGTAGACGTTCGGGGTAGCCATCTCGACGGTGGCGGGCAGGTTCAGGATCACCGGCGCCTCCGGGGTCGGCTGCCAGATCTCGGTCACCGCGTTGCACACCTCCGCGGCGTAGCTCAGCTCGGTGCCGGTGTACGACTCCGGCGAGTACTGGAACCGGAAGTCGGTGTCGGAGTACTTACCGGCATATTCCACCAGCATCTCGGCCGCCGAGGTGGCGATCTTCTTGATTCCCTCGCGTTCCTCGCGGAACACCACCCTTCGCTGCAGCATCGATGTCGAGTTGTAGATGTGCACGATTGCTCTCGGTACGCCCTGCAGGGCCTCGAAGGTGCGTTCGATCAGTTCGGGCCGGCACTGGGACAGCACCTGAATGCGCACATCCTCGGGTATCGCGTCCTGGGTGATGATCTCTCGGACGAAGTCGAAGTCGGTCTGACTCGCTGAGGGGAACCCGACCTCGATCTCCTTGTAGCCCATCCGCACGAGTAGCTCGAACATGCGCCGTTTACGGGCTGGGCTCATCGGATCGATCAAGGCCTGGTTGCCGTCCCGCAGGTCCACCGCACACCACAGCGGCGCTCGGGTGATCGTGACTTCGGGCCAGGCGCGGTCCGGTAGGGACACCGGCTCCACCAGCTGGGCGAAGGTCCGGTAGCGGCGTACCGGCATGGAGCTGCCTCGCTGCACGTTCCAGCTGGGTTGGTCGCCCGGCGTGGGAGCGATCGGAACCCGAATGCGGCTGGTAGTGCCAGAGGCGAACGCGCTGGGATCTGCGTCGGCGGGTTTGGGGGTCATTGTGCTTCGGTGCCTTCCCTGTGTGCTTCTGCTAGCCGAAAATCCGACCGGCGGATGCGCGCGAACGACTCCGCGACGGGGGGCCGGTCGTTCGTCAGACCCCGTCGCGGCGACGAAGCAGGAGGGCACATGCCACGCGATCACGTTAGCCGGGGTCACCCGCCGGTACGCAACCATTCTCCCGAATGGTGGGAGACCGCAGGACAGCACGCGCCTGGAGTTCGCCCGTGAGCGCTCATGCACGGAAGGTGTCGCTCGTGGCAGACTTCCCGCATGAGTTCTAGTCGAACGTCGGCCCGCGCGGGGCGCACCCGAGTCGCCTCGGCTCTCGCGACCCTGATCCGGATAGTGGGCGGGCTGTTCGTCTTGATCCTGGTGGCGCACATTGCGCTCACGCTGGGCGAGGCCAACCCGACCAATAGCATCACCACGCTGGTGGCGTATTGGGCGGACCGGCTCCAGCTGGGTTTTCGCGGGTTGTTCACCCCCGATAACCCCAAGACCCGCGTCGTCATCGACTACGGCCTGCCAGCCGTCGTCTGGCTCATCGTGACCTGGATCCTGGTCCGCGTGGTGCGGCGATTCGGCTGAGTCCCCGCCCGGAGGCTCGCAGCCATCGCACCATGCCCATGGTCCGCACCTCGGCCTGCTCGTCCGCTTGGTCGTGAGCCTGAGGTAGCGCACGGTTTGAGGCTGGACAGGACTGGGTACTGCGGAAGTGACACGTGGGGACAACTGGAGTCTTCGGTTACCGGCGGTTTCACCGGGTCTGCGGGCCCCGCAGGATGTCTATTCCGGGTGAATAGGCCAATCTCCACTCGATAGAGTGACAGTTTAACTGAAAGTAATTATTGACTCGAAATGCCGCTCGAACTCGGTATGTCATCGTCCGATCACTCGACGTGACGGTCACGGTGGGTAGCCCTTGGTGGAGGGCTTCGCGGCCGTTTTGGCGCCCATCAGGCGAGCCGGGAACCCGAACCACGGGTCGAACGTTGTGCGGAGGCGAGAGGTCATTCTTGCTGGTCAAAGACCTATCATCGATCGCGCCCACCACCGCCCGCGCTGCCTGAGAGGGGCCTGAGAGGGGCCTGAGAGCCGGGCCCGCGGACGGGTAAGCGGGTCCTGAGGACGGTGGCGCCACTACGCTCCGTCTAGGCGCTCACCCACTTGCTTTCTTGGTCGACTTCCTTCAAGCTGCCGCGTACCTGACGGGAGCAGCTGCCCCGGGGAGGCGTGTTGAGAAAGGGGGACGTCCCAGCGGCGTTGGCCGTTGCGGCGACACTCGTTTCACGCCGTAACTCCTCGCCCAGCACGCTTCCCTGCATGAAAAATCCTGCACTAAGGAAGCGGTGGTGGAGTTGGCAAGAACGGATGCTCGATCCAGAGGATCTGGAGGAGCTGGACTGTTCAACGTTGTCAGTGTTGTGATCCTCGTCGTTGGTGTCTTGGTCATCGGCATCGCGGCCGCATTGCTCGCCCGAACCTTGGCGGCAGCCCAGAGCATCGACAAGAAGGCGCAGACCATCGCGGGAAACGCCGGCAATATCGATGTCGCGACGAACTCGGTTGTCCAGCTGAACCGGACCAACGAGCTTGCCTCTTCCATCTTGCAGAGCGCGAAGCCACTGCAGGGTCTGTTGAACACGACCGATGCCACCGCGCGTGATATCGACGGATTGGCGAAGTCGATCAACACCAGTGCTGGCACGATCAATGGAACCGCCGGCACCATCAACGGCACGGCTACCACGATCAACAACAGCGCGCGCAGCATCAATGGCGACGTCGGGACGATCAACGGCACCGCTGCCACGATCAACAGCACGGCGAAGGGCATCAACAATCGGGCGGCCGCCATTCTCGATGTGGCACAGCGCATCGATGTCGACGCAGCGACCATCAACGACGCTCTTGCCAGGACCGTCGTGATTTCCAGAAACATTAAGATCGACACCGGCAACATCGTCAACCAGGCGATCAATGCGGAACTGACGTCCCGTTGCATCGATGCCAAGGTGCGTCTTAACTTGCTCAACCCGCCGGTTCCGGCCTGCTAGGAGGACAGAAGATGACAACACAGCAATTCTCTAGGACGTCGTCAACCGCACCTTCTTCGGCCGCTGGTAGCTCCTTCGCGCGGTTCCTGTGGATCTTCACGGTTCTCGGTCTGATTGTCGTGATCGTGGTTATCGGCTTCTTGATCGGTATCGTCCGGGCACTGGAGTCGATCGACAACGGTTTGTTCACGGCCTCCAGCTCGGTCACCGGTGCTACTGGCAATGTCCAGCCGCTGCCCAACTACATCCAGACGATCAATGCCGCATTGACCGACATCGACACTGCCCTGAAGCCGATCAAGGGTCAGGTGGCCGACGCTACCTCGTCGCTGGTGTCGATCAGGGGCACTGCGCAGAGCATCGATGCGTCCCTGAAGGACACGTCCGCGTCGCTGATCAATACATCAGGTTCGTTGGTGGACACCTCGGGAACCTTGGTGGGCGTCACGCAGTCTGCGTCGGCTATCTCGAATTCCCTGGTAGACACCTCCAACGTGCTGCTCAACGTTCTCGGTGTGGCTCAGTCGATCGATGGCACCCTGGAGTCGATCCAGAACGCCGACAGTCGCGGTACCGCTCTGGTGACGCCACAGGTCAACGCGATCAACGCCACCCTGTCCGCTATCCAGCACGACACCAGCACCATCACCCTCCAGCTCCAGGAGACCAACCGTCACCTGACCAACATCTGCACCTCGCCACTTCTGTCCTTGCTGCCACCGTTCAAGTGCCACCCGTAGGAGGTGACTGATGCGACGCTTAACGTCCCAAGCACTCCCGGGGATCATGCTCGTCATCATCATCCTCTGGGCGCTGACGGCGGTTATCTTCCTCACCGGTATTCTCGCCGCAGCTGACCGGATCGAAAGCCGAGTTGGTGGTATCAACGCTTCGTTGACGCCGATCAACAGCAAGCTGAACACGGTTCCGATCCTGACCAATGTGTCGAATACCGCTAACCAGATCCGTGATGCGGCTGCGAATCTCAGCCCGACCATTGGCCGTATCACGGAGAACGCTGCCCGTATCGACAGCACGCTGAAGCAGGTCGGCGATACTGTGGGCCCGATCAACAAGTCGGCCAAGTCGATCAACGCGTCGGTGTTGGAGATCAACAGGGCTGTGCAGACCATTGGTCCGAACCTGACCACTGTTCTGGGCAACGCCAGGTCGATCAACACCACGGTGCACTCGATCGACGGTCAGCTCGCTGGCACGCTGGACAACGTGTACGACATCAGAAGCAGGGTTGTTGTCGTCACAGGCCAGGCGGATGACATCCTGAGGAACGCTCGGGGAATCAAGGGCGACACTGGGTACATCAGCCAGCAGGTCGGCGCTGCCGGGTTCGTGGGAACCGTCAACGGCAACGCGTTTGCAATCGAGACCTCTCCACTGCTCCTGAATTCAGCTAATGCAGGTGTGGTACGAGAGATGATCTCTGCTTCTGCCCGTCAGGATCCAGCTGCAGCTCAGGCGCAAATTCCGGCCCTGAACCTGCTACCGCAAATTTCCGCTCTTGGTTTGCCAGCCTTGCCGGCGTTGCCTACTGGGCCGCTGCCGTCCGTGCTGACCAACTTGTTGCAGAATTTGCCTGTGGTGGGTGACACCGGCGACTTGCTCAGTGGAGTTGTTGCACCGAAGTAGTCGCAGCATTTCTCAAGTAGTCCCATCGGGGGCGCAGACCATCGAGGTCTGCGCCCCCGATGTTGTGCGCAGTCGCGCACGGACGTGGTAGGGGAGATGCCGTGGTGCAGGTACCAGGATCAGAGTTTCAGTGGTTCGGCGTGCGTGGCGATCTGGATGCTGGTGCCGGCCGGTGCCAGCTCGCGGAACAGGCCGTAATGCTTCTCCGGCTTGGCCAGGATGGCCTGGTGAATCGGTACAGCGACCGGCGGGGACAGCGCGCGCAGGTAGTCCACCGCCTCGGACACCTTGAGCCACGGCGCTGCGGTGGGTAACAGCAGCAGGTCGACGGAGCGGCTGGGTGCGCTGAACGAGTCACCGGGATGCAGGATTGTGCCCGCGTCCCCCTCGATCAGGTAGCCATTGTTCGGAACCACCGGAATATCCGGGTGGATCACTCCGTGGTCCCCGCCGATCACTTCGACGGTGGTCCCAGCCAGCTCCAGACGTTGGCCGGGCGCGACCACCCGGTGAGGGATGCCCGCAGCGGTCAGGAAGGGCACCGAGCCGGCGTCGGCCAGCAGTTCCGCGGCCGGGTTGGCGGCCAGCAGCGCGGGTAACCGATCGATGTCGAGATGGTCGGAGTGCTGGTGAGTGACCAGGATCGCGTCCAGCCCGGTGAGCCCGTCAAAGCCGCTGGAGTACACCCCAGGGTCCAGCAACAGTTGCGCCATCCCGGTCTCGACCAGCACACAGGACTGCCCGAGGTGAACGATCTGCACGTGTAGCCACCTCCCGTGCCGTGCCGTGTACACGGCGGTCTTCTCGAGCGTGCCACGACGGGGGCGAACCCAGGTAGCCTCAGACCGTGCCCC
This sequence comes from Pseudonocardiaceae bacterium, assembly GCA_036501085.1. Taxonomy (GTDB): domain Bacteria; phylum Actinomycetota; class Actinomycetes; order Mycobacteriales; family Pseudonocardiaceae. The sequence goes on along the minus strand of DASYAZ010000146.1, from coordinate 34,736 downwards.
GGGTGGTCGTCGACGTCGTCCCCAAGCCGGAAATCCTTGATCCGCAGGGTCAGGCGATCGTCCGTGCGCTGCCCCGGCTGGGCGTGCACGGGGTACGGGACGTGCGTCAGGGCAAGCATTTCGAGCTCGAAGTCGATGACGATGTCGACGCCGAGACGCTGCATCGAATCGCGGGGGAACTGCTCGCCAACCCGGTAATCGAGGACTGGACGGTACGCGAGCTGTGAGTTCCTCGCCCACCAACGCGTCCTGCCGGATCGGCGTGATCACCTTTCCCGGCAGCCTCGACGACGTCGACGCCGCCCGCGCGGTGCGCCGAGCCGGAGCCGAGCCGGTGGTGCTGTGGCATGCCGACGCTGAGCTGCACGGGGTCGACGCGGTGGTGGTGCCCGGTGGGTTCTCCTATGGCGACTACCTGCGGGCCGGTGCGATCGCCGCGCACCAGCCGGTGGTGCGGGCGGTGGTGGCTGCCGCTCGCCGTGGCACGCCAGTTCTAGGCATCTGCAACGGTTTCCAGATCCTGTGTGAAGCAGGCCTGCTTCCCGGCGCGCTGGTGCGCAACGCCGGCTTGCATTTCGTCTGCCGGGACCAGCGGCTGCGGGTGGAGAGCGCTACCACCGCATGGACGAGCAGGTATTCGCCGGGTGCTGAGATCGTCGTGCCGCTGAAGTCCATGGAGGGTCGGTATGTGGCCGCCGCGTCGACGTTGACCGAGCTGGAGGGCGAGGGTCGGATTGTCTTGCGTTACCTGGGCTCCAGTCCCAACGGCGCGATGCACGACATCGCCGGGATCGCCTCGGCCGACGGCCGGGTGGTGGGCCTGATGCCGCACCCAGAGCACGCGATTGACCCGCTTACCGGCCCGTCGGCGGATGGATTGGATCTGTTCCGGGCAGTCGTCGAGGCGGCAGGCGAGCGTTACGGACCTCTGAGCAGCACCGCCTGAGACCACTCTCGTGCAACGCCGCATACCCTCGACACGTGCGCAACCCTGAGCAGCCCCAGCCGTACCGGGAGTTGGGGCTGGCCGACGATGAGTACGCGCGGATCCAGCAGATACTCGGGCGCCGGCCCACCGATGCCGAGCTGGCGATGTACTCGGTGATGTGGAGCGAGCACTGCTCCTACAAATCATCGAAGGTGCACCTGCGCTACTTCGGCGAGACCACCACTGAGGCGATGCGCAGGCGAATGCTCGCCGGGATCGGCGACAACGCGGGCGTCGTCGAGGTCGGCGACGGCTGGGCGGTCACCTTCAAGATCGAATCGCACAACCATCCGTCCTATGTGGAGCCGTACCAGGGAGCGGCCACCGGGGTCGGCGGGATCGTGCGGGACATCATGGCCATGGGCGCCCGGCCTATCGCGGTCGCGGACTCGCTGCGCTTCGGCCAGGCCACCGCACCCGACACCGCGCGAGTGCTCCCCGGGGCGGTCGCCGGGATCGCGGGCTACGGTAACTGCCTGGGCCTGCCCAATATCGGCGGCGAGGTCGTCTTCGACCCCTCGTACGCCGGGAACCCCCTGGTCAACGCGCTGTGTGTGGGAGCGATGCGGGTGAGCGACCTGCACCTGGCGCACGCCACCGGCACCGGAAACAAGATCGTTCTGTTCGGGTCGCGTACCGGGCGGGACGGCATCGGCGGGGTCTCGGTGCTGGCCAGCGACAGCTTCAGTGTTCATAGCGGGGCGCATGGCGGGGATCACGCCGCCACCCGCAGGAAGCTGCCCAGCGTCCAGGTCGGCGACCCGTTCACCGAGAAAGTGCTGATCGAATGCTGCCTGGAACTGTTCGGCGCCGGGCTGGTGGTCGGCATCCAGGATCTCGGCGGGGCCGGCCTGGCCTGCGCGACCAGCGAGCTGGCCAGCGCGGGTGACGGCGGCATGCGGGTGGATCTGGACGCGGTGCCACTGCGGGCCGCGGGAATGACCCCGGCGGAGATCCTGTGCAGCGAGTCCCAGGAGCGGATGTGCGCGGTGGTCCGTCCCGGCGACGTCGACCGTTTCATGGCGGTCTGCACCAGGTGGGACGTCACCGCCACCGTGATCGGTGAGGTCGCCGGCGGGGAACGCCTGGTGATCACCCGGCAGGGTGAGACGGTGGCCGACGTGCCACCCCGGACCGTCGCGCACGAGGGCCCGGTCTACCACCGCCCGGTGCGCCGGCCGTCCACTCAGGACACCCTGCAAGCGTCCACGCCGGAGCGCCTGCAACGGCCGACGACCCCAGAGGCGTTGCGGGCCACCGTGTTGCGGATGGTCGCCAGCCCCGGGCTCTGCTCGCGGGCGTGGGTGACCGACCAGTACGACCGCTACGTGCGGGGCGGCACCGTGCTCGCCCAACCCCATGATGCGGGCATGGTGCGCATCGACGAGGCAACCCAGCGCGGGATCGCGGTAGCCACCGATTGCAATGCCCGGTACTGCGCGCTGGACCCCTACCTCGGCACCCAGCTGGCGCTGGCTGAGGCCTACCGCAACGTCGCCGTCAGCGGTGCCACCCCGCTGGCCGTGACGAACTGCCTGAACTTCGGTTCGCCCACCGATCCCGGGGTGATGTGGCAGTTCGAGCAGGCTGTTCGCGGGCTGGCCGATGGTTGTGCCCAACTCGGCATCCCCGTCACCGGGGGGAACGTGAGCTTCTACAACCAGACCGGGGATGTCGCGATCCTGCCCACCCCGGTGGTCGGGGTGCTCGGCGTGATCGACGACGTCCGCCGGCGGATCCGCACCGGACTGGGCGGCGCCGGTGACGAGCTCTGGCTGCTCGGCGAGACCCGGGACGAGTTCGGCGGCAGCGAGTGGGCGCACGAGGTGCACGGGCACCTGGGTGGGCGCCCGCCCGCGGTGGATCTGGCCCGCGAGCAGGCGCTCGGCGAGGTGCTGGCAGCCGCGTCCCGTGACGGCCTGGTGAGCGGGGCGCACGATCTGTCCGACGGGGGCCTGGCCCAGGCGCTGGTGGAGGCGTGCCTGGTAGGCGGAGCTGGTGCGCGGGTGCGGCTGCCCGCGGGCTTCGATCCCTTCGTCGGGTTGTTCGCCGAGTCCTCCGGGCGAGTGCTGCTCAGCATGCCGAGCGAGGCTGTGCACCGCGTGCGGGAGCTGTGCACGGACCACGGCGTGCCGGCCGCCCGGCTCGGCGAGGTGCACGCCGCGCCGGTACTGGAGATCGTCGATGTCGGCGTCTTCGACCTGGACGAGCTGCGGGCGGCCTGGGAAGGCACCCTGCCCGCGCTGTTCGGGAACTCCTAGCCGGTGCCGGCGATGGCATCGCGGCACCGGGTGGACCCGCACGAGCTGCGCGCAGCGCTCGACTCGGTGGCATCCTGGCTGGACGGGACCGGCGCGTCACCCCCGCGCGACGAGCTGGCCCGGGCGGTGCGGCTCAGCCTCCGCACGCTGGCCCAGGTGGCTCCCGGGGCCACGGTGGAGGTCCGGGTGCCGCCCTTCGCGGCCGTGCAGTGCGTCGCCGGCCCCCGGCACACCCGGGGCACTCCGCCCAACGTCGTGGAGACCGACCCCCGCACCTGGCTAGCCCTGGCCACCGCTCGCATCTCCTGGCCGCAAGCCCTCGCGGACGGCCACCTGCACGCCTCCGGCCCCCGCACCGACCTCTCCTCCCACCTCCCGCTCGCTCTTCCGCATTCAGCGGGCTCAACGGGGTAAAAGCGCCACCAGTAACCCCGCTGAGCCCGCTGAATGCGGGGGTGGCGCGAGGGCGGCACGATGGGGACATGACGACGGTGTCGAGGTACGCGTTGGGGTTGGGGGAGTTCGATCGGCGGGTGCGGGCGGTGCGGGGGGATCAGTGGGGTAACCCGACGCCGTGCACGGAGTGGAATGTGCGAGCGCTGGTGAACCACGTGGTGGCCGAGCAGCTCTGGGCGCCGCTGCTGCTCAGTGGGGCCACCATCGACGACGTCGGAGGCCGCTTCGATGGTGATCAGCTCGGTGCGGATCCGGTGGCGACCTGGTCGAGCGCGTCCGCGGCGGCGCGGGAGGCGTTCGAGGCTCCGGGTGCCCTGCGGCGATCGGTCGAGCTGTCCTACGGGCGCCGTCCCGTCGATGGGTACTGCCAGGAGATGACCATGGACCTGACCGTGCACGCCTGGGATCTCGCCCGGGGCATCAATGCCGACGAGCAGCTGGACGAGGTGCTGGTCAGCGACGTGCTGGCCTTCATCGAGCCTCAGGTCGAGCAGCTGGCCGGCACTGGCTTGTTCGCTCCGCCGGTGGCGGTCGATGACGGCTCCTCGACCCAGACCCGGCTGCTGGCCCTGCTCGGGCGCCAGGTGTGATGCGGCGTCGCCACCCAGCCAGCGGTATGAGTCGCCACCCAGCCAGCGGTATGAGCTGCCCGTAAGCTGGAGCTGGTCGCCCCGATCCAGCGAGAGCTCAGATCTATCGCAAGCAACAGGTCTCAAAAACGCAACGCATGCACAGTGGAGTCGCAGGTGGGCAATCTCACGCCACGGCACGACCCCGACGGAGTATCCGGTAGCGCAGGCGAACTCGCAGGCAACGACACCGACGACTTCGGCGGGCCGCGCGAGGAGTGCGGCGTCTTCGGAGTGTGGGCCCCCGCCGAAGAGGTCGCCAAGCTGGCCTACTTCGGCTTGTTCGCCCTGCAACACCGCGGTCAGGAAGCAGCCGGGATCGCGGTGTCCGACGGGTCACGGGTACTGGTATTCAAAGACCTGGGCCTGGTCAGCCAAGTGTTCGACGAGCAGACACTGTCCAGTCTCGCCGGGCACATCGCGGTGGGGCACTGCCGCTACTCCACTACTGGCTCCACCACCTGGGAGAACGCCCAGCCCACCTTCTGTACCACGGCCGCCGGGCAGGGCCTGGCGCTGGGGCACAACGGCAACCTGGTCAACACCCTGGAGCTGCTGGAGCGAGCCCATCTGCTCGGCGTGCCCTCCCGCAACCGGACCAGCACCGACTCCGACCTGATCACCGGCCTGATCGCCACCGCTGCGGCCGGTACCACCATCGAGGAGGCCGCGCATCGCGTGCTACCCCAGCTACGGGGAGCGTTCTCGCTGATCTTCTGCGACGACAGCACGCTGTACGCGGCGCGAGATGCCCATGGCGTCCGGCCGCTGGTGCTGGGCAGGCTGGAACGTGGCTGGGTGCTCGCCAGCGAGACCGCGGCGCTGGACATCGTCGGCGCCAACTTCGTGCGGGAGGTCGAGCCGGGGGAGCTGCTGGCCATCGACGCGAGCGGGCTGCGTAGCTCCCGTTTCGCCAGTCCCGATCCCAAGGGGTGCGTGTTCGAGTACGTCTACCTGGCCCGCCCGGACACCACGATCGCCGGGCGCGGGGTGCACGCCGCCCGGGTGGAGATCGGCCGCCGGCTGGCCCGGGAGCATCCGGTCGAGGCCGATCTCGTCATCCCGGTGCCCGAGTCGGGCACCCCCGCGGCGATCGGCTACGCCGAGGAGGCGGGCATTCCCTACGGCAAGGGGCTGGTGAAGAACGCCTACGTCGGGCGCACCTTCATCCAGCCGTCCCAGACGATCCGCCAGCTGGGCATCCGGCTCAAGCTCAACCCACTGCGCGACGTCATCCGCGGCAAACGCCTAGTGGTGGTGGACGATTCCATCGTGCGCGGCAACACCCAGCGGGCACTGGTCCGGATGCTGCGCGAGTCCGGCGCGATCGAGGTGCACGTCCGGATCGCCAGCCCACCGGTGCGCTGGCCTTGCTTCTACGGCATCGACTTTCCCTCCCGCGGTGAGCTGATCGCCAACGGTGCTGCCGGTGGCAGCGAGAGCGGTGACGTGGAGGGCGTGCGGAGCGCGATCGGGGCCGACACCCTCAGCTACGTCAGCCTGGACAACCTCGTCGCTGCCTGCGAGCAACCGATCAGCAGGCTGTGCCGGGCCTGCTTCGATGGCCAGTACCCGATCCCGCTCCCGCCTGGCGAGTTCATCGGCAAGCACCTGCTCGAAGATCTCGACGGGATGCCGCGGGCCCTCTCCGGGGACGCGGCGCCAGTGCTCCCGGTCGGAGCGGGAGCGGAAGATGCCCTGCGTCGCCCTTAAGAACCCTTCCCTGGATGCGGGTCTTGCCGGGGCCGTCCGCGGGAGGGTCCTTCGGGACCCGGTAACGTTGCTGTAACTGTTCGTAGGGGGTCATCGCGCCACCGCCGTCTGTGTCCTGGAGCGCCTGCCATGACCGAGATCGACAGCCCGCACACCACCTACGCGGCAGCCGGGGTGGACATCGTCGCTGGTGAACAGGCCGTCACCGCGCTCGCGCCGCACGCCGAGCGAACCCGCCGTCCGGAGGTGCTGGGTTCCCTCGGCGGTTTCGCGGGCTTGTTCAAGCTCAAACTCGACCGCTGGCGCGAGCCGGTGCTGGCCGGCTCCACCGACGGCGTCGGCACCAAGATCGCGATAGCCCAGGCGATGGACGTGCACCACACCATCGGGATCGACCTGGTGGCGATGGTGGTGGACGACCTGGTGGTGTGCGGAGCCGAGCCGATGTTCCTGCAGGACTACATCGCCGTCGGTAAGGTCCTACCCGAGCGGGTCGCCGATCTTGTCCGCGGGATCGCCGATGGCTGCGTGCAGGCCGGCTGCGCCCTGCTGGGCGGCGAGACCGCCGAGCATCCCGGGATGATGACCGACGAGGACTACGACCTGTCCGCGACGGGGATCGGCGTGGTCGAGGCCGACTCGATCCTGGGTCCTGATCGGGTACGGCCCGGTGACGTCGTGGTCGCGCTCGCCTCATCCGGCCTGCATTCCAACGGTTATTCGTTGGCCCGGCACGTGTTGCTGGACATCGCCCGGATGCCGCTGGACGGGCATGTCGAGGAGTTCGGCCGCACCCTGGGGGAACAACTGCTCGAGCCCACCCGGATCTATACCAAGGACTGCCTGGCCTTGATCGCCGAGACGGAGGTGCGGACCTTCGCGCACATCACCGGCGGCGGTCTCGAGGCGAACGTTTCCCGGGTGATCCCTCGTGGGCTCATCGCCGTGCTGGATCGCGGCAGCTGGAACCCGGCCGCGGAATTCGCCTTGATCGCTCGCCGCGGCCGGGTGGAACGCGCGGAGATGGAGCGGACCTTCAACATGGGTGTCGGCATGGTCGCCGTGGTCGATCCGGCTGAGGTGGATCGCGCACTGGCCGTGCTGACGGCCCGGCACGTGCCAGCGTGGATCCTGGGTGAGGTACGGAAATCCCCGGACGTGCTGTTCAAGGATGCCGCCAAGGAGTCCGTCCGCGCGATGCTCCACGGCGACCATCCGCGGTTCTGATGGCGCGGAGCAGCGCGGCTACTCACACCGAGAATGCGGCCCCGTCAGCGGCGGTACTCGTCGTACTCGTCGGCGTAGGCCTCGTCGGCGCGTTCTTCGTCGACGTGGCTCTCGCCGTTGCCCCCCGACAGCTCCCGCTGGAGAGCTGCGAGATCCGTGGCGGGGGAGCTGTACTTGAGTTCCCGGGCCACCTTCGTCTGCTTGGCCTTCGCTCGGCCGCGCCCCATGGCTCGACCCCCTCGCACGCAGGGACGAGGCGGCCGGGGGAATCGGCGGCCTCGTTGTCTCGACGACATCCGTTGGTATCACCGTACAGGGTTCGGAGGGCGGGATGCGATGCGGCACGACACCGCTTGGCACTGTCACACTGCTGTGCGGCGAAGCTGGCTGGCCGGGCGCATGGTCGGAGCCAGGAGGTGTTTCCACCATGGAAGAGCTACTCGGTGAGGTGCGATGAACGACTTCGACTGGGCTGCAATGGCCGACATGCTGGAGGTCGAGGGCGAGGCGCACGGTGCCTATCTGCGGCAGGCCTTCGAGGAGCTGACGAAGCTGAGCCCACAGCGGATCCTGGACATCGGCAGCGGCCCCGGTGTCGCGGCCTGCCGGTTGGCGGCGGTGTTCCCGCAGGCCGAGGTCACCGCGGTGGACGGGGCGCCAGAGCTGCTGGCTCGCGCTGAGGAACGGGCCGAGCGGCTCGGCGTCCGGTTGCGGACCCGGGTGGCCGAGTTTCCGGAGGAACTCGCTGACCTGGGTCCGGCGGACCTGGTCTGGTCGGGACAAGTCGTGCACCACGTCGGCGACCAGCAGGGCGCGCTGAACCTGCTGGCCGGGCTGCTCGAACCCGGTGGCGTGCTGGCGATCGTCGAGGGCGGCCTGCCAGCCCGCTGGCTGCCACGTGATCTGGGCTTCGGGCGTCCCGGTCTGCAGGCCCGGCTGGATGCGGTGATGGAGGAGCGGTTCAGCCGGATGCGGGCCGAGCTGCCTGGATCGGTGGCGGTGGTCGAGGACTGGCCCGGCATGCTGCGGGCCGCGGGACTTACCGAGGTGCGTGGCAAGACCTTCCTCGTGGACCATCCCGCGCCGCTGGACGAGGGGCCGCGGCACTCGGTGCGGCGGTCGCTGGAGCGGCATCGCACGATGATCGGCGAGCTCCTGGAGGCCGAGGATGTGGCAACGCTGGACCGATTGCTCGATCCGGCCGACCCGGCGGGTGTCGATCGGCGTGCGGACCTGTTCCTGCTGATCGCGAAGACCGTGTACTTCGGCCGCCGCCGCGAGCAACGGGATCGCGTCTAGCGGCGATCGGTTCCGGTGGATCCCGCTTTCCCCGGATCGGTGTGCCGGCGTTGCGCGGCGAGCAGCTCGTCCACCGAAGCGGTACCGCGGGCATATCGGGACCCGATCTCGGCATTGAGGGTGTCCACGACGCGCTGTACCTCACGGCGGCGCTGTGATACCGACGACTCCCCGGTGCAGTAGGCCGTCAAAGCGCCGTCGAGCTGGTCACTGGACAGCGACCCGACGTCGGAGAGATCCGCATCGGCGACCAGCGCCTCCACGTGGCGGCGATGGGCCTCAGCTCGCGAGGGCTGCAGCGTCTGGTGCCGCCCCGAGCCGGTGGCCGGACCCACCGCGTTCTCCGCCAGGATGCGGGCCAGCTCGTCGACGATCGGAGCCTTCGCACCGTCCCGGCGGCGCCGTAGCTCGGCGCGCACGATGTCGATCCTGGCATGCAGCATCCGGCGCAGGTAGGACAGGTCGGTCTCTTCCTGGGCCGCATCGTCGCGGCGCGTGCGCAACTCAGCCAACTCCAGCTCGCCCAGTCCAGCGATATATTTGGGGTCGAGCACCCGGTCAATGCGCCGGCGTCCACCGGGACGCACCTCGATCACGTCGACCATCCTGGCATGCGGGAGATCACCCCCGGAGGCGGCGCAGTGCGGCCCGGCCGGGCGGCTCACCGGTGTCGGGTGGGATGGAGTCGGGATCGACAGCGGCGGGGGACTGACCGGCGTGCAGTTCGGTGTCCGGGTCCACCGAGCGTTTGAGCAGCGCCAGCGCGATCGGGCCGAGCTCGTAGTGCGTGGCTACCGTGCCGACCCGGCCGACCACCCGCTCGCCGGCACGGACCGGATCCCCGGTGATCGGCAGGGTCTCAGGCGACTCCAGATGCAGCAACACCATTCGCCGCGGCGGGCGGCCCAGGTTGGACACCCGGGCCACCGTCTCCTGGCCCCGGTAACAGCCCTTCTCCAGGTGCACCGCGGTCCCGATCCAGCCGACCTCGTGTGGGATGGTGCGCTCGTCGGTGTCGATGCCCAGCCGGGGCTGCAGCGCCGCGGCCCGGAGAGCCTCGTAGGCCCAGGTACCGGCCGGGGTGGCGCCGGCTTCGGTGAGCTGCTGCCAGGCTTCGGTGAGCTCCGTCCGCGGCACGAGGAGGTCTGTCCGGCCCGTCATGGTGCGCACGAACCCGCCCAGCTTCCCGGCTTCCGCCAGTACCTGGTCGGTTCCGGGACCCAGCAGGGTGAGCACGGCCAGTTCCCGGGTCGCATCCCGCGGCTGGACTTTCGACCAGAACACCATCGAGGTGAGGTAGTCCAGCAGCCCCGGCGCCCGGGTCGGCTCGGTATCCAGCCAGATGGTGTCCTGGGCGTGCGAGAGCACCGCGTGGTGCTCGACATGCCCCCGTAGGTCCAGCACCAGCGCCTCGGTGTGCTCCCCGGTGCCCAGCGCCAGCAGGTGTTGGGAGGTGATGGTGTGCAGCCAGCTCAGCCGATCTTCACCAGGTACGGCGAGCACCGGACGGTGGGAGCGGTCCACCACGGCGACAGCGTGCTCGGCGCTGCGCTGCTCGCCCAGCGGGTCACCGTAGTGCCAGGCCACCCCGGGATCGGGGGAGTCGTCAGGAGGGGGCAGCGCTCCCGCCCGCTCCAGCAGAGGTGAGCTCACGAGGCTGTGGTCTCCGTGACGTCGGCGATCCCCGAGTCGATCCCCGAGGCGATCGCCGACGCGTTCCTGGCGCATCGGGCGCAGCACCCGGACAGCGCCAGATGGCTGGGATCCAGCTCGAACCCGAACTGCTCGCGCAACCGGTCGATGAGATCGGTGAGCTCGGTGGGCGGCACCTCGATGACCTCGCCGCATCGGTGACACACCAGGTGGACGTGCTCGTGCGCTCGGGTGGAGTAGCTCGGCGCGCCATGGCCCAGGTGGGTGTGCCGCACCAGATCGAGTCCTTCCAGCAGGTCGAGTGTGCGGTAGACGGTGGTGATGTTGACCGCCGGCGCCACTCGCTGGACATGCTCGCAGATCCGCTCCGGTGTGGCGTGCTCCAATTCCCGTACCGCGTCGAGCACCAGCTGCCGCTGCGGGGTCATCCGCATTCCCCGCTCGTGCAGCGTGCGACGCAAGCTCGTGTCCACATACAGATGGTAGCGCCACGTGTTGCGCCCAAACGTGTACTCGCCCGGGGGGTGCGGCCTCACCAGCCATGACGCTGCGGCGTGCGTGCCGCTGCGCGTTGACGTCACCGAACCTCGCTGCCGAACCTCGTTGCCGAACCCGAGGTGGCGCCGATAGCGTGACGGTACACGGGAAAGGAGGTGGTCCAAGGTTGAACGGCTATAGGACTCGTGAGGTGGCTGTCAGCTAGAGCCGCCGACGGCCGTGGAAGGCCACCTCCAGTTGCGAGAGGCGGCCGGCAAATCCAAGGCAGTCACCCAGCCCTCGGGGTGCCTGGGCCTCGTCCCGCCCGGGCCTGCCGCTCCCAGCGGCAACCCCCGGGGGCTGACTGCGTTTCGGGGGCAGCGCGCGCCGATTTACCCGGCAACCCGGTGCAGCAGGGTCGAGACGTGTGGCTGCATGGACTGGCCGACCATCGCACGTTGCTCGACGTAGGCCAGATCGCCGCCCTCGACGATGCCGTACAGCCGGTGCGCCCCGGTGACCTCTTTGGCCGAGGCACTCCGCACGACGGCATCGGTGGCCAGTTCCCAGGAGGTCTGGTTGCGCGGTTTCCCGTAGTAGAGCTCGATGATGCCGGTGCCGTGCGCGGCGAGTACCTCGATGGTGTCATCGAGCTGGGGACGCCAGAACCCGGTTTCCCGCGCGGCAGGCCGGATCACCTCGCCGGCCTCGTCGAGCAGCCAGGCCCGCGACTCGTACCGCAGGAACGGCCGACCGTCGTGGCAGAACACCACCTGCTGGCCGAAGTGGTAAGGCCCGTCGATGGTCGGGTAGACGATCTCACCCTGGCCGCGCCAGACGCCGACCAACGGCAGCAGCACCAGGCACTGCGGGTGCAGCTCGGGGCCCTCTCGCAGGTTCGCCGTGTCGCCGGGGATCGGCAGGTCGGTGAACTCGGGGAGGTTGCGGATGCCGGTGCTCTGCGCACGCTCCGCAGCCACCCGTAGCGCCTCGTCGCCGCTGGAACCCATCTGCGAGATCCTAGTGCCAGCGCCACGCGCCACCACCCGGCTCCGCCGGTGCGGGTGAGCGCGGTCCGTCCTAACCGGTACTCGGCGCTGAGGGCGCTGCCGACACTGGATGGGCGTCCCGCGTGATCAGCCCACCTGGAGCTGCAGTAGTTGCAGCTTGGAGTTCTCCAGCTCGACATCGAAGACGCCGGGTTTGTTCGCGGTGAAGGTGACTGACGCGGTGGCACCTGCGGGAACGGGTGCCATGCGGTCGTAGCCGTGCACGTGGATCTCGTCGGCCACGTCGCTGCTCACCGACAGGACGACCGGAGTGCCCAGTGCAACTGTCACCCGGCCGGTGTTGCCGCTGGCCTTCCCGCCCTGGACCTTGACGTCGATGGTCTGGACGGTCGGCGCGGCCGGGGCCGGGGCCGCCCCTCCGGGGGATCCGGAGCTGGCCGCGTCCGATCCCGAACCAGATCCGGACTGCCCCTGCCCGCAGCCGCTGAGCACTCCCGCCAGCACTGCGCCTGCTACTACCAGCATCGCGAGCCGACCCATTTCGTGTACCTCCCCGGTGACTGATCACACGCAAGGCCCATAGCCTGCCATGTGTCGCTTCACACAGTTGTGACGCGGTCACCGATAGCGACGCGGCGGCGCACCCGGACCATGGCCCCGTGCCGCGGCACCATGGTCACGTGGCGGGCTCGGACCGGCTCATCAGGGTCGGTATTGGGGCTCAGCTCCACTCTGCGCAGGATCTCCCGCAGCACGGTGCGCATCTCCACCTGCGCGAACGTGGCGCCGAGGCAGCGGCGTACCCCGCCGCCGAAGGGTAGCCAGATGGCCGGGTCGGCCCGCTGGTCGAGGAATCGCTGTGGCCGGAACTCGTCCGGGTCGGGGTAGTGCCGGCTGTTGTGGTGCACCAGGTTGATGCTCGGAGCCAGGATGACTCCGGCCGGGATGCGGTAGCCGCCCAGCTGCAGCGGGGCGGTGAGTTTGCGACCGAACTCGAAGACCACCGGTCGCACCCGCAGGCTTTCCTTGCAGACCGCGTCGAGCCAGGCGTCGTCGCCGTCGGTGGCGGCTCGCGCGGTGCGCTCCAGCAGCTCGGGATGGCGGGTGAGCCGCTCGAAGGCCCAGGACAACGCGGTGGCGGTGGTGTCGTGGCCGGCGAGGAGCAGCGTGACGAGCTGGTCGAGGAGCTCGTCGACGGTCATCGGCGCCCCCGTCGCATCGACGGTGCGGACCAGCATGGCCAGCGCGTCGGTCCGGTTCTCCAGTTGCGGGTCGGCCCGGCAGCGGTCGATCTCGTCGGCGAGCAGCGCCAGGGCGGCAGCGCGGCGCTCCGCGCGCCGGCGCCAGATGCCGAACCGGAGCAGTACCTCCGGCGGCGGGATCAGCTCCACCGGGGAGCCGATCTCCATCATCGGTGGCAGGGCGGCACGCAGATCGGCGAGCCGGTTCTCGTCCTGCACCCCGATGACGGTGCGCAGGATGACCTCGAGGGTGAGCCGCTGCATCCGGGAGTGCACCGGGAACTGCTCGCCCACCGGCCACCGGGCGACCTCCTCGGCGGTGATGGAGATCATCTCAGCGACCTGCCTGCGCACCGAATCGCCGTGGAAGGCGGGCAGCATCATCCCGCGGCTGCGCCGGTGCTTGTCGTCATCGAGCATGAGCAGCGAGTTGACCCCCACCACCTGGCTCAGTGGTGCAGCCGCCTCCCCGGCGTGCAGGACCGCCGGGTCGCCCCGCGTCACGGATCGGATGTGATCCGGATTGGTCAGGAAGACCAGCTTTCCTATTCCGGGTATCCGGATCGTGAACAGCTCGCCGTAACGGTGGTGGCAGGCATTCACGAACCGGATGGGCGCCAGCCAGATCAATCCGGCCTGACAGAGCCCTGGCAGCGGCGGGCCGGGGGGCAGCGTGCGCGCCATACCCCGGCAATATACATACGTTTGTCATATGATCTAGTTTCACCGGCTCTGAGCTGCCAATACGTCACGATCAGCCGTCCCCGGTCCCGCAGGTGGTCCGCATCATCCCCCGGCGTCGACCCGAGCGCACGCCGGATAGCGTCGCGAGTCTGGTGGTCCCACGTGAAGGCCACCGACGAATGCCCTAGCCGCTGCACCGTCTTGGCGTCCTCGCCGTGGCGGATGAGCAGGGACGCGTAGAAGTGCCTCAGCGCATGCAGTCCCGTCCGGGGCGGCAGCCCGGCCGCCTTAGCCAGTGGTTGCCAGATGTTCGACCACGCGTGCCGGGCCACCGGAGCCCCGTCCTCGAGACTGAAACCAGGCGCCAGGGTCCTGGGCATTCTCCACGCGCTCGAACCCTCGATCACCATCCTCGATCGAACCTCCTCAGCCGACCGCAACACGCCGGGACACAGGTGAACAACACAATCCACCGCGCGTTCTTCCTGTTGAGAAACCTAGATTCTACCGAGGATCCTGCATTCGTAGTGGTCTATACCGTTTGTGCTTTTAATGTGGGGGCTCGTTATTGGGCCAGCGCAACCCTCGTGCTGCCCGGCGCCGCGAGGGTGGAACGGATTTCGGTGGTTCGGGGCGGGGCAGCATGGGGAAGGCTTCGATGGCCGACGAGGGGACAACGAGCGCGGCGGTACCTGGGCGACTGCTTCGGCTCACGCACGAGGAGTTGCGACGGGCTCAGGCTGCCACGCTGGAGGCGCCTCGGCGCCGATATGGAATTGCCGCGCCGATCCTGTTCATTTTGCTCGACGTGGTGTACGGCAAGCCTCTTACGCTGAGAAAGTTCAAGGTCCTCGAGTTGATCGCCCGTGTTCCTTACATGGCCCGGGAACAGGTCGCCTTCATCGTCATCACCCATGTCCATGCGGACACGGATATGGCCCGGCGCATACACGAGCGGGTTCAGGAATGCATCCGGTGTCGCAACAAATTGGGGTGATCGGAACGCCTTCGAGGCCGCGGTCAGCGTACGTCGAAGGCGTTTCGCGAGGGAAGCTCGCCCGAGGCGCTAGTGGCGCTTCAGGCGTCTTCCGGTGGGGGAACGGTTAGGAGCGCTTGCGGGCAGCGGCGCTTGCGGCGATTGGAGATCGTGTCTTGCCGGACGGTTCCTCCTGCGAGTTCGCCCGCTCGGTCCTGCTGATGTCCGAGCCTTTGGCGTCCGACGCAGTGTCGTCGGCAGAGCGGTTGCTGTGCTCCGCGGTGTCGTCGTCGTTGTAACGCTCGTTTTTCCGCAACCTATTAGAGTCGCCGTGGCGCTGGTCGCCCCTGGTATCCGGCCGGTTATTCGCCGATCTGTCCTCATCGACGTCCGCAGACATGACGTCCCGTGCAACGTCGAGCATCGGTGCGGCGACGCCCAACATGCTGTGGGCAAACTGTCGCTGGGCCTTCAGCATCAGCTCGGCGTAGTCGTAGAAGGCGACGGTCCACGTGGACATCACATTTCCGGCCGCGGGCAGGCCCGCGCGCTGCTGATGGCTGTCCCGCCCGGGGTGGCTGTGTCGCTCGCCGTGGCTGTCGCGATCGTCGTAGGTTCCGTCGGATCGTTTTTCAAACGTAGTCATTCTGCTCCCACATTGATGGTCTGGAGTGAATTTGCGAGTGATCGCGCAAATGTTCAACGCGAACCTGGATTTAGACTACCCTCGAATTTTGAATATGTCAAACCAGTAACCTTAACATTTCAGATCATTTACGGGAAATTTCTGCAAATCCTGTTCCTCAATCCCTGTCTGATGTCCGTCCGGACTTCCGCAGATGGTGAGCGCTTTCGCGTGCTGACCAGCGAAGATGGGGGTGTGGGCCTTGATCGGGTCGTGTTACTCACGCCGGCTGGGACGCCCCGGATCCCAGGCGCAGCGATCTGTTACTCAGCTGCATCTACCCCCGAAACACACCCGGATGTGAGCCAGTCGCAGGGGCACTGCGGACCTAACTCAGCGCGGAGCGCCCGGTACGCGGCTAGGACCTTCTCCCTCAGCTCGATCCAGTGCCATCGGTCCGCGAGTTCCTCGCCGCACTGCAGTAAACCCAGCTCCTGTAACCATCCATCGAGGATCAACGCGACGGGCAGCCAAATGCCCTGGCCGTCATCCCGGTACAGGTTGGCGAACCCAGTGATGTGCCCACCGTGCACCCGCTCCAGCAGCAACTGCTGCACGATCGTTCCACATCCGGGGTCACCGGGCCGACCCCGTGAGCGCATTCTCTTGGTGCCAATCGGCGCACACAGACCACCGCAGGGCCTCAGCCGCGCAGGCCGCGCAAATATGGGGTGTCGTCGCCACCGCGAGGTTGCCCGGTTCGTCCACCAGCTCTCCACAGAGGGCGATCAAGGGGCCGAACCGATGTTGGGACAGTTCTGACACAACCGCCCCGCGGGCTCCGCGTGCAATTCCGTGACCATCATGAGCCGGTGGCCGCACTGGGCGATATAGACGCCGATCGGGTGGTCGGCGTAGGGCTCGATGGCGTGGTGCTGCCAATCCAGAATGGATAACCCCCAGAGAGTGGTCACCGTCGCTACCCGAGCCACTCGCTCAACGCGTCCCGCATCGCGGTCGCTTCGGCTTCGTCGAGGATGAGCACGCAGGCGCCGGTGGTGTGTGGATTAAGAACGATGTCGCCGTCTTCTTTCGTCATGACCAGGTTGCAGAATCCCCGGCTACCGGGATGAATGGCGCAGGTGGCGTGGATGACTCGGCGGCCGCGCGCCATCGACGTCTCGTCGGTTCCGTTGGTCACGGTTGATGACGATGAAAGTGATCAAGCCCGAGGTGTCCCAGGCGGGGGACAGTGCCCATCTGGGCTACACGGGCAGGCCAGCCCGGAACGCCATTCCTCGCAGTTCCCGGCCGATCGCGTCGCGACGCGAGTGTGTGACCAGCTCGGCGAGCACCTCACGGACGAAAGGGTCGCGCTGCACACGTAGAGGGTAGATCGTCTCGGCGCGCCGCAACGCTCTCACTGCGTCGTCGCGGCGCCCCCGCAGCCGGGCCAGACCACGCCCGTATCCCACCCAGTGGTAGACGTGGTTGCACGGAAAGGGGTTCTTGCCGGGGTGTAGTTCTTCGGCGATGCTCACTGCGCGGTCCGGTTCTCCTGCTTCCAGGGCTAGACGTACCTGGCGGAATCCCACGTTGGTCGGCCCGAACTCGAACCCCAATGGATCGACCCCGCCGAGTTCGCCGAATTGGCCGGCCATGTCAGCGGCGGCATCCATCGCTGCGGCTGCGTCGCCCGGATTGCCGTTCAGCTCGGCGGCAGCCGCCTGCGACGTGGTGAGCACGCCCACTAGCCCAGCATTGGCGGCTGTGGTCGGCGGCAGAGTCAGCGAGTCGAGCGCGGTCTTCCCCAACTCGAACTCCCCACCGGCTAGCAGCGTGTCAGCCACGGCGAAACCGGCTACGCCTAGCGTGGTTACCTCGCCGTGTTCTTGGGCCAGGCGTCGGGCCAGGAAGACAACCCGGCGCAGTAGGTCGTCAGGTGCACCCGCGTGGATAAGCCATTGTCGGGTGATGTGCACGTGGAGGTGCACAGCGAGCTTCAGCAATTCGCCGTGGTCTGTGCCGCTGGCCAGTGTGGTGTGCAGGTCCCGGATCAGGCCGGGCAGATCGGCTGCCACATCGGCGAACCGGCAAGCTCGTTTCTGCTGGAGAAACCGGGTCACCCGGTCGCGCAGCACCACGACGGGGAGCACCAACCCGCCGGGGTGTTCGATCTCAATTGCGTCCAGTGCGAGCCCTATCGCATTGGTGGTGCTGTCGGTATGCCCATTGGCTGGCGCCGGTACTGGCAGCCGCAGGAGTTCGCTTGAGGCGATCTGGAGCGCGTTGGCCAGGGCCACGATCTCAGAGATGCTGTCCAGGGCGCGCTCCCCGCGCTCGATCCGGTTTAGGTGCGACTTGCTCATCCCGGCTAGCCCGGCGACCACCCGCAGCGACTTACCCCGGGCGCGGCGGATCTGGCGCAGCCGTCGACCAATCGTGCGCGCGTCTTCGCCGGCTTCCACCCGCAGGGCCTCTCCTTGCCGATCTCCCTGCCGATGCCCCGGGGAGCGACCCCGGGGCGTGACACTTCAGCAAGGAGGTGACATCAGACTACGCGGAGGGGGTTGGGGAGGGAGGCACCTGCATGGTGCATGAGACCCCGAAATGTGGGGGTTTGAGCCTCGGTCGCGTGGTGCCTCCCCGCTACTCCGAACACCCGTTGTCGCAGCTCAGTAGGGGGAGACAACCGCTGGGGAGGCTTGGGGAGTTCTCCCCACCTCCCCAAGTGCCTCTCCCACGGCCTCCCCGGACCACCGGAGTGCCTCAGCCGCGCAGGCCGGGCGGGCAGAAGATCCGGCCACGCTATATACATACGTTTGTCTAGAGCCGGTAGCATCCTTACTCATGGGACACCGGGAGGCGCTGCTCGCCGGCGCTCGGCAGTGCCTGCTGGAGCGCGGGTACGCGCGGACCACCGCACGGGATCTGGTCGCCGCCTCGGGGACCAATCTCGCCTCGATCGGTTATCACTTCGGATCCAAGGAAGCGCTGCTCAACGGGGCGATGCAGGAATGCTTCGACGAGTACATCGCACAGATCACCCAGATCGTGTTCGCAGATCCCAGCGCGACACCGCTGCAGCGGGTGCAGGCCTCCTGGGAGGCGCTGGTGTGCACCTTCGAGCAGTACCGGCCGCTGATGGTGGCCTTCGTCGAGGCGCTGGCCCAGGCCGAGCGGGTTCCGGAGTTGCGGGCCCAGCTCGCCGAGTGCTACGAGCGGTTGCGCGGCACGGTGGCCGACATGGTGCGCTCCTCAGTGGAAGGTCTCTCCGACACGACCGCGCGCCGGATCGCCTCCTTCCTCATCGCGGTGTACGACGGCCTGCAGGTGCAATGGCTGCTCGACCCGCAACGCGCGCCCACTCCGGACGGGCTGATGGCAGCACTGGAGATCGCGCTGCCCGCGGCGCTGGCCGCAGAGCAGGTTGGGGGCCTTGAAGAGCCCCCAACCTGCTCAGGAGACGGTGACCGCGACGGTGTACAACCCCGGGCCCCGGGCGTTCACTGAGGCCTCACCGTTGCCGGATCGGTGCAGCGCCCGGACGGTCCAGGTGCCTGGTGCGGCGAAGAACCGGAACTGCCCGGAGGCTGAGGACACCACCTCGGCGGTGAACTCCCCGGTCTCATCGAGCAACCGCACGTAGGCACCGCCCACTGGTTCTCCGGCCGTGCTCACCGTGCCGGTGAGCACGGTCTGCTTGCCCAGGTCGGTGCCCGGTGGCAGCTCCTGAGTCTGCTCGGGCGCTCCGCACACGGTGATCAGCCCCTGCTGCCGAGCTCGATCGGGGCGCCGACCAGCGAGCCGTACTCGGTCCAGGAACCATCGTAGTTCTTGACGTCAGCGTGCCCCAGCAGCTCGTGCAGGACGAACCAGGTGTGGCTGGAACGCTCACCGATCCGGCAATAGGCGATGGTCGCCTTGCGCTCGTCCAGCCCGGCCCCGGCGTAGAGCGTGCGCAGCTCGTCGTCGGACTTGAAGGTGCCGTCCTCGTTGGCCGCCTTGGACCAGGGCACGTTCAGCGCGGAGGGAATGTGGCCCGGGCGTTGCGCCTGCTCCTGCGGCAGGTGCGCCGGGGCCATGATCTTGCCGGAGAACTCGTCGGGTGAGCGGACGTCGATGAGGTTCTTGGCACCGATCGCGTCGACCACCTCCTGGCGGAACGCCCGGATCGTGGTGTCCTGATCCTGCCGCGCGGTGTAGCTGGTGGCCTGCCGGCTCACCTCGTCGGTGCTCAGTGGGCGGTTGTCGAGCTCCCACTTCTTGCGCCCGCCGTCGAGCAGCTTGACCGCATCGTGCCCGTAGAGCTTGAAGTACCAGTAGGCATAGGCGGCGAACCAGTTGTTGTTGCCGCCGTAGAGCACGACGGTGTCGTCGTTGCTGATGCCCTTGTCGGAGAGCAGCTTCTCGAAGGCGCCCTTGTCCACGAAATCGCGGATCACGGGGTCCTGCAGCTCGGTCTTCCAGTCGATCTTCACTGCGCCGGGGATGTGTCCCCCGTCGTAGGCCGTGGTGTCCTCGTCGACCTCGACGAAGACGATGCCATCGGTGTCCAGGTTCTGCTCGGCCCAGTCCGGCGTAACCAGGACGTCGTCGCGGCTCATGCGTCAGCTCCTTGTTGTATTGGCGTCATTGCCAGTGGTTACCAATGGATTGTCTGAAAGGGGGGTTGAGTCAGGGTTGCTTCTGACCGCGGGAGATCGGGTACCCGGAGGTCAGGGCGGCGGCCGGCTGCTGGCCAGCGGCCCTTGCGATCGCGCGTGACGCACCGCCCCGGTTAGGGCGTCCGGCAGCGGCTGCTACGCAGCCGGCAGAAATCGACTGCCCGGCGCTTGGTCAGCAGCGAGTACACCCAGCCGAGCCTACCGGACACTCCCGGTCAGCGGGACTGTCGAAACGGCACGCCGCTGTGCTCGCACGCCAGTCATTCGGCCAGCAGGGTTCGCAGTGCCGCTTGGTAGCCAGCGAACACGCGCCAGCCGCGCCCGCTCAGCGTGACGTAGGTTACCCGGGTGCGGCGCTGGTGGGTTTCCGTGATCTCCACATAACCCGCATCCTCCAGCTTGCGCAGGTTTGTCGACAGGTTGCCCGCGGAGATCCCCAGCAACTGCTGGAGCCAGGGAAACGTGATGCGGTCTCCGGCTGGCAATGCCGCCAGCGCCACCGTGACCCGCAGCCGGGCCTGGGCGACGGCCGACGGCAACACCTCCGCGCTCGCGGTAGACCACACCTCAGCTGGCGGCGAGGTCGAGTGGCGTAGTCTGCCTCGATGGCACTTGTTCCCATTGATGTGGCACTTGTTCTTCCAGAATTCCTGCGCGTGCAGGCCGTTGCGTGCAGTGCGCTTCTTTCTGAAAAGATGAAGGCGGGAGGATCGACGTCACGGTTTCGGCTCGGCGAACCATTTCAGGGCGAAGGTGGAGAATTGTGTGAACCGCATGTCTCCCTGTTCATGCTCGCGGTCGACGAGGGGGAGACAGGTGGGGTCGCGTGCTCCGTCGAACAGATCGCAAAGACGCTGCCTCCACTTGAGGCGGAGGGCGCGGAGTACCGTTACAATGCATATGGCGCCGTCGAGGTTTACTTCACTAAATCGGAGGAGTGGTGCGCGCTGCAGCATGCGGTGATCAGGTCTGTCGAGCCGCTCCGGCGAGGACGTCTGCGCGAAATGGATCCGTGTGGGGCTCGCATCCGCGATCTTGTGGCCAACACCTCGCAGGATGACTCAAGGCGACAGCAGCTGGTGCGGTACGGTTACGACGAGGTCGCCGATGGACAGAATGGTGGGCATGATCGATTCAATCCCCACATTACACTCGCTTGGCCATGTGATCGGGATTGTCGAGTTGCCCTCGATGGTCTTCCGGATCCTCGCTCGTTCAGTGGTCTGCTGACCGAACTGGGCGTGTTTGGTATGAGTTCCTACGGCACATGCACCAAAAATTACGGTGTGTTCACGGTCGGCACGGCCGGGTCGGTCTCTGCGAGGATGGAAAGAGAACGTGTCGTCAGTCGCGGGCGCTGAAGGAGGAACCGATCAGAACGGGTTTTCTAGTGTCAGCTGTTGGACCTCGGGGAGGTACAAGTCCAGCTCGCCGGTTTCGAACCGGCACATGTGGATCGCATGCCAGAACTGGCCACCCACGTTTCCCTCGAACTTGTACCGTCCATCCGGGGCCAGCGCCGCCCATCCTTCCGGCAGTCCGAGCAGCGTGAGTCGCAGCTCGGGGCCCCCGTCGCTGAAGGACCACAGCCGGGTGGTCCCGTCGTCGCTGCCAGTCGCCATCAGCTTCCCTGCCGCGTTGAACGCCACAGACCACACGCTGCGGGTATGCCCGGCCAAGGAATGCAGGGCTCGTCCGGACCTCGGATCCCACAGCTGGACGACGAGGTCGTCCCCGGCCGTGGCGAGTAGGTCGCCGGTGGGATTGAAAGCGGCCGTCCACAGCCGTCCGGCGTGTTGTCTCAGCTCATGCAGTGTCTCCCCGGATGTGACGTCCCATACCCTGGCTGTGCTGTCCCAGGAGGCGCTGGCGAGCGTTCCGTCGCCGAAGTCGACGGCGTAGACGCGGTCGCTGTGGCCCCGCAGCGTCCGAAGCAGCTCTCCCGATTCCGCGTCCCAGAGCCGGACCGCCGAGTCATCACATCCGGTGGCGATCAGCGAACCATCGGAGCTGAATGCGATCGACCGCACCCGGCCGCGATGCTCGGCCAAAGTGTGCACCAGCCGTCCGGTCGTGCGGTACCACAGTCGGACGGTGTCGT
This sequence comes from Pseudonocardiaceae bacterium, assembly GCA_036501085.1. Taxonomy (GTDB): domain Bacteria; phylum Actinomycetota; class Actinomycetes; order Mycobacteriales; family Pseudonocardiaceae. The sequence continues at coordinate 12,729 of DASYAZ010000146.1, read as the reverse complement.
CATCGTTGGCGGTTGCCAGCTCCTCTCCGGACGGGCTGAACGCCACCGCCCAGATAGGTGCGGACTCGACGTCGAGATACCTCTCGTAACGATTGGTGTCAAGATTGAGCAGATTGAGCCGCCCGTCGTTGCTCACCGTGACCAAGCGCTGCCCGGCCGGGCTGAACACCGCGGTCTCGAGCATGACCAGTCTGTTGTCCGTGCCAGTGAGTCGTCGCAACTGCCGACCCGTCGTCGGGTCCCACAGCCGGATCTCGCCGTCGCCGCCGCTCACCGCGAGCATCGAACCGTCCGCGCTGAAGTGCACAGAGGTCACCTGCCGCCCATGCCCGGTCAGCGTGCGCCTGCACTGCCCCGTCACCGGATCCCACAGCCGGGTGGTGAACTGATCGTCGCTGATGGCGAGCTGGCTGCCGTCCCGTCGGAACATGAACGGCCAGACCGAACCGGTGTGTCCGCGCAGCTCCTGACTGAGCGCACCGGTGACGGTGTTCCACAGGCGTACGGTTCCGGCGCTGTCCCCGGTGGCTATCAGATCCCCGGACGGGCTGAAGGTGACCCAGTAGATGGCGGCGTGGTGGCCGTTCAACAGGTGGCGGAGCTGACCGGTAGAGGTGTCCCACACCCGCACACCCCCGTCGGTGTCCCCACTGACGAGCAGAGGCTCACTGGGGTGGGTGCTCAGGGTGTAGACCCGGCCGGTATGACCGGCCAGGTCGGCGCGCTGACGGCCGGTTGCTGGGTCCCACAGGAGTACCGCGCCGCCCTGCCCGCCCGTGGCCAGCAGGTCGTAGGTGGCGTGGAACACCACCCGGTAGACCGGGCCCGCATCGTCGGCGAGCTTGCGCAGCTCGCCGGTCGCGGTGTCCCAGAGCAGGACTCTTCCATCTTTGTAGGTGGCCGCGATGAGCTGGTCGCGATAGGCGAGGCTGAAGATGAGACCACCCTCGGAGGGGAGCTCCTGGCGCAGCGAGCCGTTCGTGATGTCCCACAGCCGCAACACGCCGTTGGCGTCCCCCGTGGCCACCTCCTCGCCGGAGGGGCTGATCACCACCGGCCATGACCACCGATCGTGCCCGTCGAGGACATACAGGCAGTTTCCGGTCACCGCGTCCCAGATGCGCACAGTACCGTCATCCGATCCGGTGGCGAGGATGTGCTCGCCGTAGGTCACCGCGAAGACGCGACCACGATGTCCTTGCAGCGTTCGCAGCGGCGCCCCGGTCGCCGTGTCGCAGATCAGCACGCCGCCGTCGTCGCTGCCGATCGCCAGCATGCCCCCATCCCGGCTGTAGTCGAGAACGTGGGGGAGCCGACCCATCTCGGCGTGGAAGCCATGCCGTACTCCGATCGAGGCGGGGGAGAACTCCGTGTCGATCGGAGTACCGGGCGCTATGGCTGCACCGCGCAATTCCGGCGCATCCGCTGCAACGGTCGTGGTGTCGATGAGCGCCGCCCTCATCCACCGGCTTCCGGTCATGGTGACGCCGGTGAGATCGGTGCGGAACAGCCGGGCGCCGCTGAGGTCCGCGCCGCTGAGGTCGGCTCTGGCGAGTTGCGCCTCATCCAGCCTGGTTCCCACCAGGCGCGCACCGCACAGGGTCGCCCCTTTCAGATTCGCTCCTATCAGGCTGGCGCCGGTGAGATCGGCGTCGGTGAGGTCGATTCCTCCCAGATCACGGTAGGAAAGGTCCTCGCCTTTCAACGATGCGCCGCGCAGATCGGCAGTCGGCGCGGTGCGCAGCCGGGCACCCACCCTGAGGGCGTTGGCCTGCGCTGCCTCGGTGGAGCGGGAGTCGGTGGATACGGCTTCCACCCATTCTTGGCAGGTCCGGGTGTCAGCGAGGTTGCAGAGGAACTCGATGGTCAACTGGGACAGTTGACGCTGGTGCAATTGTGGGGGAGCGGATACCCCGGAGTTGAGCTGTTCGGCGATCATGTTGGCGATCAGCCATTCCGCCACTGAGCGGTGGATGAATCCGAACTGGTCATCGTCGGTGCGCACCAGCAGGCTGCCGGTGCCGATCGCAAAGGCCGTTTGATCGGGCGAGAGCTGGCCACCGGAGAGGCTGGACAGTGTCTTGGCCGCCTCGGTGAGCTCACCGAGGCGAAGGGAGGACTCGCCGGACTCCCACAGGCGGACAGCGAGCGTGGTGACCGCCTGCCACAGGTCCTCCAGGTGCGGGGTGCGCGCAGCACCGTGACCAGCGGTGGCCCGCGCCGCCTCGTACGAGAGCCAGGATTCCAGGATCTCCCGGTACAGCCCGGCCGCGCTGATCATGTGCCGGGCGTCGGCTACCGCGCGCAGCCGGTCCTCGTCCAGGTCAGCGATGAAGCTGAGCATGCGGGGGTTCTCGGACAAATCGAGCAGGTTCTGGACACCTTTGATCATGTTCAACCGGCTGTCGGCTCGTCGCTGGTCCCCGCCGTAACGGTTGACGAGATATCGGCGAACGTCGGCGGTGGTGAAACCCTCGACAGCGAGGATCCGCCGCTGGGGCATCAGGCCGACCCGTTCGCCCAGCGTGGTGAACACCTGCGCATCCGACTTGAAGTGCTCGGTCCGGCTGGCCACGATGATTTTCGCGCGATCCTGGGCGGCCTCCAGCAGCGTGTGAAGGTGCTCGGCAGCGCGGTCGTAGGTGATCCGGGTGACCAGCTCGTCGAAGCCGTCGAACAGCAGGACGATCCTGCCCTCCCGCAGCATGTAGTCGAATGCTCTGAGGTTGGACAGTCCCTCGCCGTGATTGGCCAGGTGTGCGGCAACCAGCCCGCGGACGCTGTGTGTCTTGTCCAGCGCCCGTAGTTCGATCAGGATCGGGAGCAGCTGTGGTGCGCTCTCCGCGATGCGCCGGGTCACTTCATGGAGCAGGAAAGTCTTGCCCCGTCCCGCGCTGCCCAGCACCAGCAGAAACCTCGGGTAGTCGGAGGTGACGAGGCGCACGAGCTCGTCCGCGAGATCCTCACGGATGGTCTGATCGCTGGGACCCAGCTCCCGGAAGCGTTGCGGCACGTACAGTCCCGGGGGATACACCGGGTCGTTGCGCAGCCGGGTCGTCTGCCGGTCGAGGTAACCGCTCAGATCGAGTAGACCCTGGAACTCGGTGAAGCTGCGCAGCCGCACTCCACGGCGCAGCGCTTCCTCCCGGAGTTCCTGCGCGGGAGCGGGACCTTCATAAACCAGTTCGGAGCCGGGACCTGGCTCGTAACGTAGGAAGTCGTCAACGACCTCTCCGCTCAACTCCCCGACGTGGGCGCCGATCCGCCACTGCGGGTTGAAGTCCTCCTCCTGGCGGGTGATCAGTAGGTGGGGCGGCTCGGTCTCGACGCGGCGAATCTTGACCCGCTCGTAGCGGGTCCGGCACACCTCTTCGATCCGGCTCAGCAGCAAGCCCTGTGGGTCGGTAGTGGGCGCCGGTTCCACGCACTCCAGGGCGGGTTCGAGCGCGCTGTCGCCTGAAGCGATTTCGTTCGTCGTGGCCGGGGGAAAGGCACCGTCGACGGCGTGCCAGGTGCGCGCGAGCTGGACCGGTTGTTCGCTTGAGGTGGTGCCATGAGCGGAGAAACGTCGCAGGCCCTCCGGGGTCACCTGGATGATCTCTTCCTGCCCGGGAGCCGCTGCAGGTACCACCGGTAGGCCCGATGCGAGGAAGCCGACGGTTGTCCCACCGGGGCCGGGACCATGCAGGAGCAGGTTGAGACGGCGCCCCAGCAGGCGGTCGAGGGTGCCCGCGTCGCGCAGCAGGGCGGGATCGGCCCCGGCCGGCCCGCCGCCGGGATCGGGGTCGTGGCGGACGAATCCGATCCGCAGCCACCCGAGATCCTCCAGCGTCCGCAACTGCTTGGCGAACCACGCAGCCTGCGCGTTGCCGATCCAGCCGTAGTCGTCGTCCGGCCGGTGTGAGGCAGCCATTGTGGAGTTCAGGCCTGCTACGGCCACTCGGAGCTCAGGCACGACGAACAACGTCCAGGGCTGCGCGATGTCGAACAGCGGCCCGTCCAAACCCTGGTAGAGCTCGGCGAACAGCTGCGCGTAGTGCTCCAGCTTGGGGAAGTACGGCTGCTGTGGGTCCTCGTCCCTGGCCTCGCATTGCAGGAAATAAGCGTGGCAGGCGGTTCTGGACACGTCGTGGCCGCCGGGGACGATGAGCAGGCGGTCGGGTTCCAACCCGAGAAGGACCCGTAAGCCGGTCAGGAACTCCAGTGCCTCGTCCCTCTCGCGGGGCCGGCCGGACTCCATCAGGTCGCCGGTGACGAGGATCAGGTCCGGGTGCGGCGCGCCGGTATCGGTGAGGTGCGTCACGTTGGCCCAGATTCGCGCCTGCAGGTCGCTCGCGCTACCAGGCTCAGCCATTCCGCGCCCGAATCGGGGCCCGGGAACGTGCAGCAGCGTGATCGCCTCGCGCCTGAGTTGCGGAGCGGCGCTGGCGGGAGGATAGGGAGGCGGGGTGGCCGGGGTACGGCGGGTGCGCTCCATCCCGGGCGACCGTTCCGGGGAGGCGCGGTGGGCGGGCTGGGCTATCCCGCCTTCATCGGGTGGCGGCCCGTCGAGCACGGTTATCGTGTGCAGCGGAAACCCGGGTGCCTGGGCCGGCTTGGCTCGCCCGGCCAGGGCGTGGCGCAGGTCTCTCAGCAGCATCTCGCGGGCCGCGCTGGGGTCGGTGACGCCCACCAGGTTCACGTAGGTGATCGTGGCGAGCAGGCCATCAAGCGGGCAGTCCTCGATGCGGACGGTGATGAGCTTGGCGCGATCGGTGCGCAGCGCCGCCTGCCATTCCATGCTTCCGTACCGTGACTCGCGATAATTGCGGGACAGCACCGCCACGACCACCGCGGCCTCTCGCACACCGCGGTCCATGAAATCGATGAAATTCGTACCTGGAACGAAGTCCCAGGCCTGGATGAGGGTGCGGTGACCAGCGGCCTCCAGGTGCCAGGCGGCCCAACTGGCCCAGCGCTCATCGGCTGGTGAGTAGCTGATGAAGAAATCGATCGGGGCGTTCGACCTGGTGAGAGGCCGGTCCCCGGTATGGCGTGCTGCTGAGTCCTCCCTCGGCCCCATGCTGACAGTATGGCTCGTGTGAAGCCTCACTGTGACCCATGGACGTGATCGAAAAATCATGCCGCGGGCGCCCGACCGGTCCACGTGGTGCCCGGGGAAAGCCCTGGACCCGGCGCCTGCTCCCGATCGCGCGCGCACTCAGCGTGCTGGACTGGATCAGGATCGGGCTGCTCATCGCGGGCATCTTGTGTGTCCTGAGTGGCTTGTTACCGCCGGCGCAGGCCGAGGACAACCTGCGGCGGATCGGGCCGCTGCTGCTGTTCCTGGGCAGCGTGATCGTGCTGGCGAAGCTGGCCAGGCAGGCGCAGGTCTTCGATGTGATCGCGACCAGGATCGCGATCGCGGGGCGAGGAAACTATCTGGCGCTGTTCGTGTTCTGTGTGGCCTTCGCCTCGCTCACGACGATCTTTCTCAACCTGGACACCACGGCCGTGTTGCTCACACCGGTGATGCTGGCCCTCGCACCCAGGGCGCGTATCGCCGCACTGCCGCTGGCGATGACCACAGTCTGGCTGGCCAACACGGCGAGCCTCCTGTTGCCGGTCTCGAACCTCACCAATCTGCTCGCCGCTGATCGGGTGGCGCTCGCGGCGCCGGCGTTCGCCGCTCGGATGTGGCTCCCGCAACTGGCCGCAGTGGCGGCGACCATGGTGTTCCTCTGGGCATTCTACTGGCGCCGGGGCGAGCGGGGTGCGGATCGCTACGTCGCGCCGCTGCCGCTGAAGCTGGAGCAGACCAGACAACGCGTCCTGTTCGGGGTAGCGGGGACGGCGTGCCTGTTGTTCATCCTCACCATTCCGTTTGTTCACCAGCAGATCGGCTATGCCGCCGCTGGTGCCGCGCTGATTGTCGTGGTCGCCTTCGGTGTCTTCGACCGCGAGAAATTGCAGCTGAATCTGATCCCTTGGCAACTGCTGGTCTTCGTGACCGGGTTGTTCCTCGTGGTTCCGACGCTGAGCCGATACGGTCTGGGCGAGATCATGACCGCCCTCATCGGTACCGAGCACGACGCGATCGGGTCGTACCGGGCGGCGGCGGCCGGTGCCGGATTGTCGAATGTGCTCAACAACCTGCCCGCCTACACCGCGGGTGAGGCGGTCGTCCCCCCCGGGAACAGCGATCAGTTGTTGGCCCTGCTCATCGGCACCAACGTGGGGCCGATCGTCACGCCTTGGGCCTCCCTGGCGACCCTACTGTGCCTGGAGTCCTGCCGTGATCATGGTCTTCGTGTCCCGCTGCGCAGGTTCGTGCTCACCGGCCTCGGCCTGGCGATCGTGGCGCTGGGCGTGAGCGTCGGGGCTCTGCTGTTCACGCGATGATTCCACGATGGTGACCCCTTGCGCGGTGCTGACCAGGGCAAGCAAGCCGGGGATGGCATCAGGATGGCCGGCTACGAAGCTGCGGTCCTGCGCGGGAAGGTCGATTTGCTCGTCGAAGCGCGAGCCGTCCAGGCGGCGCACCATGACGCCCGCCTCCTGCGCGATCAGGCTGCCTGCGGGGAGATCGACGCCCTCGGGTCGGTAGCCGACGAACCCGCCGATATCCCCGCGTGCCAGCATCACCCAGGACAGCAACGGTGCCCACAGCTGCAGCACCCTCCTCGAGCCTGACTCGAGGACCATCCGCATCGCTCTGGCCGTGTCGTCGGTCCGCCCGACGTTGTGCCCCTGCGTCCAGGCCAGTACCGGACCACCCCGGGTCGGCCGGTAGCGCGGGCATAACGTCGCGCCGTCCGGGCCGCGAGTCCCGCGACCGCGGACCGCGGACCAGGTTTGGCCGGCTACCGGATCGTGAATGACGCCGAGTACCGGCACCTTGTCCTCGCATAAGGCGATACCCACCACGAAGGTGTTCAAGCCGATCACCACGTTATTGGTGCCGTCCAGCGGGTCTACCAGCCAGGACCAGGAACTGTCGGCAGCGTCGAGAAGACCGGATTCCTCCGCGATGATCCGATGGCTGGGATAGGCGGCGCGGATATGCCCGACGATCAAGCGCTCCGCCGCCAGGTCGAGTTCGGTCACCACGTCGCCGCTGGCGTCCTTGGTGTGGATGGCGAGGTCCTGGGTCGCGGCCTTGCGCAGTAACGCTCCCGCCGATTCGGCCGCCCCGACCGCGACGCTACGGGCATGCTCGATGTCCACCGAGGCCACGGTTTTCACGGGTCCCATCGGTCCTCCTGGTCAAACGGTGCGGATCCTCGCGAGCCGTTCGGTGACCACACGGGCGGTGTGGGCGGTCTCATGATGATCACAGTAGTGCCGCCGTACACGATGGGTCTTTCGGTGGATCCCACCGAGTGAGAGATCCGTCGCCCCCCTGCGGGCGCTGCCCAACGCAACTGTAGCCGCCTCACCGTGAACCGCAGTAGTGTGGAATTCCCCCGCGGCCAGTGCGTAGACGTCCCCCTGGTTGTTCAGCTCGGTTGTTCTGATCTCGTAACGAACCAGCCGTGGGGTTTCCCGCACCTCGTCGATGTCCCTGCCGCTTCGTATCTCGAACACGCGGTACGCCGCGTCCTGCGGGGCATCGATGATGTCGATGACCTCGTTGCGCACGTGGCCGTATAGCACGTAGCTGACCAGGTCCCAGCTGTGGGCGTGCACCATCGATGTCGTCGGGCTCGCGCGCGGCAGGCTGTCGCTCCATACGTGCACGCAAATGCCCACCCCGCCGGTGCGCTCGACGGGCAGGCAGACGAACCCGAGTGGGTGCCGCACGCCGGCGACGCCCGTACCGTCCCGGGCTATCTGGCCCAGAAGATCGGAGACCCACTGTGGTATCGCCTGCCCGGCCGTGCCGTCCCGCATGGCTCGATGAAAGCTGCCATAGTTGGTCATCGCGGTCACCGATAGGGGTTCTTGGCCCGGAGGGCCTTGGTAATGATGTCGGCAACATCACGGTCGGTGAATGAGCGCGGTAACTCCAGCTCCAGCATAGAGAACAGCTTGCGGATCTCCTCGATGGTCGGTTCCTCGCTGAGCTGCAGTTCGCTGGCCTTGTCGAGGTCGACCCGCCGCGTCTGCCTGAAGCTGGCCACGAGTTCCCGGCTGTAGGCGCGATAGTAGGGCGAGCCCTTCGCGAACATCAGCGCGGGGTCGGAGGGGTCATCCTGGGTCATGATCACGCTATGCGCAGAGACATCCCAGCGGAACGTGCTCATCACCTTGGCCAGGCCGATCTCGATGGTGAGGAAATTGAAGCGCTGCCGGTACCAGCAGGCGGCCAGCACTGTGGCGAATGATTCCTTGCGGGTCCGCTCGAATGTCCAGGTCTCCCCGGTACCGTCCGGGCCGGGTGCCAGTGATGAGCGGAACCGGGCGTATTCCGTGCACAGTGCGTCGTTGGTCGGATCGATGATTTCCAACTGCATGCGAAGGGGGCGCTGCTCCCGCCGGGCGTTCTCCACGCACTCCTTGAGCGTCACCGCGCGCAGGTAGGTTCCGGTACCCCCCTTGAACGTCCACTGCTCGGTGTGGCGGCGCGCCTCGGCGTAATTCTGGCCGACCTGCACGCCGCTGAGTTGACGCACGGCGACGGCGTCAGCCAGGGCTTTCGAAGCTGACTGCCGGTCCTTGAGCAGCGTCGCCGCGATCAGGGCCAGGACGAGCAGGATGGCAGCGTTGATACTTTGGGTGCCGAGCACGTCGAGGATGGCGAGGACGCCGACCGTCACCGCGATCAGCAGAGCCAGCACGCCTTCGGCGTTGGCTCTGAGCCACTTCGTGAACCGAATCATGGCTATGTCTCCGGTTGCCGGGTCGAGCGGCCCTCGTCCCGGGCGGCCGAGAGCAACCGCGAACCACCAGGGCAGACCCCTACCTTAAGGGAGATCAGGTACCCAGCGCGATCACATATCCGAAGGTCGCACCTCAGCTGGCGCCGAGGTCGGCCTGGTTCAGGGAGACCTCGCGTGCGGTGCCCTCCACGACCACCGAACCGGTCTGCACCCAGACACTGGTGGGGGTGGCGTTGAAGGGCAGATCGCCGGGCTTCACATCGGTGCTCAGGGTGTTGAGCAGGGTCTGGCGGATCTCCCGGGGAAGGCTCACCGTGCCCACGCCGTCGCTGGAGAGCCGCACATCGGTGATGGTGATCCGCACCTGACTGCCGGTGAGCTCGATCACGCCGTACCCGACGATCTCGCTGGGCCGGCCGACGAGATCGGTGGTCGCCGTCATTTTGATCGGCGCCCGGTGCCCCCGGGCGGAATTGTCGGGGGTGCCGGCGGGGAAGCGTTCTCGCAGCTCCTGCGCCGACGGCGGCTGGATCCGGAGATCCTCGATCCCGATCGCCCGCCCGAGGTCGCTGTCCTTGATCACGATCCGGCCATCCACCCGTGCTGCCTGGACCGAGTGCAGATCACCGGCGCTCACCTCGGATAACGGCGCGTCGACGTCGTGCAGGACGGCCTGCACATCGAGATCGTGCAACGAGTCCACGGACAAACCGGTCGCCTCGATGTCGATCGCGGTATAGCGCCCGCCGATCGCCTGGGTCAGGAACGGGAAGCCCTCAATGTTGACGGATGGGTCGCTGGCCAGCCGGAACTGCTGACGGATCTGCTGAGAGATGGTGTACTCACCGTAGGCTGCGGCGCCGAAATCGGCCGCTACGGCCAGCGCCACAATGACCAGCACCGCAATGATGAGCTTGCGCACGCAGCTGTTCCGTCCCGTCTATTTCGTGGTGGCCGTGCGAGGGCACGGTATTCTCCGCAGAACACCGGTAGGTCGCGACCCCACCCGGAGCCCGGCCTGATGCTGGTAGCGCCGGTCCACCGGCCGGTCTCCACCCAGTAGGAGGGAGCGGGCATGGAGCTGTTACTGCTCACCGCGGACCCTGGCCCAACCTCGGTACTACCTGCCCTGGCCCTGTTGGGGCACGGCGTGCGCTCGGCCGCCCCCGAGGTCGCGGCCCTGCTGGATGCGGGGCCCTACGACGTGGTGCTCGTCGACGCCCGCTCGGACCTGGCCGGTTCCCGCAGCCTGTGCCGGCTGCTCGGTTCCACCGGCCTGGACGTGCCGGTGGTCGTCGTGATCAGTGAGGGTGGCCTGGTCGCGCTGTCCGCGGACTGGGGGTCCGACGAGATCCTGCTGCCCACCGCGGGCCCGGCCGAGGTCGACGCCCGGCTCCGGTTGCTGGTGGCCCGCCGGGCGACGGAGTCCAGTGCCGGTCGGGGTAATGCACTGGTGCTCGGTGAGCTCGTGATCGATGAGGCGACCTACACCGCGCGGTTGCGGGGACGGCCACTGGACCTCACCTACAAGGAGTTCGAGCTGCTGAAATACCTCGCCCAGCACGCGGGCCGGGTGTTCACCCGGGCGCAGTTGCTGCAGGAGGTGTGGGGTTACGACTTCTTCGGAGGGACCCGTACGGTCGATGTCCACGTGCGGCGGCTGCGGGCCAAACTCGGCCCGGATCAGGAGCAGCTCATCGGCACGGTGCGCAACGTGGGCTACAAGTTCGTCCGGCCGGTCCGCAACATGAGCTCCCGGGAGCGAGCCGAGCAGGAGCGCGCTGCGGAGCGGGAGGCGGAGAGCGCCGGCGATCCCAGCAGCGCTGACAGCGCCGGAAACGCCGACTGCGCAGACGGCCCTGACCCCGACTGCGTGGGTAACCCCGACTGGGCCCACCCGGATCGGGCGGGCCCGCACCAGCCGCAGGCCCGGACGTTGCCTGCGCGACGAGGCTGACCGTGGGATGACCCTGGCGCTGAGTTGGACTGCCACGCCGTCCCAAGCGCAGATCACCGCTGCCGCGGCATTGCTGGCCGCCGCCGCGGCCGAGGATGGGGTCGATCCCGTCTCGGAAGCCGCGATGCTCCGGCTGCACCATCCCGGTGCCGGGAAACATCTGCTGGCCTACGACTCCGCCGGCACGCTGGTGGGCTACGCCGGCCTGGAGGAACGGTTCGGCCGCCGCAGCGCTGAGTTCGCGGTGCATCCCCGCTACCGGCGTCGCGGGACCGGGGGCGCGTTGCTCGCAGCGCTGCTCGACGGGGCGCCGGGGGAGTTGTGGGTGTGGGCGCACGGTGAGCATCCGGCCGCCCTGCGGCTGGCCCAGCGCGCCGGGCTGGCCCGGCAGCGTGAGCTGTTCCAGCTGCGTCGCGGGCTGGTCGATCCGGTCCCGGTACGCGTGCTGCCTGACGGGGTGAGCTTGCGCGCCTTCGTCCCGGGTCAGGACGAGGCGGACGTGGTGCGGGTGAACAATCGCGCCTTCGCTTGGCATCCCGAGCAGCGTGGGTGGGAGATCGGCGCGCTCAAGATGCGGGAGGCGCAGCCGTGGTTCGACCCGGCGGGGTTCCTGCTGGCGGTGGACGCGGCCGGCCGGTTGCTCGGTTTCCACTGGACCAAGGTGCATACCAGCGGTATCGGTGAGGTCTACGTGATCGCGGTGGATCCCGATGCCCAGGGCAGCGGGCTGGGTGGGGCCCTGATCGCGGCGGGCCTGGCGCATCTGCGCCGCCGGGGGGTGCCGGAGGCGATGCTCTACGTCGAGTCCGACAATGCAGCCGCGCTGCAGACCTACCAGAAGCTGGGTTTCGCCCCGCACCATGTCGACGTGGAGTTCCTCCGATCCTGACGCCGATCACGGCGTGCCCAGTAGCCCACGTTCCATCCCGTCCGTGAACGCGACGGCAGCGACGTCCAGGTTGGGCGGGAGGTCCCTGGCGTCTGGTTCACGAACCTCAGCCCTGTGGCTGCGCGAGGGGCTCTGCTATCTCGCCAGTGGCTGGCTGAAGCGCACCATGTTGCCCGAGGGGTCGCGGAAGGCGCAGTCGAGGACACCGTATGGCTGCTCGATCGGCTCCTGGAGGACCTCCGCGCCGCTGTCGCGCACTCGCTCGAAGGTGGCCCGGCAGTCATCGGTCGCGAAGATCAGCGCGCTCAGCGATCCCTTGGCGACCAGGTCGCGGATGGTGTCCTGATGGGCCGGCGGGACCGGCGGCCCGATCGCCAGCAGGCCGATCTCGACCTCGGGCTGCTTGGGAGGGCCGACAGTGAGCCAGCGCATCTGCTCCATGCGCGCGTCGGTGCGAACCTCGAGCCCGAGGGGACCGGTGTAGAAACGGAGCGCCTCGTCCTGGTCGAGCACGTAGACGAAGCAGTGCGAGAGGGTGATCGGCATGGTCCGACCTTAGGCCCGGACGGCGGCTATGCCTCGCCGCATGGCGCGTTGCACCGGGGGGTTCCGTAGGTTCGCCGAGGAGCTACGCCGGACTGGACGGCAGGTGGTGGGGGGCGACGGTGGCGGTTGAGGCGGAGCTGAAGGCACTCGTACGCGACCCAGAGCGCATTCACGCGGCACTGTCGCGGCGGGCGATGGGCGAACGTTCGATCTACTCCGATCGCTATTTCGACTACCCGGATCGTGGATTGACCTGCCAGGGCAACGAACTGCGGGTGCGAACCGTCACCGACGAACTCGGCCGGAACCGTGCGTTGCTCACCTTCAAAGAACCAGCTGTGGACGAAGCCAGCGGATCGAAACCTGAGCACGAGACGACCGTTGAGGATGCCGACGTGCTGGTCACCCTGCTCACCGCGCTCGGCGTCGAGCAGATCATCGCGTTCGAGAAACGGTGCGTGAACTACCGATTCACCGCCCAGGGTCGTGACCTGCTCGCCACCGTGGTCACGGTCCCAGAGCTGGCCGGGCGCACA
>DASYAZ010000145.1:0-22371 GCA_036501085.1 Pseudonocardiaceae bacterium | reverse complement strand
ATGAGCAATGGCATGTGCTGGTGCGGGCTGATAACCTGTTCGGTCCGGCTCATACGCTTCGGCTGGTGCATGAGCAAATCAAGCTCATAGGATTACTGCTGCGCGATGCCCGTGACGGACTTCGTGCATCGCTTCTATCGCTCGGTGCTCAGTACGCGGAATCAGCCGCCTGGCTGCATGAAGACGCCGACGATCAGCTGGCAGCGTTCTGGGCCAGCCGCGCCTTGGAATGGTCCCACGCCGCTAGCGATCATCAGCTCGTCGCCTGGGCGCTGTTTCGTCGCAGTCAACAGGTATCCCGCCAAGGAGACACTGCATCGTCGATCGGGCTGGCACAGGCCGCCCAGAACACGGGCGCAGGGTTGGCGGATCAAATGCGGGCCGCCCTGACACAGCAAGAGGCCTGCAGCTTGGCACTCAACGGGGATGAAGTCGCTTGCCAGCACAAGCTTGACGAAGCGCTGCAATGGGCCGCGCCGGAACCGGACCTCCACGGGGATGCCCGCAGTGGGCATGGCGCGTTCTGTACGTCTACCTACATCGAGCTGCAACGTGCCGACTGCTGGGTCCATCTGGGCCGACCACAGCGTGCCGTAGCAACCTACGAAGGGGTACTAGCCAACCTGCCAGCCGCTTACAACCGGGACCGCGGATATGGACTAGCACAATTCGGGAGTGCATTGGTAGCCGCCAACGAACCCGAGCGCGCCGCCAGCGCAACCTCCGAAGCGCTGGGCATCGCTCGCGGATGTGGCTCGGGCCGGACGATGCAACGTATTCGGATGATCGGAGGCTCGCTGCAACCACACGTCAAGCTGCCCTCCGTCGCACAGTTGCTCGATGAACTGACCGCCATAGGGTAAGAAGGTGGCCTCAGCTCTGGAACAGGACACGATGCGGCGAGCCATCGTGCTTTCAGCTTTTGGACTGGGCACGACCAGCCCCAACCCACCGGTTGGCTGCGTGATTCTTGACGCCGGCGGTCGGTTTGTCGGTGAGGGGTACCACGAACGTAAGGGCGAGCCGCATGCCGAGACCCAAGCGCTCACGGCAGCAGGCGAGCACGCCAGGGGTGGGACCGCAGTCGTCACCCTGGAACCATGCAACCATCACGGCCGCACGCCAGCGTGCCGCGAGGCCCTGATCGAGGCCGGTATCGCTCGGGTCATTATCTCGATCATTGACCCAACATCGCGCGGTGAGGGCGGCGCTGCTGCCTTACGAAAGGCCGGCGTAGAGGTTGAAGTCGGTATCCTTGATGACGAGACCCGGCTGGTGCTCGGTCCGTGGCTAGTCGCGCTTGAACGTAAGCGGCCTTTCGTAACGCTGGCCTATACCGTAAACGCCGACGGATCACTCGGCGGGTTGCCGACAGCAACCCATGCGACGGCGCGTGAGCCAGCGATGGATGCACATAACCTCCGACTCATTCACGACGCCGTCCTGTTCGGCGATGGCCAACTTGAAGAAGCTGTACCCAACGGGCACGGACAAGGTGTATTCAATCTCGCTGCCGACACTTCGCAGGGAGTAAGCAACGTGCTCGCGTCACTGGCTGACGGCGGCGTTCGATCGTTACTTGTTGACGGCATCTCCGCGTTGACCAGCTCATTCCTCGCCGCCGATTTGGTGGATCGGATAGTGGCTTACGTCGAGGGTGGCGGGCCGTCCAACGCTAGACAGGAATCAACTGATGCTCAGCGCTTCACCGCAGCCATTTCAGCCTTTACCCTGCAGAATGTGACATGCGTTGGTCGGACGGTTCGCGTGAGCGCCGTGCGCAAGTCTTAGCAAATTTATAGCAATGTTCGGGGGGTTGACTCCGGCAGCACCCAGGACTATGCAGGGGTGCACGACGATCCCGGCCTGTAGTCGAAGTGCCCCCACTGGTTACCACGGCAATGGGCCGTCACGATCGAGGAACTCGCCGGTAACACGGTCGGTGTCCCATGCGATGCGTGCCACGAACTCGCCCGGCGGGCAGACCGAGGTCACCGTGATGGTCGTATCGCTCAACAGCGTGGCGAACGCGACGGTGAGCGCGTTGAGCGCGGTCTTCAACGCTTGATAGGCCGGCACGACGTGGTGATACGAGGGCCACTGAGGGTCGTTCTGCAGTGTCAGCGACCCGAGCGAGCTCGATACGTTGACGATGCGACCTACGGTCACCGAGGCGCAGCAGCGGCAGCAGCGCCTCGGTGACCGCGACCGTACCCAGCACGTTGGTCTCAAAGGTCGGTCTGAACTCCCTACGGAGCTGCTCCGCGGCGTGCCGCCCGCTGTCTCGATCACGCGCTCCCACGATGACGGTGGCACCTCGGAATCCGAGAGCGCGTGCAAATCCCCAGCCGTTAACGTCGACCCATGGAACGTTTGTCGCACCGCGAGCTCAACCCTCACCTGTACCGCCGGATGGCTGCGCTCAACTCCGCCGTGGAGAGCTGCGGGCTGGACCACTCCCTGCTCGGGCTGATCAAGATGCGTGCCTCGCAGATCAACGGCTGCGCGTTCTGCCTGGACATGCACAGCAAGGACGCGCGGGCCCACGGCGAGACCGAGCAGCGGCTGTACGCGCTGAACGCCTGGCGCGAGACCCCGTTCTACACCGACCGGGAGCGGGCCGCCCTCGCGCTGACCGAGGCGATCACGCTGATCACCGACGGTCATGTGACAGACGAGGTGTACGAGCAGGCCTGTTCAGGGTTTGACGAGAAGGAGGTGAGCCAGATCATCTGGGCTGCCACCGTCATCAATAGCTGGAACAGGCTCGCTATCTCGGCCCGCTCAGAGCCGGGCAGCTACCAGCCGGATCCGCCGACCTCTACAGCCGCACCTCTGGGAGCTGGTCCGTCGGACCGGGAGCAACCGCTACCTTGATCTCAGGTCGCCGAAGCCTGTTTCCCGTCATGAAGTGGACCGCACCATGTGCCGGAGTACGTATTGCAGGATGCCGCCGTTACGGTAGTAATCGGCCTCTCCGGGTGTGTCGATGCGGAGTGCAGCATCGAACTCGACGGGAGTTCCGCTCTCTGGGGTGGCGCTGACGTGCACTGTCTCGGGGATGGTGCCGCTGTTCAGTGGAGTGACTCCGGTGATGTCGAAGGTCTCGGTCCCGTCGAGGCCGAGGGAGGCGGCTGATTCGCCGGCGGGAAACTGCAGCGGAAGCACGCCCATACCGATGAGGTTGGAGCGGTGAATCCGCTCAAAGGACTCGGCGAGGACAGCGCGGACTCCGAGCAGGAGGGTTCCCTTGGCAGCCCAGTCACGGGAGGATCCCGAGCCGTACTCCTTGCCGCCGACAACCAGCAGGGGAATGCCCGCTGCTGCGTATCGTTGCGCGGCATCGTAGATAGACACCGCTTCGGCGTCAGGTGGCGCAGTGAAATCGCGGGTATAGCCGCCACTGATATCGGAGAGCAGCAGATTGCGCAGCCGGGTATTGGCGAAGGTGCCGCGGATCATGACTTCGTGGTTACCCCGGCGGGAGCCGTAGGAATTGAAGTCCTTGCGTTCCACACCTCGTTCGGCGAGGTAGCGCCCGGCGGGGGAGTCGGCCTTGATGGCTCCGGCGGGGGAGATGTGATCGGTGGTGACCGAGTCGCCCAGCAGCGCGAGCACCCGAGCACCGGAGATATCGGTCACCGGGGGAGGTTGCGCGGTCATCCCGTCGAAGTAAGGGGGCTTGCGGACATAGGTCGATTCCGGGTCCCAGGTGAATGTCTGACCGTCCGGGGTGGGTAGTGACTGCCAGCGATCATCGCCGGTGAAGACGTTGGCGTAATCCTTGGTGTACATCTCCTGGCTGATGGCGAACTCGACGACTTTTTGGATCTCTTCAGGGGAAGGCCAGATATCGGCGAGATAGACGGGATGGCCGCCACGATCCAGCCCCAGTGGATCCGTGACGAAGTCGATATCGATCGTTCCGGCGAGCGCGTAGGCGATCACCAATGGTGGCGAGGCGAGATAGTTCATTGAGACGTCGGGATTGATGCGGCCTTCGAAGTTGCGGTTGCCCGAGAGCACGCTCACCACCGCGAGGTCGGCGCCCTGGACGGCTCGCGAGACCCCTTCCGGCAGCGGACCCGAGTTGCCGATGCAGGTGGTGCAGCCGTAGCCGACCAGGTGGTAGCCGAGCTTCTCCAAGTAGGGCCAGAGCCCTGCCTTCTCGTAGTAATCGGTGACCACCTGGGAGCCGGGGGCCATCGATGTTTTCACCCAGGGCTTGACGCTGAGCCCCCGATCGACGGCATTGCGAGCCAGCAACGCTGCGCCGATCATCACCGACGGGTTGGAGGTGTTGGTGCACGAGGTGATCGAGGCGATCACCACCGCGCCGTGGTCGATCTCGTAGCTCGTACCCGTAGCCTGCGGCACCGGGGTCGGGCAGCTGGGGCGCCCCTGCGAACCAGCTGCAGCCGAGATCGTCGTCCGCGGTGCACCCGCGCCGTTGCCGCTGCTGACTGCAGGGGCATCGCTGGCGGGGAAGGAGTCGATGCTGGCCTGATCCACCGTGGAGCCGCCGCTGCTGGCGGCGCCTGCGTAGTCGACCAGCGCCTGCCGGAACGCCGCCTTGGCGTGCGAGAGCGGGATCCGGTCCTGCGGGCGCTTGGGTCCGGCGATGGATGGCACGACGCTGGACAGATCCAGCTCGAGGTACTCGGAGTAGGTGGCTTCCCGGCTCGGGTCATGCCACAGGCCCTGCTCCTTGGCGTAGGCCTCCACCAGCGCTAGCTGCTCGGGAGGGCGACCGGTGAGTTTCAGATAACGCACCGTTTCGCCGTCGATCGGGAAGATCGCGCAGGTCGAGCCGAACTCGGGGCTCATGTTGCCGATGGTGGCTCGGTTGGCCAGCGGCACCGCCGCCACGCCTTCGCCGTAGAACTCGACGAACTTGCCAACCACGCCGTGCCGGCGAAGCATCTCGGTCAGGGTGAGGACCACATCGGTGGCGGTCGCCCCGGGGGGGATCGATCCGGTGAGCTTGCACCCGACCACCTGCGGGATCAGCATCGACACCGGTTGGCCCAGCATGGCTGCTTCCGCCTCGATACCACCCACGCCCCACCCCAGCACACCCAACCCGTTGACCATCGTGGTGTGGCTGTCGGTACCCACCACCGTGTCCGGGTAGGCCTGACCGTTGCGGATCATCACGGTACGGGCCAGATGCTCGATATTGACCTGGTGCACGATTCCGGTGCCCGGCGGCACCACGGTCAGCTCGTCGAAGGCGCGCTGCCCCCAGCGCAGGAACTGGTAGCGCTCATGGTTGCGCTGGTATTCCAGGTCCACATTGCGCTCGAAGGCGTCCGGCCGGCCGAACACGTCGGCAATCACCGAATGGTCGATCACCAGCTCAGCAGGGGCAAGCGGGTTGACCATGTGGGGGTCGCCACCCAGCCTGGTGACCGCCTCGCGCATCGTGGCCAGATCGACCAGGCAGGGCACTCCGGTGAAGTCCTGCATGATCACCCGTGCCGGGGTGAACTGGATCTCGGTGGACGAGTGGGCCTGCGCGTCCCAGCGGGTCAGTGCCTCGATGTGCCCCGCCGTGACGTGGCCCCCGGTACCGCCCGACTCACACCGCAGCAGGTTCTCCAGCAACACCTTCAGCGAATACGGTAGCGCCCGCCAGCCCGTACCCAGCCGCTGATCCAGCTCAACCAGCCGGAACACCTCGTAAGAGGTATCTCCGACCGTGAGCGTGCCACGGGTTTCGAAGCTGTCGGCGCTCGCTGCAGTGTCCGTCACAGGCTCCTCCGCTGGAGAGGGCGAGGTTGGTGCCCTCAACGTGACTCTACGTCTAGCTAGCTGCGGCCGGGATCGGCGGGCAATCCCGTAACCCACAGTTAAACTCCCCAGCCCCCGCCGCCCCGACATGGAGACATATCGGGCCATCCACCGGCCCCGCGACCCCGATATGTCTCCATGTCGGGGTCGCGGGGCCCTAGGCTTGTCGGTCTGGAACAGCAGGAGGTGGGTGTCGTGCGGGTGCCCTTGACGGTCACTGATTTTCTCGCTCGCGGGGAGACGGCATTCGCGCAGTGCGTTGCCTCGGTCGACGAACCGGACCAGCCGGCGCAGCTCGTGCCGGACTCGACCTTCCAGGAGCTGGGCCGGCGGGTCCGTGGCTGGCAGGCCGGCCTGGACGCGCTGGGAGTGGGTGAGGGCGAGCGGGTAGCCGTGGTCAGCCACAACTCGGCACGGTTACTGGAGTTGTTGCACGCGGTCCCGGGGAGCGGCCGGATCTGCGTGCCGGTGAACTTCCGGCTCCACTCCGATGAGGTGAGTTACATCGTCTCGCACAGTGGTGCGTCGGTGCTGCTCGTCGACCCTGAACTGGACGAGCCGCTCAAGAAGGTGACCGCACCGCACCGCTTCGTGCTCGGCGGCGAGACCGAAGAGCAAGTGATGCGCTTCGATGCCGAGCCCCGGCCGTGGACCGAGCCTGATGAGGACGCCACAGCGACGATCAACTACACCTCGGGCACCACCGCCCGGCCCAAGGGCGTGCAGCTCACCCATCGCAACATCTGGATCAACGCGGTCACCTTCGCTCTGCATACCCGTGCCTGGGAGCGTGATGTCTACCTGCACACGCTGCCGATGTTCCACTGCAACGGCTGGGGCATGCCCTACGGGCTCACCGGACTGGGAACCCGGCAGATCACGCTGCGCAAGGTCAACGGCGCCGAGATCCTGCGCCGGGTCGACCAGCACGGCGTGACGTTGATGTGCGGCGCGCCCGCGGTCTGGAACGCGGTGCTGGAGGCAGCGGCGAGCTGGGACGGCGAGATTCCCGGCCGGGATCGGGTGCGGCTGGTCTGCGCGGGCGCACCACCGCCGAGCCGGGTGATCCAGCGGGTCGGCGAGGAACTCGGCTGGGAGTTCATCCAGATCTACGGGCTTACCGAGACCTCGCCGCTGCTGACGTTCAACCGGTTGATGCCGGCCGATGACGAGCTACCGCCCGCCGATCGCGCCCGCCGGCTGTCCCGCGCCGGTGCTCCCGCGCTCGGTACGCAGCTGCGCACCTCGGAGGGCGGCGAGGTCCTGGCCCGTTCCAACGTCGTGATGGCCGGCTACTGGAACAACCCGGAGGCCAGCAGCGAGGTGCTGGTGGATGGCTGGTTCCGCACCGGTGACGGCGGCGGGCTGGACGGAGAAGGCTACCTGTCGATCACCGACCGGCAGAAGGACGTGATCATCACCGGTGGGGAGAACGTCTCGTCCATCGAGGTGGAGGACTGCGTGTTCAGTCACCCGGCGGTCGCCGAGGTAGCGGTGATCGGCGTGCCGTCGGATCGGTGGGGCGAGACGGTCAAGGCCCTGGTCGTGCTGGCCACGGGGGAGCAGGCCACCGAAGAAGAGATCATCAGCCGTTGCAAGGAGAGGCTGGCCGGCTACAAGGCACCCACATCGGTGGAGTTCCGTGCGGAGATCCCGCGTACGGCAACCGGGAAGATCCAGAAGTTCAAGCTCCGCGAGGAGTACTGGAAAGGCCGCGAGCGTCAGGTGAACTGACGTCCCTCGTAGCCGGCCGCGAGCGCATACTCTGCGTGATCGCGTGATCCCTGGCGGTCCCCGGGCGTGTCGCGTAGACGCGCCCGATGCCAGTCACCCTTTGTGACTTCCACCTGCTTGCATGTAACACATGTGGTGGATGTTGCGAAAGTTGAGCAAGAGATCCTTGGTGTCCGTGATGAGTACGTGACACAGTGCACCCGCGATTCCTGCGTTGTGGGGTCTCGTCGCATGCGAGGGAGGGCCGGTTTCTACAGGGGGAAGCCGGGAAAGGAGTGGGGTGTGAACGTCCGGACTCGGCGTCACCTCGCCGGCCGTGCGTTGATCGTGGCTTTGCTCGCGGTACTGGTGACGGTGGGGCAACCTGATATCGGCCACGCGGCGGTACCGCCGCCGCCGCCCAACCCCAGCGACGACACCATCAAATCCGGCCAGAATCGGGTCAATGCCACCGCGTCCAGGGTTGGCCAGCTGGCCAACCAGGTTGCCCAGGCCGGTGCTGCCCTGGATGCCCTGCAGGCTCAGGTCGAGCTCAAGCACGAGCAGGCCAACAAGGCACTGGTCATCCAGCAGGCGGCGGACTCCGCGGCCGCTGCCGCGACGCTGTCCGCGAACAACGCCAGGACGGAGGCCAACGCGGCCGATGCGCAGATCGCGGTGGCCCATCGCAATATCGACGAGTTCGCTGCGGCCAGTTTCCGGCAGGGAACCGTGGTGGGATCGATCTCGGCTTTCCTCGGCTCGAAGAGCCCCAAGGACCTCCTCGCCCGGGCTGAGTTGCTCGATGCGGTGGGAGGGGCCCAGTTGCACGCGGTGGACAACATGCGGCGGGCCAGTGTCCAGGCCGCCAACAAGGATTCCCAGGCCAGGGCGGCTCTCGCCGCAGCACAGGTCGCCCAGAAGGCCGCGGGCGACGCCAAGATCGCGCTCGATGGCGCGTTCCGGGATGCCGTTGCCACGGAGGCTGACGAGGCGGCGAAGACCAGGGCCCTGCAGGACCACAAGACCGATCTTGAGCGCCAGCTTTACGAGGCCCAGAACTCGGTAGCGGGACTGCGGGGGCAGCGACAGCGCTACGAGGAATGGCGCGCAGAGCGTGATCGTGAGCAAGCGGCTGCCACTGCCGCGGCGGCCGCGGCGGCCGCAGCAGCGGAGCGCCGTGCGGCGGTGAGCAGCCGGGCCACCACGGGTGGGTCCCGCGTCGCATCCGGAGGCGTGCAGTCCGTCATCAACCGGGCGATGGCTCAACTGGGCGTCCGCTACTCGTGGGGCGGTGGGAACTCGATAGGACCCACCGTCGGCGTTCGGGACGGTGGTGTCGCCGACACCTACGGCGACTTCCGCAAAATCGGATTCGACTGCTCCGGTCTGATGATCTACGCGTTCTCGCGGGCGCTGGGTTACTCGTTGCCGCACTACAGCGGTTTCCAGTACAACGCCGGCCGCAAGGTGCCGCTATCCGAGAAGCGACCCGGCGACATGCTGTTCTGGGGCACCTCCGGCGATATCCACCATGTCGCGCTCTACATCGGCGGTGAGCAGATGATCGAAGCTCCCTACTCCGGCGCCGCGGTGCGCGTGACGGCAGTGCGCTACACCGAGATCATGCCCTACGCCGTCCGGCTGCTCTGATTCGCTGACCGGGTGGGGTGCTGATGGTTCTGCTAGGGCCCCCAACCGGGGGGTTGGCGGCCCTAGCAGAACCATCGACCTTCACACCGGCCACACTGGACCAGCGGTTGGGTCGGGCTGGGCCCGGTAACGGTATTTTCTTGTCGTCATTTGGGTCAGTGGCGTGCCACCGGGCGGGTGCGCGCGCCCGAACCGGACCCCGTGCGAGGAGGACCTGTGAACGACGCCGAGGTCGGGTCGAGCCCATCGCCGCCAGGCCCGTCCAGCGAGCCAGGGCGGCCGGCCGTCCCGGCGAGGGATGCGCAGCTGATCGAGCGAACCGTCTTCGAGGTGCAGCGGGTGATCGTGGGCCAGGATCGGCTGGTCGAGCGGATGCTCGTCGGCCTGCTGGCTCGCGGGCATCTGCTGCTCGAGGGCGTCCCAGGGGTGGCCAAGACCCTGGCGGTGGAGACCATCGCCAAGGTGGTGGGCGGCACGTTCTCCCGTATCCAGTTCACCCCCGACCTGGTGCCCGCCGATATCCTCGGCACCCGCATCTACCGGCAGGGACGCGAGCAGTTCGATGTCGAGCTGGGTCCGGTGATGGCCAACTTCGTGCTCGCGGACGAGATCAACCGGGCCCCGGCCAAGGTGCAGTCGGCGCTGCTGGAGGTGATGGCGGAGCGGCACGTCTCGATCGGTGGGACCACGTACCCGATGCCCGCGCCCTTCCTGGTGCTGGCCACCCAGAACCCGATCGAGAACGAAGGTGTCTACCCGCTGCCCGAGGCGCAGCGCGACAGGTTCCTGTTCAAGATCCAGGTGGAGTATCCCTCGGTGGAGGAGGAGCGGGAGATCGTCTACCGGATGGGTGTGCACCCCCCGGAGCCGCACGGGGTACTGAACCCGGCCGAGTTGGTCCGGCTGCAGGAAGTCGCCGCCCAGGTGTTCGTGCACCACGCCTTGATCGATTATGTGGTAAGGCTGGTGCTGGCGACCAGGATTCCCGCCGAGCATGGTCTGTCCGATGTCGCCGGGTGGGTCGCCTACGGCGCCTCTCCGCGGGCCAGCCTGGGCATCGTCGCCGCAGCCCGCGCATTGGCACTGATCCGCGGCCGGGACTACGTGCTGCCACAGGACATCATCGACATCTCCGCTGATGTGCTGCGGCACCGGCTGGTGCTGTCCTATGACGCGCTGGCCGACGGTGTCCCAGTGGAGCACATCGTGACCCGGGTACTGCAGACCGTGCCGTTGCCGCAGGTCTCCGCCCGCCCGCACAGCGGGGGTCCGGTCTTGGGCGATCCGGGCGCGCCTGCCGGGGTGGCAGGGCAGGCCTGAGGGCGGGTGGCCTGGTGACGGCGCAGAACGAGCGGGGTGAGCGGCATCAGTGGGCGCCGCCCACCTTGCGCGATGGGCGCATCGAAGCCGGGCTGCGCGGGCTGGAGCTGACGGTACGGCGCCGGCTGGACGGGTTGCTGCAGGGCAACCATCTCGGGCTGGTGCCGGGACCGGGCACCGAACCGGGGGAGGCACGGCGCTACCAGCCAGGTGATGATGTCCGCCGGATGGATTGGGCGGTCACCGCGCGTACCACCGAACCGCACATCCGGGACACCGTCGCGGACCGGGAACTGGAGACCTGGCTTGCGGTTGATCTCTCGGCCAGCCTCGATTTCGGTACCGCCGATTGTGACAAGCGCGAGCTCGCGATAGCTGCCTGTGCGGCGGTGACGCACCTGACCAGGGGCGGTGGGAACCGGATCGGCGCGGTGGTCAGCACCGGCGCGCAAGTGCTGCGGATACCGGCTCGCGGTGGGACGCCGCATGCTCGCGGGATGATCCGCCGGATCGCGGAGCTCCCGCGTGCCGCCGAGGGTATCCGTGGTGATCTGGCCGCGACGCTGGAGCAGCTACGCCGCCCACCGCGCCGGCGCGGGCTGGTCACCGTGATCTCAGACTTTCTCGGCCCACGCTCGGGAGAGGTCTTCGACTGGGAGCGGCCGCTACGCGGGCTGTCGGCCCGGCACGACCTGGTCGCGATCGAGGTACTCGACCCGCGGGACCTGGAACTACCCGATATGGGCACCGTGGTGCTCGCGGATCCGGAGACCGGTCGGCAGAAGGAAGTGGTGACCACGCCACTGCTGCGCCGCGAGTTCGCTGCGGCCGCCGCCGCGCATCGCGACGAGGTGGCCGCCACCCTGCGGCGATGCGGTGCCGCGCAGCTGACCCTGCGTACCGACTCTGATTGGGTGTCCGACATTGTGCGTTTCGCGGTCACCCGCAAGCGGCACTGGTCTGGGGGGTTCAGGTGAGCCTGTCCGGTTTCACCAGCCCGTGGTGGTTCCTGCTGCTCGTGGTGGTCGCGGGGCTGGCGGCCGGCTACGTGTGGATGCAGCGGCGGCGGCGCCGGCAGGTGTTGCGGTTTGCCAACCTGGCCATGCTGGAACGGGTCGCGCCCAAGAGCCAGGGCTGGGTGCGCCATGTGCCGGCGGCGCTGCTGCTCGCCGCCCTGGTGCTGTTCACCGTCGCGTTGGCCGGGCCCACCGCCGAGCGGAAGGTACCGCGTAACCGGGCCACGGTGATGCTGGTGGTCGACGTCTCACTGTCCATGCGGGCCACCGATATCGTGCCGAGCCGGATCGCGGCGGCGCAGCGAGAGGCGACGAGGTTCGCCCACGACCTCACCCCGGGCGTGAACCTGGGCCTGGTTTCCTTCGCCGGCTCGGCCACCGTGCTGGTGTCACCGACCACCGAGCGCGCATCCCTGGTCCGCGCCATCGGCAATCTCAAGCTGGCCGAAGCCACCGGCACCGGCGAGGCGATCTTCGCCGCGCTGTCCTCGATCTCGGCGTTCAGCGCCGTGATCACGGATGTGCAGGGACCGCCACCGGCACGGATCGTGCTGCTCACCGACGGCAAGCAGACGGTGCCCACGCCTGACGGCGACGACCCGCGTGGCGCGTTCACCGCCGCGCGCGCCGCCGGCGCGGCCAAGATCCCGATCTCGGCGATCTCCTTCGGTACCGCATACGGCCAGGTGGAGATCAACGGTGAGCGCCAGCCGGTACCCGCCGATGACGAGTCGATCCGCAGGATTGCGGAGCTGTCCGGCGGCCAGTTCTACGACGCGACCAGCGCCGGGCAGCTCGGCAACGTCGTCAATACCCTGGGTGAGCAGATCGGCTACGAGACCAAGCGCGCCGACGCCAGCAAGCAGTGGCTGATCGCGGGAACCCTGGCGGCGATCCTCGCCGCCGGTTGCGCGTTGGTCATCGGGCAGAGATTGCCCTGAGCTGCCAGTGTGCGTCCCGGCCATGCCATCCCGTCGGGTACCGTCGCCGCAAGGCTGACCAAGTCAGACACTGCCCTGCGGTCGGAAGGTGCGCTCATGGCTCGTTCGGTCCTCGTTACTGGCGGCAACCGTGGCATCGGGTTGGCCATCGCTCATTCCTTCGCCAAGCAGGGGGATCGTGTCGCTGTGACGCACCGTGGATCCGGTGTGCCCGAGGATGTGCTCGGAGTTCGTTGCGACGTCACCGACGGGGCGGCCGTGGAGGCTGCCTTCGCCGCCGCGGAGCAGGCGCACGGTCCGATCGAGGTACTCGTCTCCAACGCCGGCATCACCGACGACACGTTGCTGCTCCGGATGACCGAGGAGCAGTTCTCCCGGGTGCTGGACACCAACCTCACCGGCGCGTACCGGGTGGCCAAACGGGCCGCCAAGAGCATGCTGCGGGCCCGCTGGGGCCGGATGGTGTTCATCTCCTCGGTCGTGGCGCTCTCGGGCGCGCCCGGCCAGGTGAACTATGCCGCGAGTAAGGCGGGGCTGGTCGGCATCGCCCGGTCCATCGCACGTGAGCTGGGTTCCCGCTCGATCACCGCCAATGTGGTCGCACCCGGGTACGTCGCGACTGAGATGACAGCCGACATCAGCCCGGCCCGCCGGGACGAGATCCTGGGTTCGATCCCCCTGCGCAGGCAAGCCACCCCCGACGAGGTTGCAGCGGTGGTGACCTTCCTTGCCTCCGACGCGGCCGGGTACATCACCGGGGCGGTGCTGCCGGTGGACGGGGGCGCGGGGATGGGCCATTAGCCGGCGTGGGCGTGACCGGCGGGTGTAACCGAGGGACGTGAACGGCGCGGAGGGAGCACAGGTGGCGGGTCTGCTCGAGGGTAAGCGGTTGCTGATCACCGGTGTGATCACCGATGCCTCGATCGCGTTTCACGCGGCCCGGGTAGCGCAGGAGCAGGGCGCTGAGGTCGTGCTCACCGGGTACGGCCGGTTGCGCCTGGTGGAACGGATCGCCCAGCGCTTGCCTGCCCCTGCGCCGGTACTGGAGCTCGATGTGGCGGATCAGGGTCAGCTGGACACGCTGGCCGCCCGGGTGGGTGAGCACGTCGACGGGCTGGACGGGGTGCTGCATTCCATCGGTTTCGCTCCGGCTTCCTGCCTGGGAGGGGGGTTCCTGAGCGCGCCGTGGGCCGACGTAGCCACGGCATTGCAGGTCTCGGCGTACTCGTTCAAGTCGCTGGCAATGTCGTGCCTGCCGCTGCTGGGCCGGGGCGCCTCGATCGTCGGGATGGATTTCGACAACCGGCAGGCCTGGCCGGGCTATGACTGGATGGGGGTCGCGAAATCGGCGCTGGAGTCGGTGTGCCGGTACCTGGCCCGCGACCTCGGCCCGGACGGGATCCGGGTCAACCTGGTGGCGTCCGGACCGGTGCGCACCCTGGCTGCCAAGTCCATCCCCGGGTTCGCCGCGTTCGAGAGCGCCTGGGACGGTCGCGCTCCGCTGGGCTGGGATATCGATGATCCGACTCCGGTGGCCCGGACGGTCTGCGCGCTGCTGTCCGACTGGCTGCCGGCCACGACCGGCTCGATGGTGTGGGCTGACGGCGGCTTCCACGCAATCGGCGTCTAGTAGGCATGATCGACGCGCTGCTGCTGCTGTCCTTCGGAGGGCCGGAGGGGCCCAGCGAGGTACGCCCGTTCCTGGAGAACGTCACGCGCGGGCGGGATGTGCCAGCGCAGCGGCTGGACGAGGTCGCGCAGCACTACCTGCATTTCGGGGGAGTGTCGCCGATCAACCAGTGCAACCGCTCCTTGATCAGCGCGATCGAGCGGGCACTCGCTGACGCCGGGCTCGACCTGCCGGTCTACTTCGGTAACCGCAACTGGCACCCCCTGGTGGAGGACACCGTCGCCACCATGGCCGGCGACGGGATACGCCGCGCGCTGGTCTTCGCCACCTCGGCCTGGGGCGGGTACTCGGGTTGCCGGCAGTACCACGAGGACATCGCTCGGGCCCGGTACGCCGCCGGATCGGCGGCCCCGGAGCTGATCAAGCTGAGGCACTTCTTCGACCATCCGCTGTTCATCCAGGCGTGCGCCGGCGCGCTCCGCACGGCTCGCGAGCAGGCCGGTCACGAGGCTCGGGTGCTGTTCACCGCGCATTCCGTCCCGCTGGCGGCGGATGCCGCCGCCGGGCTCGTCGAGCAGGGCGGTCACCGATACTCCCGGCAGGTCGGCGTGGCGGCCCGGCTGGTTGCCGGGGCGGCCGGGGTAGCGAGCCACGACCTCGTGTGGCAGTCCCGCTCCGGCCCCCCGCAGGTGCCCTGGCTAGAACCTGACATCACCGATCACCTGGACACCCTGCACGCCCGCGGGGAGCCCGGTGTCGTCGTGGTACCCATCGGGTTCGTCTCCGACCACCTCGAGGTCGTCTGGGATCTCGATCACGAAGCGCGGCAGCGCGCGGCCACGCTCGGGATGACCTTCGTGCGCGCAGCGACTCCGGGTACCGACCCGCGCTTCGCCGAGATGGTGACGGAGCTCGTCGCCGAGCAGGTACGCGGTGTGCCCGCCCGCCGGTGCTCGCAGGTACCGGCAGCCGGTCAGGGCGTCAACGGGTCTCCCTGCGCGGTGGGATGCTGCGAACGGGTGCGTTAACGCTCAACGGCGGCCCGCGCGCGGGGTCAGCGCCCGCACCGCCTCGGCGACCGCGGAGCGCCGGGCTTCCCGGACCGCGGTGAACAGCGGTCGCAGCGCCGCGGAACGAGCCGCCGCCACTGACGCGGAGAGCGCGCCGCCGAGGTCGTCGCTGTCCGCCACGCGCAGGATGGCCTCCACCTCGTCTGCCTGCTCGAGCACCCGCAGCGCCCGCGGAGGGGTGCCCTCGGGCCACGGCGGGCGGATCCGGTGCTCCAGGGCGTCGGCGATCTCCGCCCGGACACCGGGACGGTGCCGGGCGACGTCGAGCTCGATCAGGGTGGTCGCGGCCTGGCGGACCGCACCGCGCAGACCATGCTCGGCATCAGCCAGGGCCGGCTCCGGGGCTGGTGGCAGCGGATCGCCGGCGAACACCGTCCAGCGCAGCACGCCCTCGGCGACCGGCTCCGGCACGGTGGCCAGCTCGGCGCCGGTGAACACGGCGACCTCGCCGTTGCCCAGGGCCGACGTCGCCAGCGAACCTGCTGGTGGCAGGCCCCGCACGTCGCCGGGTACCGGTAACAGCAGCTGGCCGGAACCGGCCCCGGCCCGCCGGGCCGCGGCAAGCAAACCGACCACCGAGGTCGGATCCTCGCCGGGGGCGGGTAGCTCGAGTTGCTGTGCGGTGGCCTCGTCAGCGGCCACGACTTCGTGGAGACCCGCCCAGGTGTGCAGGCCGTCGATCACTGCGTCGGGAGCGGCGGAGCCGTGCAGCCAGGCCGAGGCCCACACGGTCAATGTCGCACTGGGACATGGCACGGGATAGAAGCGTAGAACCCGGACTCACACCATGCACACGCGGCGTGGCAGCAGTGTGAAATCCGGTCACCCAAGCTAGCGTCCATCCAGTGGCACCCAGATACCTCCCGGGCAGCTCACCGGGCAGCGACACCCGGCAGGGGTGGGGCGTCCTGCCTCCCCACCAGCGGCGGGAGGTGCACCAGCTGCCCGTTGAGGTAGGCCTGGTCGTGGAGGACGCGGTGAGCGGGTTCTGCGGCGCGGTCGTTCAGTGCGATCGCGACTCGGTGGAGCTGGAGGACGCTCGGGGTCGGATCCGGACCTTCCCGCTGCGGCCTGCGGCCTTCTTGCTCGACGGAGTCGCGGTCACGCTGACACGTCCGGTGCGGCCGGTTATCGAAGCAGCGACCCGATCGGCCTCCGGCTCGGTCCGGGTGCCGGGACGGCGGGCCCGGACTGCACGGGCCAGCCGGATCTGGGTGGAGGGCAAGCACGACGCCGAGCTCGTGGAGCGGGTCTGGGGCCATGACCTGCGGGTGGACGGCGTGGTGGTGGAACCACTCGACGGGGTGGAATGCCTGGCGGGCCGCCTCGAGGAGTTCGGTCCTGGCCCGGACCGGCGGCTCGGCGTTCTGGTCGACCACCTGGTCGCCGGGAGCAAGGAGACTCGCCTGGTGGAGCGGGTGCGCTCGGCGCACGTGATGGTGAATGGCCATCCCTACGTCGATATCTGGCAGGCGGTGCGTCCGGTCGCGTTGGGCATCCGGGGCTGGCCGGATGTGCCGCGTGGGGTGCCGTGGAAGGAAGGCGTGTGCCAGGCGTTGGGTTGGGTGGATCGCTGCGGGCTCCCCGACCCGGTGGCGGGCTGGCGCCGGGTGCTGGGTGCCGTGGGCAGCTTCCGCGATCTTGAACCGGCGTTGCTGGGTGCGGTGGAAGAGCTGATCGACTTCGTCACCACGGAACAGCGCTAACCCCGATCACGATCACCGCGCAATCCGGCGCGGAGATCTGTCAAGATGGACACATGGCCGCTGTCGTGTGGCTCGTCGCCGGGTTTCTGCTGATCGCTGCAGAGGTGCTGACCGGCGGCTTCGTGCTCATCATGCTCGGGGCGGGCGCGTTGGTGGCCGCGGGGTTCGCCGCGTTGAGTGCCCCGGTCTGGCTGGAGGTCGCCGCCTTCGCCGGTGTCTCAGTGGCGCTGACCTCGCTGGCACGCCCAGTGCTCAAGCGTCGGTTCTACACCGCGCACGTACGCACTAACGTTGAGGCGTTGATTGGCGATAAGGCGATTGTGGTGAGCAGAGTCGACGCGCGAGGAGGGCGGATCAAACTGCGCGGCGAGCTGTGGTCGGCGCGCGCGTTCGACGAGACCGAGGTACTGGAACCCGGGCAGGCCGTCACGGTGATGACGATCGCGGGTGCCACCGCCGTCGTGTTGGGGGAGTGTTCATGAGTCTCACCGTGGTTGTGGTCCTGGCAGTCATCGTGCTGGCGATCGTGGTTACCGTCGTCAAGGCCGTGGTGGTGATCCCGCAGGCATCCGCCGCTGTCGTCGAGCGGTTGGGCCGTTACCGCATGACGTTCACCCCCGGCCTGAACTTCCTGGTGCCCTTCATCGACCGGATCCGGGACCGGATTGATCTGCGTGAGCAGGTGGTGTCCTTCCCGCCGCAGCCGGTGATCACCAAGGACAACCTGACGGTGTCCATCGACACCGTGGTGTATTTCCAGGTGACCAATCCCAAGGACGCGGTGTATGAGATCTCCAACTACATCGCCGCGGTCGAGCAGCTAGCCACCACGACGCTGCGTAACGTCGTGGGTGGGATGAGCCTGGAAGACACGTTGACCTCCCGTGACTTCATCAACGGGCAGCTCTCGGAAGTGCTCGACGACGCGACGGGACGCTGGGGAATCCGGGTCGGCCGGGTGGAGCTCAAGGCGATTGACCCGCCGGTGTCCATCCAGGACTCCATGGAGAAGCAGATGCGCGCGGACCGGGAGAAGCGCGCCACCATCCTCACCGCCGAGGGGCAGCGCGAATCTGCGATCAAGACTGCGGAGGGGCAGAAGCAGGCTGCGATCCTCTCCGCCGAGGGTGGCAAGCAAGCCGCGATCCTCACCGCGGAGGCGGAGCGCCAGTCCCGCATCCTGCGGGCTCAGGGCGAGCGGGCAGCCCGGTACCTGCAGGCACAGGGCCAGGCCAAGGCGATCGAGAAGGTGTTCGCTGCGATCAAGTCGGGCCGGCCGACCCCTGAGCTGCTCGCGTACCAGTACCTGCAGACGCTCCCGCAGATGGCTCAGGGTGACGCGAACAAGGTCTGGCTGGTGCCCAGCGACTTCGGGAAGGCGCTGGAAGGATTCTCCAAGATGCTCGGCACCCCCGGGGAGGACGGGGTGTTCCGGTTTGAGCCGAGCCGGGACGACAGTCCCCACTCCCGCCCCGAGGATGACGACGACGCCGTGGCCGGCTGGTTCGACAACTCTCCCGATCCGCATGTCGCAGCCGCGCTCCGGGCCGCCGAGGAGGTCGCCCGCAAGGAGGTTCCCGGGCCGGAGAAAGGGATGTCATTGGGTGGCCCGCCGCGGTCGATGCTCGGTCCGCCGCCTACCGCTGCCCAGCACAGGCCGCCCCCGCAGGAGCCGACCACTGAGCGCACCCCACCGACTGAGCCCCGCAACGGGCGCCCCGCTCCGGGCCGGCAGGATCCGGACGAGACGGACCCGCCGGCAGAGCAGTGAACCCCGTTCAGGCCTCGGTTCGCGGAGCAGGAGAGCGGGCCTCGATGATCAGCCCAACCACCCCGAGCGCCGCTCCGATCACAGACACGGTGAGCAGGGCCGGTGAAGTGGTGCCAGTGAGGGCGTCGCCGAGTACGACCACTGCTACCGAGCCGGGCACGATGCCCACGGTGCCGGCCAGGTAGTGCCGGAACCGGATCGACGACACCGCGCTGCAGTAGTTGAGCACTGAGAACGGCACCGCGGGGATCAGCCGCAACGACGCCACCGCTAGCCAGCCGCGGCCGCGTAACCGGGCATCCACTGCCCGCAGCACTGTGTGATCCAGATGCGAGAGCACAAACCCCCGAGCCAGCCACCGGACCAGCCAGTATGCCAGGACGGCGGATATGGTGGTTGCCACCAGCGAGAGAGCCACCCCCAGTACCGGCCCGAACAGCAGCCCGGCCGTGAGGGTGAACACCGTGCGGGGGATCGGTGCCACGGTCACCACGGCATGCCCCAGCAAGAACAGCAGCGGCGCCGCAATGCCGACCGCCTGCGCCCAAGCGCGCATCTGCAGCGGGCTGGGCACCGGCAACACCACGGCAGCGACGATGGCGGTGAGGAGCAGCACCACCGCAGCCAGCAGCCGGGTACGCCGCTGGGCTAGCTCACTCACTCCCGCCTCCGCCTCCCCGAGGACTGCCACGTGGGCACTCACCAGGACGTACGTTACCGGGACGGTATGTACCGAGGTCGTTCAGGAAGGTCGGATGTTGGCGTTGAGATGGAAGATGTTGTGCGGGTCGTACTTGGCCTTGATCCGGGTCAACCGCCCGTACTTGGCTGGACCGTAGGAGGCGCGGACCCGATCCTCGTCGCGGTCGGTCATGGAGTTCACGTAACCACCCGAGTCACGGGCGAAGGGGCGTAACGCGTTCCACATCGACTGAACCCAGGCCCGGTCAGCGCGCAACACCTCCGGGCTGGCGCCGATCCCAGCGATGTTGACCACGTAGCGAGGTGCCCGCCGCCCGCCGAAAGCGGTTGCCTCGTCGCTGACCGCGGAGTAGGCACCGTCCAAGCGGAAGATCACGCAGTAGCTCATCGGCGAGCGCTTGGCGGGCATGCGATCCACGATCACGGAGATCACATCGTCGGTGAGCTCGTCGAGGTAGATCACTTCTTGGTAGCCCAGCAGCCCCCACGGCGCGGTCTCGTCCAGCGTCCGCTGCAACGCGACATACGGGATCGGAGTGACCAGCTCGAACAGTGGCGGGAGCTGCTCCCGGATCGGTGCCACCAGCCGGGCATGGTCCTCCGCGGTGGAGAACCCCACCACGATGAGCAGGTAGCCGGGGGTGAAGTGATGCTGTGGGGGCACGAACGGGGCCGGCGGCGCATTGAGCCCGATCGCGATCTGGGCGCCGGCCTCCGCAGGCAGATGGGGCACGACCTCCCGGGCCAGCTGCAGCACCTGCTCGCCGCTGTCCATTCCCCAGAAGAACAGTCCCAGATGCACTTCGGGACCGACCGGCTGCAGCTGGAACTCGAAGGTCGTGACGACGCCGAAATTGCCGCTCCCGCCGCGGAGCGCCCAGAACAGATCGGCGTTGTCCTCCGGCGAGGCACGCACGTAGTGGCCATCCGCGAGCACCACGTCCGCTGAGACCAGGCTGTCGATGGTCAAACCCGCCTTGTGAGTCAGCCATCCGATGCCGCCACCGAGGGTCAGGCCGCCGACACCGGTGTGGCTGATCACTCCGGTGGGCACCGCCAGACCGTGCACCTGCGTCGCCGCGTCCAGCTCCGCCACGGTGGCGCCACCGCCCACTTGAGCCAACCGGGCATCGGCACTGATCGAGACATGGCGCATCGCACTGAGGTCGATCATCAATCCGCCGTCACAGACGCCGGCTCCGGAAAAGGCATGGCCCCCGCCGCGTACCGAGATCTCCAATTCCCGCTCCCGAGCGAAGCCCAATGCCGCCGCGATGTCGGCGGGCGACACACATCGGGCGATGGCCACCGGGCGGCGATCGACATCGTTGTTCCACTGGATGCGGGCGGTGTCAAAGTCGGCGTCCTCAGGCGTGATCACTTTCCCGGCGAGCACCATGCGGAGTGCTTCCAGATGATGAGACGACACTTGCATCATGAAACAGCTCCCAGGCCTCGGACGAGCAGCCGGCACAGGGCCGGCGCACCGTCAGCTAGTCTGCCGAGGTCCGGCCGGGACTGCCAGAGTCGCCTCCGCAACGCGCAGTACCCGACTATTCGCGGCATAGTGCTTTGTCCGGTTTCGAGCAAATCCGGCGAAGGCCACAATCACACACTGGACGATCACCTCAAGCTCGCTACTTCTGTACACAACGATGATGGGAGGGATGGCCACATCCGGCGAACCACCCCTCCCTAAGCCAACGGCACCGCACCCGGCTACGCAGCGGCACCGCTGCGGCTCATCAGCTCCAGATATTTCCGCCCGCGCCACCATCGGCGCTGCCACCGGCGCCACCGATGCCGTCACCGGCACTGTTGACCTGGTCTCCGAACGCGTTGATGTTCAGGACGTTCAGGCCGAGGCCGCCGCGCCCAACACCGCCGTCACCCCCGACACCACCATTGCCGCCACGGCCCGCATCGCCGGCAACGAACAGCGACATCACGGTACGGGCAGGCAGCAACTCCACGATCTGCCCGTCAATCTCGGCAAAGCTCAGTGCATCCGACATCAAATCCTCCTAGGGAAAGTGGTCCGGGTGGAACCCGGGGTTTAAAACACCGCATCGGTGGCATTGCCGATTTGGCTCTTCATACACTGCCCAGATGCACGGGTACGATCAATCAGTAGCTGCACGTAAGTCTGCGCAGGTCGGGTACCTAGCGCAGATCATTGTTCGAATACGTAGGCGGCCGCGATGTCGACGTAGGCTGCACGCTTCCGGTACCTACGGGTCATGGCCGGTCGGCATTTTGGTTTGCAACCGGCCAACCGTGGCAATAGGACCGCGACTAAGGGGTCATGAAGGATGGGTAAGCCGTATACGTAATCGAAGGTCGAGCGAAACTAAGCACAATTGGTGTGGTATCCCCGTAGGGCCAACCGGGTGTACTTCCCAGTCGTGGTGGGGCCCGAGGCTTCCGCGCAGCGTGTGAAAGACCAGGTCAACCGCCATCCAGGGGGAGCCTCGACACCTTTTACGGTGGTGATGTGCGCGGGGTTCCGTCACCGGGGCAGTGCTGGATGCGGACATCGGCGGCGTCGACGAAAGCCCGCCGATGGTTGAACGAGAGCTCCACGAATCGCCGGTCGCCCACGACCAGGGTGCCTGTCTTGTCGTCGAAGTAGTCCCCGACTCCACGCTCCAGGCCGACGTAGACCTGCCCCGCGCTGATCGTGTACGGCAACGGCTGGAGGTTCTCCGGTGCGATCGTCGGTGGGTAGGCGGCAGCCTCGGGGTAGGCGGCGCCGTACACCGGGATACTCGAGCGCCCGGGGCGGGCCGTGATGAGGGGACCGTGACCTGGTGCGCTTACCCGGCCGGGTGGATCATCGAACCAGGCCATCCGGCCACCGAACCAGATCGCGGTCCACTCGCCCTGCCGCCCGGCCACGGCGAAGGTCTGCCCGGTGACGGCCCTGGCCGACCAGTCCCCGACCCGGGTAGTGCCCGGTGAGCCATCCGGGTGCAGCGCCGGATCGCCGACCAGCGGCGCGTCGGTGCTGGGTGCGGTGTGCAAGTACACAACGTTGCTGCCTTGGGGTGGCAGAT
>DASYAZ010000144.1:0-6079 GCA_036501085.1 Pseudonocardiaceae bacterium | reverse complement strand
GGTGTCGTGCTTGACGTTTTTCCAGACCCATTCGTCGGGGTTGAGCTCGGGCGAGTAGGAGGGCAGGCGAAACAGTCGCAGCCTGCCGTCAGTACTGGCAACGTATTCTGTCACCGCGCGCGAGCGGTGGACGGGATGTCCATCGACGATGAGAAAGACAGAGCCGGGCGTGTCGGCGAGTAGTTTGCCGCAGAAGTCGATGAATTTCTGCGCATCCAGGGTGCCGTGCACGATGTCGTATTTGAAGGAACCGCTGGCGGTGAGGGCAGAGATCATGTTGACCGAGAACCGGGCCCCGGTGGTCGGCGCCACAGGAGTCTGGCCTACCGGGGCCCAGGTGGTTCCGGCGTGGTAATCCGAGCGGACCGAGGCCTCGTCGGCGAAGTAGATACTCGCGCCGAGTTTCTTCGCCTCGGCGCGGATGGCGGGGTACTCCTGGGCTTTCCAGCGCTCCACGGCCTCGGGATCTTGCTGGTAGGCCCGCCACAGCGGCCGCTGCGGTGAGAGCCCGATCGTGCGCAGCAGCCGGCCCACGCTCACACCCGACAGCGCCACACCGAATTCCCGGCCGATGAGTTCACGCACGATATCCCGGGTCCAGAGTGCGAACTCAAACTGCAACTGCCGCGGATTGGCGCCCGCAATCAACGTATACAGCTTGCGCAGCTGCGCACCGGAGAGCTTCGGCGGACGCCCCGGCACCGGCTTCGCACGCAACGCCTCAATACCACCCTCGCGGAACTTCGCCATCCACGCGAACACCGTCGAGCGTGTCAATCCCAGCGACGTCGCCACATCCTCAGGCTGAGCACCAGCCTGAATCTGTTTCACCGCCCGGATCCGAATAGCTTCCAGGGTCTGGTGATCCAACTTCCGACCATCGTTATCGCGCACGGTGACATTCAACCACAAGCAGTCACCAAAGTCCAGCTACTTACGTTCATCTTGGTAATTCAGAGTTGACGCAATCCAGGAATGACCGAGTAACTCCTGAATGGAAATCAAGTCCAATCCGGACAGATAAAGCTGGCTGGCGCAAAAGTGCCTCATTACATGCGGGGTAAGCTTTTCCACCCAGTTCGGCAAGTGTGCGGCGGTGGCTTCGATAGACCGGTGCGCAGGGCATCGTCGCCGACGCGCTTGCAGGTTCGGTCAGCGTTCTTGCGCTCCGAGGGGAACAATGGCGCGCCGGGCCGGGTGTGGTCTTCGTCGAAGTGCCCCCAGACGTCCTCGATGAACCAGCGCAGGGTTCGGTCCGCGACGTTGATCAACGGGACCATCCGCTCACGGGGTCCGCTGCCGGGGGCGCCTTTGCCGACGTGGACGTGCAGCTTCCCGAACCGGCCCAGATCCCACTTGATGTCGGCCAGGTCGAGGTGGCATGCCTCGTTCACCCGCAGGCCGACCTCAGCCATCAGCTTCGCGGCGACGTAGTTGCGGGCGGTCGGCGCGAACTTCCGGCACGTCACCAGCTCCTCGCGCCACCCGGCGAACAGCACGGCGACCTCGGCGTCGGTCGGCGGGATTCGCAGCGCGGCCTGCTTGCGGCCGCGGGGTTTGTTCATCTCGTCGATCGGGCACTCAACGACCCGCCCAGTCAACGCGTGGATCTCGACCTGGTGCCGCAGCTCGAGGAACGCAAAGAACGTCGTCAGCGCCTGCGACCTGCCCAGCCGGGTGCCCTTCGCGGCGCCCCGCAGCACCTGACCGAAGTAGGCGTCGGCGTCGGCAGGTTCCATGTCCCACAACGGTTTCCCGAACCACGTGCGCACCTGCTCCAGGTGCCCGACGTCCGAGCTAATCGTGCCATCGGCCAAACCGGCCGACGCCGGGCGAGCACGAACCCGGCCAGCACGTCGGTCTCGAACTCCGCGGCCTCCTCCGGGCCCACCGGAACCCGTCGCTCGCGCAGGTCCCGCACCACCGCCAGTCCCAACCCGCGTCCTCACCTTCAGCCCAACCGCAGCATCCTCGATCTGATCGAGAACGACTCATAAAAGCTGAAGTTCGTTCAGGCGAGCCAAGGCCACCTGAACGAGTACGAACCCCCTGGTCCAGAGCGGAACAGACCCTCGCCTTCCCAGCGAAGACCCTCGGAACTCACGGGTTATCTCTTAGTAGGGCCGACCCGTCGGGCGGAGAGCAGCGCATCGATTCCGCCGCCAGAGCCCAGGTCGAGCACTGTCTCGCCGTCGTGGAGCTCGGCGACGGCCAGCGGGTTACCGCATCCCAGGCTGGCGGCCAGCGCCTCGGTGGGCAGCTCGCCGCGTTTCGGTGTCGCCATAGAGCTCAGCGCCGAAGCCCTCGCCGACGTCGATGGCAGCACCGGTGCTGTCACAGCACCACGGCTGCGCGCCGGCGCTGGCCATCGTCGCGGCCGCAGCGTAGCGCTCGCGGATCAGGTCGCGGAGTTGGTCGGTCTGCTCGCTCATGACGGACCTCGACCTCGTTTCGATGGTGGTCAAATTATACGTTTGCTACTGAAACGAAATCTGTCAATAAGTATGTCAAGCCAGGGGCAGGTGCTGGTCGCAAGTGGAGGAGGTCGTTGCTTCGCCTCGTCATCGGGTTGGTGTGGAGGGGGTGGTGGTGGCTGCCTTCAGCAGTGTTGGCCAGGCTGACTCGCCGATCCGGGCCAGCAGGGTGGGGCTCCCGGGCGGTCCGGGACGGAACACGGCGGTCTCGCCGGGGCCGAGGTCGCTCAGGACCGCGGGCTGTGCCTGGGGGATGTCCAGTGCGCTGGAGATCAGCACCAGGTCCCTGCCGGGTGGGGATTGTTCGGCGAGGACTTGTAGCGTCGCGCGTTGTTCGGCGGCTGCACCTCCGCGGTCGACCCAGGTGCTGGAGGCATCCAACCGATCGTCGTCGGTCACCGCAGCGACGTTCAACAACCGTCCGGTGTCCTCGGTGCGGCACAAGCGGGCGGTGCGGACTGCCGCGATCGGCAGGTGTAACGCGCGGATCGCCGTGCCGATCTGCCTGGCGTGCTGGCGGCCGGTGGTGGTCAGCTGGCTTTGCTCGGCGCAGTCGTGGCTGGCCGCTTGCTGTGGGGTGACCGTCCCGGACCGGTCGTCGCGCTCGGTGTGACGCATCCACAGCAGCAACCCGCCTCCTTGCAGCGCGTGGACCAGCGCGGCGCCCTGCAGCGGGCCCGTGATCTCACTGGCGCCGATCTTGCCCGGTGCTGGCGCTGCGGGGGCCGACGGGGCGGGCTGGGAGACATCCGAGGATCCCCCAGTGCAGGCGCCGACAACCACCCCGATCGTCACCAGCAACCCCGCCCCAGCACCTCGCCGAACCCGTTCCCTGAACATGTGTCGCTACCTCCCTCCGATCGTGATGCGCCCGCTGGGTGGCTAGTTGGTGTTGGTGGCGTTCAGGGCGGCGCGCAGGCCCTGGGCGAGGGTGGTGGCTTCTCCGGTGGCCCAGAAGTGCATGTAGAACAGCCGGGGTGACTCGTAGAGCAGGTGGTTGTGTACGGAGACGATCGCGATGCCGTGCGCCTGCAAGGCTTGGATCACCGGGGTGACCTGGTCGGCGGTCATCGCGAAGTCACCGTTGATGGCCGCTTGGCCACCACCGAGCGGCTGGAACATCAGCAACGTGGAGGCTTCCATCAACGCGGGCAGCACAAGGTGGGCACGGGTGTCGGTGATCTGCTTGGCGAGCGGGACGTGGAAGTGATATACGCCGTGCTCAGCCTCGCCTTTGACACCGATGGTGCGATCCAGCGCGGCGGTATCCAGCGGAATGGGGGCCTCAGCCTCCACGGGTGCATTCGGCGGTATGCCGGTCAGCGCCAGGGCGGCATGGAGCGTGCCGGCGACGGCCACCGGGTCGCCGTAGCCGGCGTAGTGCACCCACCACAGACGTGGGGTCTCGTCCTGGAGATGCTTGTGGACGGCGGTCACCTCCACGGTGTGATCTTGTTCCAGGCGGGTGAGCACTTTGTTCAACTCCTCGCCGGTCACGGTGGCCTCGCCGATCATGACCGCAGCGCCGGGCGCGCTCTGGTGGAACGTCGCCTCGGCACCGAGTTCCATGCCGGGGTTGACGGTCACCCCGGCGTTGACGAGGTGCAGGTCGGTCCGGAGGAACTCCGCGGTATGGACATCACCTTCCTCGGTTTTCAGCGGGCTGCCCATCGCAGCACCGACGGCGTTCCAGTCGATCGGTGAGCGAGATGGGCCGGACGACGAGGGCGTCGCGGGGCCAGCGCAGCCGCCAGCGAGCAACGCGCTGAGAGCTACCGCGACGCCCGCGCTGCGCAGTCGGATGCCCCGATGCCAGGAGCGTGCCGCGCTGACCGTGCGCCACGACCGAGTGGGGGTGGACATGCTGGTGGGTCCGATCATCTTTCCGTCTCCTTACACACTCACGCGAGTCCGGCAACCACTGCGAGCACGGCGAGCAGGGCGAGGAGCATGTAGGCGAGGTAGGCGTCCAGCCGGCCGCTTTGCAGCCTCTTCGCGGTGCGCACCGCCAGCAGGAGCGGGCTGCGCAGCGGGCGGAACAGGAACCGCTCGACCACCTCGACCACGTCGCTGGTGTAGCCGAGGTGGGCTCCCGCGGCGTCGCGGTGCGGGTCGCCGGTGCGTCCCCCGGTCTCCCGTTCCAGGACGGTCAGCTCAGACCGGGTGAGCAGCAGGTTGGCGAGGACCTTGCGGGTCGGGTTGGCGAATCCGAAGGGGGTGTACTGGTTCTCGCCGGTCACTCCGCCGGTCGCCGAGCGCCAGGCCGGCACCCGGCGCACCGCGAACATCCGGCTGCGCCCGAAAACGATGCTCATGCCCAGCACCCCGAGGAGGAGCAACGGCATCACGACGGCGAGCCAGGACGGGGACAGCGCGGAGAATTCAGCGTAGATCGGTTGCAGGACCCACTCCGACTTGAGCGCACCGGCTGCCACGTCCCTGCTGACCACCGGGTCGAGTCCAGCGATCAGCACCCGGATCCATAAGGGTGCGACAGCTGCGATACCTAAGCAGCCCACCACCAGCAGGGCCAAGCCGGCTACGCCCAGCGGGCCGACGTCGCGGCCACGGGCCGCTTCCCGCGGTTCCCGCGGACCGAGCACGATCAGCCCGACAATACGGACGAATGCTACCGCGGCGAACCCAGCAGTGATCGCTACCAGAGCGCCGGCCAGCGCCATCGGCAGCGCGTAGGCCAGCCGGCCGAGCCGGAACTGCTGCATGAGCGACTCGAGAAGGAACCACTCGGAGACGAAACCAGCGGTCAGCGGCAGCCCGGCCAGCGTCAGCGCCCCGACGGCGAGGCCGGTCCCGCTGGCGGGGAGGCGATGCCCGATGCCCCGCAACGACTCCAACTCGGTGGTGCCCGCCGCGTCCTCGATCCCGGAGGTGGCCGAGAACAGCAGGGATTTGGCCAGCGCGTGCGCCACCGCCTGCAGGGTCGCGGCGAGCAGACCGACCGCGACCAGCGGTGGCCGGCCCACGGCGGCTCCGACCAGCGCGATGCCGTACCCGACGCTGATCAGGCCGCCGTTCTCCACGCTGGAGTACGCCACCGCCTCGGCCAGG
Organism: Pseudonocardiaceae bacterium; assembly: GCA_036501085.1. GTDB lineage: Bacteria > Actinomycetota > Actinomycetes > Mycobacteriales > Pseudonocardiaceae. The sequence continues at coordinate 536 of DASYAZ010000144.1, read as the reverse complement.
TCGGTCTGCACCGTGGCATGCGCGATACCCAGCAGCGCGGTGAACCCACCCAGCAGCAGGATGATCACCGCCAGCCAGCCGGGCGGCACCCGCAGCAGGTCCAGGGTTCGCCACATCCCGTAGAAGCCGACGTTGACGGCCACCCCCGCCATCACCGCGCGCAGCGGCCCGGGAGCGGCCCGGTAGCCCCGCGGCATCCAGACGTGGAGCGGGACCAGCCCGACCTTCACCGCGAAACCACCCACGAGCAGCGCGAACGCGGCGTCGCGCAGCGGGGAGCGGGGCAGCGACGCGAGGTCGGTGAAGCTGAAGCTGCCCGCGCGGGCAGCGAGCAGCAGGAAACCGAGCAGGAGCGCCGCGCCGCTGAGCTTACTGAGCACGACAGTGATGACCGCTGCGTCCGCCCGGTCAGCCTTGGCCCGTTCGAAGGCGGCCAGCAGGTAGAACCCGATCGTGAGCAGCTCCCAGCCCAGCAGGAACACGAACGCGTTGTCGGCGGTGATGACGACGGCGACGGCGACCAGCACCAGGCAGTG
>DASYAZ010000143.1:0-16230 GCA_036501085.1 Pseudonocardiaceae bacterium | reverse complement strand
CACGGGGAATCGAGGGCGACCGGGAACTCCCACCGCCGCTCCCGCTGGCCTCGGCGGCTGGCTTGCTGCGGTGCGCGTTGCTCTCGGCTGCCGGCACGGGCGTCTCGGTGCGCGCGGCGGCCAAGGAGATCGACTGGTTCTGCCCGCTGCACGGGTACGAGGCCGCGCAACGGGAGGAGAAGGTGGCGGCCGCCATCCACGAAGCTGAACTGCTCGGCGTCATCGCCGCCGATGGGGTCTCCGAGCTGGGGGAGCAGCTGCTGACCGTGACCGGGTCCGCACCAGCAGACGCGGTGGGGGACCTGGTCCGGCGCTGCGCCGCACTGCTTCCCGAGACCCCGTGCAGTGTGATCTTGCAGTCCGACCTCACCGCGGTGGTCTCCGGCCAGCCGACCGCGGCTGTGGCACGGCTGCTGAAGGACGCGGCCGTCGCCGAGACCCACGGGACGGCCCGAACGTGGCGGTTCACCCCAGCCAGCGTCCGGGCCGCGCTCGACACCGGGTGGAGTGCCCAGGACCTGCTCGCCGAACTGGCTGCCGTCGCGAACCATCCCGTTCCCCAGCCGCTGAATTATCTGATCACCGACGCGGCGCGCCGGCACGGCCAGATCCGAGTGCGTGGCCTGCGCTCCTGCCTCCTCGCCGAGGAGGCCCTGGCCACTGAGATCCTGCACACCCGGGCACTGAACAAACTTCAGCTCCACCAGCTCGCCCCGACGGTCCTGGCCAGCCCCTGCGGTCCCGATGAGGTGCTGATGCGCCTGCGCGACGCTGGTCTGTCTCCGGTGGCCGAAGATGCCCGCGGTGCGGTGATCGTCGAGACCCGCCCTGACCACCAGGCACCAGCACCCGGCCAAGCGATGATCGCGAAACCGCGATCCGCGCTGGCGGCCACCGAGCTGGCGCAGCGGCTGTTGGCTGATCCGGCAGGTGCGGCTCCGGGGGGTCAAGCGGGCGTGCAGCGGGACGTGGTGGACTCAGGCACCGTCGAGTTGCTGGCCCAGCTCAACCCCTACCTCGACGATGCCGAGTTGGAACTCCTATCCGACGCCGTGGAGCACCACCATGAGGTGCTGATCACCTACCGCGACAAGAACGGCAGCCGCAGCACCCGGGTGATCCAGCCCCAGCAGCTCTACGGCCGATGGCTGGACTGCTGGTGCCATCTCCGCAACGCCCAGCGCGACTTCACCATCGCCAACATCGAGGCCGTCAGCCCGGTGTGTTGATCAGATGACTACATTCGAAATGTGGACGTCACGCCGGCCGTTGCCTTTGTCGCCCGACACGCTGCGGTGCAGCTCCGGCTCCGCTAACACAGCTGGCAGCTAATGACCAGGATGCCGACAGTGCTGGAGGGATAGGCGTGAATCGAGACTGGCACCGATGGCATCCGATTACGGAGCTTGACGGAGATCTGCTGACCCGTCGTGCGCCGTCGCTTGAAGGCCTGGTTCAGGCATGGAAGGAAGAGCGAGAGTCCATGCAGCAGCTCCAAGTGGAGCGAGCGTTCCTGGAGCGCTGGAAGAACAGGCTGGCAGTGGAGACCGGTGTCTTGGAGGGTTTGTACTCGCTAGATAGGGGCGTCACCGAGACCCTGATCGAGCAAGGGTTTGATGCGGCATTGATTCCCAACGACTCGACGGATCGGGACCCTGTGGTCGTAGCGAACCTGCTCCGAGACCAGCGCAGTGCCGTTGACCTTGTATTTGATGTCGTGGTCAGCAAACGTGACTTGAGCCCGTCCTTCGTCAAAGAGGTACACGCTCTGCTGACCCGTTCCCAGCCTACCACTACTGGTGTGGACCAATTTGGGCAGATGAGGGAAGTTGAACTGTGTCGAGGGGAATGGCAAAGACTGCCCAACAATCCCACTCGGCGGGACGGTTCGGTCCACGAATATTGCCCACCGGAGCAGGTTCAGCCCGAGATGGAGCGGCTCATCGCGGGGCAGAACCGTTATCATGAGCTGGGCGTAAGCCCGGATGTACTCGCGGCCTGGGCCCACTACCGCTTCACGCAGATTCACCCATTCCAGGACGGCAATGGTCGGGTCGCGCGGTTGATGGCTACACTGATCTTCATTCGTGATGAATGGCTGCCGCTGGTAGTGCATCGGGACGACCGAGTGCGTTATCTGAACGCGCTTGAGGCAGCCGGCAAAGGTGATCTGCTGCCGTTGGTTGAATTGTTCGATACAGTGCAACGCGCCGGATTCATGCAGGCGCTCAGCATGGCGGCGCAAGTCACGCAGGAGCAAGACGAACTCGATGTCGTCCTTGCTGCGATCCGGGATCGACTGGTTGCCCGAGAAGAGGGCCCCAGCAGCGATCTTGAAGCGCTAGCCATCGATCTTCGGGACGATGCACAGAAATCGATGGAAAAGGTTCGGGACGAGCTACTGGCGGTGCTCGGAGGACGCGGCGTAGCCCGCCGGGTGTTGGTAGATGCTGATACCGCAGAAACGGCGAAGTGGTATCGGGTTCAGCGGAGCGATCTTGCCCGGGAATTCGATTATTTCGCGGACTTTACTCGGTACAATCATTGGGTCCGGCTGAAAATTGAGCTGGACAGCCGCTTTGATGTGCTGCTCTCTATCACTGGTGTTGGCCGTAACACGGGGGCACTTGCTGCGGTAGTAGGAGCATGGGAGGTTTCCTCGGGTGGGGATGACGGATCTGATCGGCGGCCGGTGCAGGTTGTGAGCCAGGAGCCGTTCACCGCGACCAGTCGGGAGAACGCTGAGGCTGTGCGAGAGCGTTTCGCTGCCTGGCTTCGTACCGACCTGGCCCGCGCCCTGGCGTCCTGGCAACGAGGTCTTTAACCAGGTCGAGCAGGCTGCTCTTAGCCGTAGGCGCCGCCGGTTGCTGTGCCCGTTCGCGCGTCCCGCGGTGTCGTGAACTCGACGTCGCCGACATTGCCGCTCGTCCCGACGTCAGCCCTGTCGAGCTCACGGCGCGCCGACTCGGGGGGTTGGCTCAGCGGAAATTATCGGTGCGCAGGGCGGCGGTGAAGGCGGCCCAGGCGTGCGGGGGGAGTGCCAGCACGCTGCCGGCGGGGTTCTTGGAGTCGCGCAGCGCGACCACCGGGCCGGCGAAGGCCACCTCGACGCAGTTCGCGTTATCACTGCTGCGGCTGCTCTTGTGCCAGCGGGCGCCGTCGAGGAAGGCGACCTCGACGCAGTTTGCGTTATTGGTGCTGCGGCTGCTCTTGTGCCAGCGGGCGCCGCTGAGGTCCAGCGCAGGCATCCCGGGCTCCTCTCCAGTGCTCGTTCGGCCCTTCGCGCCCGTGAGTTCAGCCGAGTTCGGCAGCGATCTGGGTGATCAGTTCGGTTGTTGCAGCGGGTGCAAGGGCTGCGTGCAGGATAGTCCCCAGCGCCAGCCGGTAAGCTGCCAGATCGGCCTCTTCCTCCAGGATTAGCCCGGTGTCGTGATTCTCTACGAAGACTAGGGCTGGCTCCTCGGCGAACTCCAGAATCACGAATGGTCCGCGCAGTCCGGCGTGCGCGCCGGCCGCCAGAGGCACCACGCGCAGCGTTACGTGCGGTTGCTCGGCGGCGCCCTGCAGATGGTGCAATTGGCGTTGCATCACCCCGGGTTCGCCGACCGGGCGACGCAATGCGCCCTCGTCCACCACTGCGAAGAATTGCGGTGCAGTGGCTCGGGCCAACAGGGCCTGGCGGGCCATCCGCGCAGCCACCAGATTATATAGTTCGGCCTCGGAGATCGTCGGCTCGACGCCCTGGATGATCGCCCGCGCGTACTCGGCGGTCTGCAGCAGCCCCGGCACCACTAGTGCCTCGTAATTCTGCACCCGGGTGGCCTTGGCTTCGAAGTCGATGAGGCTGCGCCACAGCTGGGGGAGGCCGGGCTGGCGGGTCCACCAGCCGCGTTCCTCGGACCGGCGGACCAGGTCGAGCAACTCGTCCCGGGTGGAGGCCGGCACCTGGTACAACCCCAGCAAGGCCGCGACGTCCTCGATCTGCAGGCCGCTGTTGCCGGTCTCGATCCGGCTGATCTTGCTGGGGGACATGCCCATCCGCTTGGCGACCTCCGCGCCGGAGAGCCCCGCCTGCTCGCGCAACAAGCGCAGCTCGGCGGCGACCTGCCGGGACCGGACCGAGGTGTGCGGATTACCGGGCATGGCGCGCACTATGCACCACAGCAGGCCCGATCGCATCACACGATCGCGTCATTGCTTGCGCCACTTGCAATGTTTGAGTGTTCGGGTATGGAGCCGATGAAGCGGAAGAACATGAGCGAGATGCTGGTCGAGAAGACCTGGGACATCCCGGCCAACGGTGCTGCCGGACCGGTCACCGTGGTCCTGCGGATGCCGAACGTGTTGATCATCGACTCGAAGGGCAGGCACATTCTCGTCGCACCCGAGCAGGCCGGGCTGGTCAGCACCAAGATGGGCGAAGTCGCCGCCTGGCTCCGCAACGCAGCCGCCGGCTGAGTCGCGGCGGACCGTGCGGCAGACTGGCCGGGACACCCGCCGTCGAGAGGAGTAGCGCGTGACCCGGCCGCAGGTCGATGTGCTCGCCATCGCCCGAGAACGGGTATTGGGGCAGGGAGCGGGGCTCCCGGAACAGCAGATTCTCGAGGTATTGCAGTTGGGCGAGGACCGGCTCGAAGAGCTGCTCGGGCTCGCCCACGAGGTGCGGATGCGCTGGTGCGGCCCGGAGGTCGAGGTCGAGGGCATCGTGAGCGTCAAGACCGGCGGTTGCCCGGAGGACTGCCACTTCTGCTCGCAGTCCGGTCAGTTCACCTCACCGGTGCGCGCGGTATGGCTGGACATCCCCGGGTTGGTCGAGGCTGCCAAGCAGACCGCGGCCACCGGGGCGACCGAGTTCTGCATCGTGGCCGCGGTCCGCGGCCCGGACCGGCGGCTGATGTCGCAGGTCAAAGCGGGTATCGAGGCGATCAACGCCGAGCCGGACACCGCGCATCTCAACATCGCCTGCTCGCTGGGCATGCTCACCCAGGACCAGGTGGACGAACTGGCCGCGATGGGCGTGCATCGTTACAACCACAACCTGGAGACCGCGCGGTCGCACTTCCCGGCCGTGGTGAGCACGCACACCTGGGAGCAGCGGTACGCGACGCTGCAGATGGTGCGCGACGCGGGCATGGAAGTCTGCTGCGGCGGCATCATCGGTATGGGGGAGACGGTGGCGCAGCGCGCCGAGCTCGCCGCGCAGCTCGCCTCGCTGGACCCCGATGAGGTGCCGATGAACTTCCTGATCCCGCAGCCGGGCACCCCGTACGAGCGCTATGACGTGGTGGAGGGCCCCGAGGCGCTTAAGACCGTCGCGGCGTTCCGGTTCGCGCTGCCCCGCACCATCCTGCGCTTCGCCGGAGGTCGCGAGCTCACCCTCGGTGACCTGGGTGCCGAGCGGGGCATGCTCGGCGGCATCAACGCGATCATCGTGGGCAACTACCTCACCAACCTCGGCCGGCCCGCCCACGAAGATCTGGCGATGCTCGCGGAGCTGCGCATGCCGATCAAGGCGTTGGGCCCCACGCTGTGAGGTTCTGCGAGGACTGCGGATCTCCGGCAGGGGACGGGGAGCACGCCGGCTGTGCCCGTCGCCGGGAGCTGGAACCCCCCCGGTTCTGCCCGGAATGCGCCCGCCGGATGGTGGTCCAGGTGATGCCGGCCGGCTGGTCGGCCCGGTGCAGCGCGCACGGATCTCACCCGGGGCGGAGCTGAGCGGGGTGCAGGTTGAGCTCCAACCGGCGCCCGCGCGGCGAGCTGCGCCGGTATCCCGGGCCGATCTGGTGTCCGCCATCGGTGTGCTGGGTGTGGTGGCAGTGCTGGGCCTTCCACTGGGAGCCTTGTGGTCCTGGCTAGCGCCGCCGGAGTACGTCGCGCGGACCGCGGGTGCTCCGACACCGGATGGCGTGCTGCCCTTCGTCGGGCAGAGTGAGCACCGCTTCGACGACACGGCGACGTTCCTGCTTCTCGGATTGGCCACCGGCCTGCTGATCGGTGCCGCATTATGGCTATTTCGGCGGCGGCGTGGTCCGCTCGTGCTGATTGCCGCGGTGCTCGGCTCGGTGATCGGGGGGTTACTCGCCATGCGTATCGGGCTATGGCTGGTTGCCGCCGATTATCCCGAGCTGGCGAGCATCGGCGTGCCGTTCCCGCGTGCCCCGGTATTGGAATCGGCCTGGGTGGTCGTCGGGCAGCCTTTCGGGATTGCTGTGGCCTACAGCCTGGCAACCGCGTGGAACGGTGCGGAGGATCTGGGCACCGGTTCGGCCTGAATGATCAGTTTTGGCTGGTCTTGACCGCGAATTGATTCAGCGGGACAGGTACTGCGCGTAGCGCGCGCAGAAAGGTCGCTTCCCGCACCAGCAGGGCGCGCACCAGGCGTAGCCGGACCACCGGATCGCGTTCCTCGAGTAAGGCCTGCCGGTCCTCCAGGGTCAGCAGGCAGTCCGCGGCGAGCAGGTGGGCCAGCATGGCGATGTCGACGTCGTCCTTGGGTTCTTCCCACTCTCCGTGCTGCCACGCTGCACAGCAGTACTCCCGATGAGCCTCCCGAGCCGAGCGGCTCAGCACCGGCAGGAGCATCGATTGCTCTGCCGCCGGCTCGTCATCGGGAACCCACTCGATACTGCCGATCAGGTAAGGCGCCGAGGTGTTGTCGATATCGAGTAACCGGAACCGCCGCTCGCCGCGGGTGACGATGTCGAAGCGGCCATCAGACAGCCTGCGGGCCTCCCGCAGTAGCGCGGTGCAGCCGATGTCGTGGGTCTCCTCCACCGAGTCCAGACCTTGCTTGACGGCGATTACCCCGAAGCTTCTCCCCGGTATGGCACCGGTCACCAGATCGATGGTCAGCTGGCGGTAGCGGGGTTCGAAGATATGCAGCGGAAGCGATGCACCCGGAAGCAACACAGTGCCCAGCGGGAACAGCGGGACAGTCTCGACCACACGTAAACGTTACGACGCCGCGTGCAAAACCGCTAAATGGGCGGCTCATCTGCCGGCGGTCCGGGCTCTGGTGGCCGCAACACGGCGAAGGGATCGGTGACCCGCATGTCACGGTCGGCGAAGCGGTACAGCGCAGCCGGCCGGCCCCCAGAGGGCCCCGGCGGCGCGGTCCCGCCGGCCGGGATCAGCACGCCGCGCCGCGCCAGCACCCGCTGCAGGTTGGTCGCCGACACCCGGTGTCCGAGCGCTGAGGAGTAGAGCCCGCGCAGCGCCGAGATGGTGAACTCCGGTGGGGCCAGCGCAAATCCGAGGTTGGTGTAGGACAGCTTCGCGCGCAGCCGCTCCCGGGCCCGGCGCACGATCAGACCGTGATCGAAGGCGGTGCGCGGGGAACCGCGCAGGGCCTCGGTCACCGGCTGCCAGGCGGTGTCGGGCGGCACCACGGGATCGGCCACGCACGGCACCAGGCCGAGGAACGCCGTGGCCACCGTGCGCTGGCGCGGCATCCGATCCGGCGCACTGAACACCTGCAGTTGCTCCACATGTGCCACCTCGCGGACGTCCACTTTCTCGGCGAGCTGGCGCAGCACCGAGGTCTGGACGTCCTCGCTGGTGCCCAGCCGGCCACCCGGCAGCGCCCAGCGCCCGAGGTCGGGCTCGATGCCGCGTTGCCACAGCAACACCTGCAGTTGCCCGTCGCGGACCTGCAGCACTGCGGCGAGAACCTCGTGCACCGCCAGCCCGACACTGTTATTATTCACGTTTTCGATTGTAAGGCGAAAACCGGGAACAGCGACAGTGCAGGGCCAGCAGTGGTGCTGGCCGTGGTGCTGGCGAAGAAGGAGGCGACATGGCCGCTACCGCCGTACCGGAGCGGACCCCCGCCGGCCGCTCCGGGCCGGAGCTGGATCGGGCCTGGTGCGAGGAGGTGCGCGAGTTCGCCCGGCAACGTGACGCGGTGCTGCTTGCGCACAACTACCAGGTGCCCGAGATCCAGGACGTGGCCGACCACGTCGGGGACTCCCTGGCGCTGTCCCGGATCGCCGCCCAGAGCGCGGCGAGCACGATCGTCTTCTGCGGGGTGCACTTCATGGCCGAGACCGCGAAGATCCTCGCTCCGGGCAAGACGGTGCTCATCCCGGATGCGCGGGCCGGCTGCTCGCTGGCCGAGTCCATCGACGCCGAGCAGCTGCGCGCGTGGAAGGCGGAGCATCCCGGCGCGGTCGTGGTGTCGTATGTGAACACCACGGCCGAGGTCAAGGCCGAGACCGACATCTGCTGCACCTCGTCGAACGCCGTGGAGGTCGTCGAGTCGATCCCGGCGCAGCGTGCGGTGCTGTTCCTGCCGGACCAGTATCTCGGCGCGCACGTCAAGCGAGTCACCGGCCGGGCGAACCTGCACGTCTGGGCCGGGGAGTGCCATGTGCATGCGGGAATCAACGGTTCCCAGCTCGCCGCGAAGGCGGCCGCGGTGCCCGAGGCCGAGCTTTACATCCACCCGGAATGCGGCTGCGCTACCAGCGCGCTGTACCTGGCCGGCGCCGGTGCCGTGCCCGCCGAGCGGGTCCGGATCCTGTCCACCGGCGGCATGCTCCAGGCCGCCCAACAGACCGGGGCCCGCAAGGTCCTGGTGGCCACCGAGGTCGGCATGCTGCACCAGCTCCGCCTCGCGGCTCCGGGGGTCGAGTTCCAGGCGGTCAACGACCGGGCGTCCTGCCGCTACATGAAGATGATCACTCCGGCGGCATTGTTGCGCTCGCTGCGCGAAGGTGTCGATGAGGTGACCGTCCCGGCCGAGATCGCCGAGCGCGCTCGGGGTGCGGTGCAGCGCATGATCGCCATCGGTGGCTCGGGCGGCGGGGAGTGAGAGCCTGGGAGCTCACCGCGGATCTCGCGGTGGTCGGCACCGGCGTAGCCGGGCTCACCGCCGCCCTGCGCGCCGCCGAGCTCGGCCTGCGAGTGGTGATCGTGACCAAGGCCACCATCGAGGACGGCAACACCCGCTGGGCGCAGGGCGGGGTGGCGGTGGTGCTGCCCGGCACCGGTGACAGCGTGGACGCGCACCTGACCGACACCCTGGCGGCCGGCGCGCAGCTGTGTGATGAAACCGCGGCGCGAGCGATCCTGGTGGCCGGCCCGGCTGCGGTCAGCGCGCTGAGGGCTCGCGGCGCCACCTTCGATGGTGACCCGTCAGGCCTGCGGCGGGCCCGGGAAGGGGGCCACCAGGCCTTCCGGATCATCCACGCGGGCGGTGACGCCACCGGAGCCGAGATCGAACGCACCCTGGCCGGCGCGGCCTCCGAGCAGGGTCCGCTGCAGCTGCCGGTGCTGGAGGGGCACACGGTCACCGAGGTGCTGCGCGACGGCACCGGCCGGGTGGCCGGGTTGGCATTGCTGGGAGGCGATGACGGCGTGCTGCGCGCCCGGGCGGTGTTGCTCGCCACCGGGGGCCTCGGGCAGCTCTACGCCGTCAGCACCAACGCCGACGTCGCCACCGGCGACGGCCTGGCGCTGGCGCTGCGGGCCGGAGCGCTGACCGCCGATCTGGAGTTCGTCCAGTTCCACCCCACGGCGCTGTACGTCGGGCCGGCATCCCGGGGCCGCCAGCCACTGGTCACCGAGGCGATCCGGGGTGCGGGAGCGGTGCTGCTGGACAGCACCGGCGCCCCGGTGATGAACGGCGTGCACCCCCTCGGCGGGCTCGCGCCGCGGGACGTGGTTTCCGCCGCGATCACCAACCGGATGGCGGCGACGGGTACGGACCATGTGCTGCTGGATGCCACCCACCTCGGCGGTTCCCAGCTGCGCCGCCGCTTCCCGACGGTCCACGCCGCGTGCATCCGGGCTGGGGTGGATCCGGGCCGGATGCCGATTCCGGTGGCACCCGCTGCGCATTACCACTGCGGCGGGGTGGTCACCGATACCAGCGGCCGGACGACGGTGCGCGGGCTTTACGCCGCCGGTGAGGTGGCCCGAACCGGCCTGCACGGCGCGAACCGGCTGGCCTCGAACAGCCTGCTGGAAGCCCTGGTGATGGGAACCCGGGCCGCGGAGGCGGTGGCAGCCGACCTGGCGCTTGCCCTGCGCTGCGCGGGCTCGCTACCGCCGCCCAGCGCGGTGCGCCCCGTCGCCGACCGGGACCGGATACAACAGGCGATGAGTGCGCACGCCGGTATCGGGCGAGACGCGGCCGGGCTGGCCGCCGCCTCGGCGGTCGCCATGGCGAGCACTCCGCAGCGGCTGCGGACGCCACGCGAGGCGGAGGACGCTGGGCTCACCCTGGCCGCCGCCGCGATCCTCGCCGCCGCGACCGCGCGCACCGAGAGCCGGGGATGCCACCTGCGCACCGACCATCCACGCACCAGGGCGCGCTGGCGGCGCAGCATCGCGGTGGTGCTCGACTGCACCGGTGCCCCGATGGTCGCCGGACCGGTGCCGGTGGGAGGGGCCGCATGATCCGTCCGAGCCTGGACTCGGATCCGGGGATCGACGCCGGCGAGCTTCGCCGGGTCATCAGCACCGCGCTGGAGGAGGATCTGCGCTACGGCCCGGATGCCACCACCGCGGCCTGCGTGCCCGCTGGAGCCGTCGCGACGGCGACCGTCTCGCCCCGCGCACCCGGCACGCTCGCCGGGATGCCGGTCTTCCTGGGTGTGCTCGACGAGGTGCTCGGAACCGGCGGGTACCAGATCATCGGCCGGCGCCGCGATGGTGACCGGCTCGCGGCGGGCGAGGTCGCGCTGGCCTTACGGGCCCCGGTGGCGGGCCTGCTCACCGCTGAGCGCACCGCGCTGAACCTGCTGTGTCACCTCTCCGGGGTGGCCACCACCACCGCGGCCTGGGTGGACGCGGTGACCGGTACCGGCGCGTCGATCCGGGACTCCCGCAAGACCCTGCCCGGGTTGCGCGTGTTGCAGAAGTACGCGGTGCGCTGCGGCGGCGGGGTGAACCACCGGATGGGGCTCGGGGACGCCGTCCTGATCAAGGACAATCACGTGACCGCCGCCGGGTCGGTGACCGCGGCCATCGCGGCGGTCCGGGCGCACGCTCCGGAACTGCCCTGCGAGGTGGAGGTGGGCACCCTCGAGGAACTGGACGAGGCCCTGGCCGCCGGGATGCCCCTGGTCCTGCTGGACAACATGACCGTGGCGCAGTGCGCCGAGGCGGTCCGCCGATCCGCGGGTACGGCGACCGAGCTGGAGGCCTCCGGTGGGCTGACGGTGGATCTGGCCCGGGCCTACGCCGGTACCGGGGTGCGCTACCTCTCGGTGGGCAGCCTCACCCACTCAGCACCAGCCCTGGATCTCGGCCTGGACCTGAGCTCCACCTAGACCTGCGCGCTACCGCCCGTGGCTTCGTGATTTTGGCAGCATAGGGACAGTGGGCACCGGCGGCACCGCGATCGTTCTCGGTGGCGGCGGCCTGCTCGGCGCCGTCCAGGTCGGAATGCTGCGGGCTTTGGTCGAGGTCGGGGTCCGGCCCGACCTGGTAGTCGGCACGTCGGTCGGGGCGCTCAACGGGGCGGTGCTCGCCGCGCTGCCGATCGATGACGTCCCGGACCAGCTTGAGGCGCTGTGGCGCTCGCCCGACCTCCGGGCTTTGTTCGCCGGGGGGACGGTCCAGCGGCTGCGCGAGATCGCCCGCAGCGGGGTGGCTGCCCACCGGTCCGCTCCGCTGCGCCGGGCGGTGACCACTGTGCTGGGCGACCGGCGCATTGAGCAGCTGCCGGTGCGCTTCACCTGCTGCGCTGCGAGCATTGAGGATGCCGCCGAGCACTGGTTCGACCGTGGCCCCGTTGTGGACGCTGTATTGGCTTCAGCTGCGGTGCCTGGGCTGCTGCCGCCCGCGGTCGTCGACGGTCGGCATTACCTGGACGGCGGCCTGGTCAACAGCATCCCGCTGGGCCATGCTGTCGAGCTGGGCGCCGACCGGGTTTTCGTGCTGCAGGTCGGACGCATCGACCAGCCGTTGCGGCCACCGCAGCGGCCTTGGGAGGTGGCCCTGGTGGCCTTCGAGATCGCTCGCCGGCACCGCTACGCCCGCGACCTGGCCTCCGTGCCCGATCACGTTGAGGTGCATGTGCTGCCAGCCGGCGAGGGTGGCGCGCCGCGCTGGGACAGCCGAGCGGCGCTGCGTTACCGCGATGCCGCCGCTGCCGGGAGCCGGATCGCCGCAGCGTACCGCGCGTCGGCGGAGTACTTGCGGGACCGTCTCGGCACCGGCGGCCGGCGGTGACGCCCCCGCCGTGGTGGGTTCGCCGTGTGGTGCTCGCCCCTGCTGCGGTGCTGTTCACCGTGCTGGCGCTGACCACGCTGCCGGTGTGGATGCTCTTGGCCGCCGCGCTGTCACCATTCTTGCCGGGGCGGCTCCGCGCGCTGCGGGTACTGCGGGTGGTCGTCGTTGCGTTGGTGCTGGAGAGCGTGGGGCTGGTCGCGTTGTTCGGCTTGTGGCTGGCCGCCGGATTCGGGCTGGTGATACGCACGCCGCCGTTCCAGTACCTGCACTACCAGCTCGTGGGCTGGTACCTGCGGATGCTCTACCGCGAGGCGACCCGGGTGCTGGGACTGCGGGTGGACGTCGAAGGCCCCGACCCTGACGAGTACCTCGACCGACCGTTACTGGTGTTCTGCCGGCACGCCGGCCCCGGCGACTCGTTCCTGCTCATCCACGCGCTGATCAACTGGTACGCACGGGAACCGCGGATCGTGCTGGCCGAGGCGCTGCAGTGGGACCCGGCGCTCGATGTGGTGCTCAACCGGCTGCCCAACCGGTTCCTGCCCGGCGGGGGTGGGGAGCAGCTACAACGGCGGATCGGTGAGCTTGCGACGGCTCTCGACCACAACGACGCCTTCGTGATCTTCCCCGAAGGTGGCAACTTCACCGAGCGCCGCCGGCTCGCGGGCATTGCCCGGCTGCGGGCGCGCGGCCTCGAGGACATGGCGCGCCGTTCCGAGGGATTGCGCCATGTGCTGCCCCCGCGACCGGGCGGCGTCGCAGCGGCGCTGGCCGCGGCTACCGACGCCGACGTCGTGTGGGTAGCGCATGCGGGGCTGGACCGCCTGTACACGGTGGCCGACGTCTGGCGGGAGCTGCCGCTCGATCAGACTGTGCGGATGCGCTGGTGGCGGGTACCGGCCGCTGAGGTGCCGCGCGGCGAAGACGCCCAGGTCGAATGGCTCTACCACTGGTGGGAGCGGATCGACGACTGGGTCGATGACAACCGGCGAGGGCCTTGATCCAGGTACTTCCCAGGGGCTGGTTCAGCCGGTGCTGTTCCCGAGCAGTACTGCGAGCGCCTCGTGCCACTGCTGGTGGATCTGGTCGTCGCCGGGCACGTTCCCGACGATCACGCCACACACCGTGCACAGCTTGCCGGCCGACCGGAACTCATAGCCCGGCTCCCGTTTGAGCAGTTCACGTGCCGTGCCAGCCATGTCTGATGACACTTGCATCTTCTCCCTATCGTGAGGTCTGTGCCGGGCAGTGGCCATCGATGATCCGCGGAACGCAGTCTGCATAGCTCAGCAGCAGATCGATCGCCGGGTCGTTGCGGGCCGTCTCGCGGTCGATCACTGACGCCGGCGGGTAGAAGCCGCCCTGGGTGAGGCTGGTCGGGTACATCTCGATGGTGTAGGACCAGATGTGCTGGGTGCCCCACATCCAGTCGCCGATCGAGCCGTCGTTGACGTAGAGCTGGCTGGACTGCTCCGGGGTGTAACCGTTGGTGGCGGCCATCTGCTCACCCAGTGTGCGAAACGCCGCCGCGTCGGCGGCATTCAGGCCGGCGGCAGTGTGCTCCTGAGTGAAGCCGTAAGGCCACAGCACCAGCTCGGAGAAGCTGTGGAAGTCGATGTGGGCGGTAATCTGCTGCACCCCGCCGAGCACCCGGCTGAGCACCCAGTCCCGCAGCGCCGCGGTCTCCGGAGCGGAGAACGGGGCGGGGCCGTGGTAAGTCTCGTTGGCCGGTCGCCCGCTCGACCCGCCGCAGCAGGCCCACTCATCGCCCCAGTTCCGGTTCAGGTCGGTGCCGATCGCCGTGCTGCCCGGCGAAGGCTGCCGGTTCTTACGCCACGCCCCGAACAGGCCGGTGGAGATGTCGTACTCCGCACCGTCCGGATTGGTCATCGGCATCACCCAGATCTCCCGGGACTTCACCAGCTGGGTGATCGCCGGGTCGGTGCCGTAACCCTGCGCCAGCCGGCGCGCGATGTGCAGGCACATCTCGACGGTGATGTGCTCGCGAGCGTGCTGCCCGCAGGTGAACAGCACCTCGGGCTCGCGGGAGTCGGTACGGACATCGTCGCTGATCTTCACCAGCAGCAGCGGGCGCCCCTGCGCCGACCGGCCGTAGGTCGAGACCGCAACCTGCCTGGGGTGCGCTGCGGCCAGCGAGTCCAGGGTGGCGGTGAGATCGCGGAGGTTGTGGTACCCCCGGTACCCCAGCGGGAACTCACCGGGTGCCACCAGCACCGGCGGCACGACCTCGCTCGAGAGCGGGACCAGCCGCAGCCCGCTGGCCCGCAACCGCTCGGCCTGCGCCGGGGTGGCCTGGATTTCCAGGTAGTCGCGACCGGCACCGAGGACCTCCACACCCTGGCGCGCCACCGCGGTGCGGGCGCTCGCCTGGTCCACCCCCGGAACCCGGTAGGCCGAGGAGGGCGCGGCCGGTGGAGGAGGGGGTGCGGCTAGCGCCGCGATCGCGGAGAACGGGGCTGCCACCACGAGCATCGCCAATGCCATGATCAGGGAAGTCCGCCACACTGACACTGGCGAAGCCTAAAGGACTTTGGTTGGCCTTCCGGCGCTGTCATCGGGGGACTCGCTGGCGCATTACGCTGAACAGCATGCTCACCCGTATCGATCTCCGCTCCGGTCTACCGGTCCCTGCTGCCCTGCGCGGCCTGCTGCCACGTGCCGAGGTGGACGTGGACGCGGTGGCCCACCAGGTGGCCCCGTTGATCGACGCGGTGCGCGATCGGGGGGTCGAGGCCGTCCTGGAGCTCGCGGAGCGCTTCGACGGCGTGCGGCCGGCTACCGTCCGGGTACCCCCCGGCGTGTTGCGTGCTGCGTTGGAGCAGCTGGATCCCGCGGTGCGCGCGGCGCTGGAGGAGTCCATTGCCCGGGTTCGCCGGGTGCACGCCGAGCAGCAGCGTGCCGAGAAGGTCGTCCAGGTCGTGCCCGGCGGCACCGTCACGCAGCGCTGGGTGCCGGTGGCCAGGGTGGGGCTCTACGCACCGGGTGGCCTGGCCGTGTATCCGTCCACGGTCGTGATGAACGTGGTGCCCGCTCAGGTGGCCGGGGTGAGCTCGC
Organism: Pseudonocardiaceae bacterium; assembly: GCA_036501085.1. Lineage (GTDB taxonomy): Bacteria > Actinomycetota > Actinomycetes > Mycobacteriales > Pseudonocardiaceae. The sequence goes on along the minus strand of DASYAZ010000143.1, from coordinate 975 downwards.
TGGTGGTGTGCTCGCCGCCGCAGGCCGCCCACGGCGGGCTGCCGCACCCCACCGTGCTCGCGGCGGCCGCGCTACTCGGGGTGGACGAGGTGTGGGCCGTGGGCGGCGCTCAGGCCGTCGCGCTGCTCGCCTTCGGCGGCACCGACACCGACGGCGCCCCGCTGGACCCGGTGGACCTGGTCACCGGTCCCGGCAACATCTACGTCACCGCAGCCAAACGGGCGTTGCGCGGCAGGGTCGGCATCGACGCCGAGGCCGGCCCCACCGAGATCGCGATCCTGGCCGACCGCAGCGCCGACCCGGTGCACGTGGCCGCCGATCTGATCTCCCAAGCCGAGCACGACACCCTGGCGGCCAGCGTGCTCGTCACCGACTCGACAGCCCTCGCCGACGCCGTGGACGCCGAGCTGACCCATCAGGTCGCGGCGACCAGGCACACCGAGCGGATCCGCACCGCCCTCACCGGGCGCCAGTCTGGCTGCGTGCTGGTCGGCGACCTGGAGGCCGGGTTGACGGTGGTGGACGCCTATGCGGCCGAACACCTGGAGATCCAGACCGCCGATGCGCCCGCCATCGCCCGCGGGGTGCGCAACGCCGGGGCGATCTTCGTGGGGCCCTACGCGCCGGTCTCGCTCGGTGACTACTGCGCCGGCTCCAACCACGTGCTTCCCACCGGGGGCTGCGCCCGGCACGGTTCGGGGCTGTCCGTGCAGGCCTTCCTGCGGGGGGTCCAGCTCATCGAGTATGACTCCGATGCGCTGATGAAGATCGCCGATCACGTCATCGCCCTCGCCGAGGCCGAGGACCTTCCCGCACACGGTCAAGCCATCACCGCCCGCTTCCACCGGAGCGCCCCATGACCCCCGCGCCCGATCCCCCTTTTCCCGACATGGAGACATATCGGGGTGGGCGGGGGCCCGATGACCCCGATATGTCTCCATGTCGGGGTCAGGGGGAGGCGGTGGGTGGTCGGGT